>DASZYU010000289.1:0-30492 GCA_035545215.1 Puia sp.
TGGGCCTCGGCGAAGACACCGTCAGCGCAAGCGCCAGCCTCATCGGCGCGGGTACGACCATGAAAGGCGATATCACGAGCAGCGGCGATCTGCGCATCGATGGTACGCTGGTGGGCAACATCCACTGCTCTGCCAAGGTGATCATCGGCGCCAACGGCAATGTACAGGGAGATATCAATGGGCAGACCGCGGATATCCTCGGAAAAGTGACCGGTACCATCAAGGTGAAGGACTTGCTGCAGATCAAAGGGGGCAGTACGGTCAACGGCAATATCGAAGCCGCCAAGCTGCAGATCGAGCCATCGGCCAATTTCAACGGAGAATGTCATATGATCGCGGCGTCTGTCGGGTCACCGGCAAACGGAAAGTCCTCTTCCTCTTCGGAGCTCAAGAAGGAATATAAACATGTCGACACCGCCATCGCCCCGGCCTAAAAAGGAGGGCGGACCCGATTCAGGCGACGATGCCGCCGTCCGGCGCCGGCAGTTGATCCGGTATGCCGGTGTATCGTCGGAAGTCTTCGCTTCCGTGGGTATAGCGGTGTTTTTGGGCATGAAGGCGGATAAATGGGCAAAGCTCTCTTTTCCGGTTTTTTCGCTATCCTTACCTTTGCTGGTAATCGTGGTCCTCCTGGTCCAGCTGGTGAAGGGGGGCTCGAACAAGAAAAATGGAAAATAAGACGCCCGGCAGGGCATTCCTGCCCATTTTGCTGACATTCCTTCTATTCAGTTGTTTGATCTTTGTCTTCCGGCGGTTGGCGGCGGAATGGGGTACCGATCACCGGGTCCTGCTCGGGGGCAACCTCCTGCTATTCGCGGTGACGGCGGTATCGTTTCGGCTGTATGCCAAAGGGTTGCGCAACAATAATGCGCATTTTTTTGTGCGGGTGATGTATGGGAGTCTGCTGATCAAAATGATGGCTTGCCTGGTGGCGGTGCTGATCTATGCCCTGGCGGCCGGCCCGGCGGTCAACCGGAACGGGATCATCGGTTGTTTTGTCCTGTATCTCATCTATACCTTCCTGGAAGTGAGGATCCTGCAAAAAAATGTCTAAGAGAGAAGCTCCGATCGATTATTTGCGCCGCTGGATACCCGAGCGGGCCGCACAGCTGATCCTGGACTACCTGAACCAGTATCACGTGCACCTGACCATTACGCGGGAGCGAAAAAGCGTCCTCGGAGATTACCGGCATGCGACCCGGAACAGCAATCACCGCATCAGTGTCAACGGCAATCTGAACCACTATTCCTTCCTGATCACGCTGATCCACGAACTGGCGCACCTGGTTACCTTTGTCGAATGCGGCAATCGCGTGGCTTCGCACGGCAAGGAGTGGAAAGCCATCTACCGGCGCCTGCTGGAGCAATTCATCCGGTTGCCGGTATTCCCCGCCGACATCCTGGCCGCATTGAAGAAAAGTCTTCACAACCTCCCTGCCAGCAGTTGCGCGGACGAGGACCTGATGCGCATCCTCAAAGCTTATGACGAGAACACGTCCGGTCTCCTGCTGGTCGAGCAGCTGCCCGAGGGGGCTTGTTTCCTGCTCGAGGACCAACGGGTGTTCAGAAAAGGGAAGCGGCTTAGAAAAAGATTTCAATGTGTAGAAGTAGCCACGGGAAAATTGTATCTTTTCAGTCCGATATACGAGGTCAAACCCGCCTCGTGAGCGCCTGTCACCCTGCCGGTCGCGGGTGAGGCGAAGAATGCCTGGTTGATCGTTGCCCGTTTTTGATCCATCCTTTCGGTCTGTGTTGCAGCCGCCCTGAAGTTTAAAGGTCTTTGAGCATCCAGACAGAACAAGTGTAATGCCCCGTATTCCCCAGAGCGCTGTCCAAACGGCGGAAGCCGAGCTTCTCATACAGGGAAATGGCTTTTCCGAATTCCGGCATGCTTTCTATATATACCTGGCGATATCCGGATCGCCGGGCCGTCCGCAGGCATTCGTCGAGCAGGAGTCTTCCCAGGCCCTTGCCTCTCATGGATGGGACGAGATACATCTTGACGAGTTCGCATATACCGGGGGGTAAGCCCGGCGAAGGATAGATGCCACCGCCGCCGGCGATGCGGCCACCGGAGCAACCAACAAAGTACCGACTCCCCGGCACCTGAAAGGTGGAGTACATGTCGTCGAGGGCGCTGTCAAAAAAGGCCGTGCCGGGTTTGTCCAGGTGGAATTCCCTGAATGCCGAGCGAATAATCGCCGCTAAAACAGGGTTGTCTTCCGGCCGGACAGGCCGGAGATGCAAATTGTCCATGCGGGCGAAAATAGGACAAAAAAATGCGCGGCCCGCGGATCAGCTGAGCAGCGCTATGACGCCATACAGGATGGCGATGGTGACGATCAGGATGCCGATGAACGGCTTGTCTGCATGCTTCATAAAACGTTTTCCAATAGTTTACGATAGGATATCAGCTTGATAACGCGTGTCGCGGGGGCGTTAGTATGCCGCCGGGATCAAAGATCCGAGTATTCCGCAGGATGCAGGAAAACGATATCGATATGCGAGACATTGTGCTGGTATTCCGCCGACCCCGACAACTGTTTCCAGGCAGGATCCGCGCCAAAAGTCTTCCAGTGTTGTTCGCGGGACGCCATGTTGTCAAAACTGGTCATGTACATCAGGTTGGGCATATGGCTTCCGGCCAATACGGAGGCATAGAAAACGGCATTGAAACCGAGTCGTTGGAAGATGGGGATCTCGCCTCCCTCGTTGAACATTTTTACCTTGCTGGCAAAGTATTTTTCGGTAGGGCCCTCATAACTACGGAGCTCGTACACCCTCTCTGCCCGCGGGCCCTGGAGCGCAGCGGGCACCGCATGGCGTGGCATGTCCGGAAACGCCTGTAACAGCATTGTTTCCATACGGATGTAAGGCGTACTGTCGTACCGGGCATCCTGGTAGTCCAGGGCACTGCTGCGATATTGGGCGTCTTTTGCCAGAGCGGACGAAAGGCCTGCGAACTGTTCGAGGCTTTTGAAAGGAATCAGTACATAGATGCGGCGGACCGCTGCGGTGTCGTTGCCAACGGGCTTAAAAACGCCGACTTCGGAAATGCCCATCCGGTGGAGCGCGGGAAGAAAAGCGTGTTGGAGGTAGGCGTCTACGCGGGCTTCCTGTTCCGCATTTTTCAGCTGGTAGATGCGGATGGAGTAAAATTCCTGTTTGGGTGCAAAGGCAGCGGCAGCCGGCTGGTCGATTTCATGCGCGCCGGCCGTGAATAAACTGGTTAACAAGGAGATGGCAATTAAGACTTTTTTCATTACAACTAAGTTGAGCGCTTAAATGTAGATTACTATGGCCGTTTTAACAAAAAACTTGCGGGGTCCATGCCAGGAAATACGGCAATAGCCCTAACTTGGCGGACTCCTGACTTATGCGCTATAGATTTACACCTATTACAATCCTGCTGTGTCTCGCTTTTACCCTTCCGGGGAAAGCGCAACAGTTCCTAACGGGCAAGATCTACAAGAAGAACAGCACGGAATCGCTTCAATCCGTTAGCATCCATAATATCACCAGGCAACGGTACGATTTGTCGGACGAGGACGGCAGTTATAGCATCCAGGCCTCGCCGGGCGACCATATCGCCTTTTCATCGGTCGGATATATGGCCGATACGCTGACGGTCACCGCCTCGCTGCTCACGGCGGCCTGTCCCGTTTATCTCGACATCCGGCCGCAGACGCTGCAAGCCGTCCGGGTCGGGCAGTTCAGTAATTACCAGCTGGATTCGATGGACAGGCGGAAGGAGTATGCCTGGGTCTACGATCACGACAATACGCCGAAGGTGGCCAGGGACCGTCAGGGAGCCGACGGGGTGGGCGTCACCTTCAATGTCTTCCGCAATACCGGCAGCGCCGCAAAACAACGGATCCGCCTGGAAAAGCGGTTGGAGAAGGAAGAAGAGGATTACTATGTCGATTCGCGGTATAACAAGGACTTCGTGGCAAAGATCACGCATCTGAAGGGCGACTCGCTGAAACAATTCATGCAGAAATACCGGCCGTCTTATGAATACTGCCGCCGGGCTGCCAATGTCGATATCCTTATCTACATCAACGACAGCTATAAGCAGTACATGAAAGGGGACAATTGATGTATATTTGAACACATGGAGCAACTCAGGAGCCGGAACTGGTTCGGCAAGACGGATAAGATGGGGTTCATCTACCGCAGCTGGATGAAGAACCAGGGATTTCCGGAAGACCTTTTTCAGGGCCGCCCGGTCATCGGCATTTGCAATACCTGGTCCGAATTGACCCCGTGCAATGCGCATTTGCGCGACTTTGCGGAAGTCGTCAAACGGGGCGTTTACGAGGCAGGGGGATTCCCGTTGGAATTCCCCGTCATGTCGCTGGGTGAAACATTGCTGAAGCCTACCGCGATGCTGTTCCGGAACCTGGCGAGCATGGATGCCGAAGAATCGATCCGGGGCAACCCGATCGACGGCGTAGTATTGCTCACGGGCTGCGATAAGACGACCCCCTCGACCCTGATGGGTGCGGCAAGCGTCGATTTGCCTACCATCGTCGTGCCGGGCGGTCCGATGCTGAACGGCAAATTCCGCGGACAGGATATCGGCTCCGGCACGCATGTCTGGAAATTCGAGGAGGAGCGCAAGACAGGGCTGATGTCCGATGAGGAATACCTGCTCGCCGAAAGTTGTATGTCGCGCAGCGCGGGTCATTGCATGACCATGGGTACTGCCTCCACGATGGCCTGCATGGTCGAATCGCTGGGACTTACCCTGCCGGGTGCGGCGGCCATACCCGCCGTGGATGCGCGCAAAAAGGTAATGGCCCATCTTTCCGGAAGGCGCATCGTCGAAATGGTCAGGGAGGACATGCGTTTGTCGAAGATACTCACGCGCCGGGCGTTCGAAAACGCCATAAAGGTCAATGCCGCCATCGGCGGAAGCTCGAATTTCATCATCCATCTTACCGCGATCGCCGGCCGCATCGGCGTGCCGCTGGAACTGGAGGATTTCGACCGGCTGGGGAGCGGCGTTCCGTTATTGCTGAACCTGATGCCTTCGGGTAAGTTCCTGATGGAAGATTTCTACTATGCGGGCGGGTTACCGGTGATCCTCAACGAGCTTCGCGACATGCTGGATATGGAATCGCTGACAGTCAACGGGAAGACGCATGCCGGGAACTGCAGCGGCAGGACCGCCTGCTACAACCGGGAGGTGATCGCGGGCCTGGATTCCCCGTTGATCGAGCATGCCGGTATCGCGGTCCTGAAGGGGAACCTCGCCGTAGATGGGGCGGTCATCAAGCCTTCGGCGGCGACGCCTGCGCTGATGCAGCACCGCGGAAAGGCCGTCGTCTTCGAAGACATCGAAGACTATCATCGCCGCATTGACGATCCCGGACTTGCCATTGACGCCACGAGTGTGATGGTCCTGAAGAATGTCGGACCGGTCGGTTATCCCGGCATGCCCGAGGTGGGGAATATGACGCTGCCGAAGAAATTGCTTGAACAGGGGGTAACGGATATGGTGCGGATCTCCGACGGCCGGATGAGCGGGACCGCCTATGGGACCGTTGTCCTGCATGTATCGCCGGAATCGGCCGTAGGCGGCGTCCTGGCGCTCGTGAAGGATGGGGACTGGATCGAGCTGGATGTCGCCGGCCGCAGACTGCATCTCGATGTGCCCGAGGAAGAGCTGGCGCAGAGGAAGAAATCGTGGCGGCCCCCGGCGGTGCCGGGTCCGGAAAGAGGATATGTTCACCTGTATCGCGAACACGTGCAGCAGGCACACCTGGGCGCCGACCTGGACTTTTTGCGCGGAGGATCCGGTTCGGAAGTCGGCAGGGATTCGCATTGAAAACTCGCCGGAGCTTCCGGCGCGGCCATATCTACCATCTATGCATTTATTGCTTGTACTTTTCGGTATCCTGCTCCTGGTAGCGCTGATCTCATGGGGCAAGGTGAATGCTTTCCTGGCATTTCTATTCGTTTCGGTCCTCACGGGCCTGTTGTTGGGTATTCCGTTCGAACATATCGCCGGTTCCGTTTACAGAGGTATTGGCGACACCCTCGGACAACTGGCGATCGTGATCGTGCTTGGAGCCATGTTGGGAAAGCTCGTCGCCGAGAGCGGCGGGGCGCAACGGATCGCCACCACGATGATGCGGCTCTTCGGCAGGAAATACCTGCAGTGGGCGTTGATGGTCACCGGCTTCCTGATCGGCATCCCGCTGTTCTACAATGTCGGTTTCGTGCTCATGGTGCCGCTGATCTTTTCCGTCGCCTACCGGTACAAATTGCCGGCGGTCTATATCGGATTGCCGATGCTGGCCTCGCTATCGGTCACGCACGGTTATCTCCCGCCGCATCCTGCGCCTTCCGCGCTGGTGGTGCAGTTCCATGCGAGCATGGGAAAGACCCTGCTTTACGGGATGACCATTGCGATACCCGCCGTCATACTGGCGGGGCCTGTCTATTCGCGGACGCTGAAACATATCGTGGCCACGCCGCTGGAGGGGCTGGTTGCCCGCGAGAAGCCGGAGGCCGAGCTGCCGGGGATCTTCAACAGCCTTTTTTCGTCGTTGTTGCCGGTGATCCTGCTGATGGTGACGACGTTGGCGCCGATCGTATTCCGCATCCCGGACGCCTGGAAAGGGATCATAGCGTTTTTAAGCGATCCCTCCATCATCCTGTTGGCGTCGATCGCCAGTGCCACCTACACGTTGGGCATCCGCTGCGGAATGACGATGTCGCGCATCACGCGGACATACGAGGAGGCCATCCGGGATATTTCCGTCATCCTGCTTATCGTGGCCGGCTCGGGGGCGCTCAAGGAAGTCTTCTCGGACAGCGGCGTGAGCAAAGAGATCGCGGTCATCCTGCAGGACTGGCCCATCCACCCTTTGGTCCTGGGCTGGCTGATGGCTGCCATCATCCGGGTTTGTCTGGGGTCGGCCACCGTAGCCGGTTTGACGGCCGCGGGCATCCTTCTGCCGCTGACCAACCGCATGCATATGGACCCCAATCTGATGGTCCTGTCCATCGGTGCGGGCAGCCTGTTCTTTTCCCACGTCAATGACAGCGGATTCTGGATGTTCAAGGAATATTTCAATCTTTCGATCAGGGATACCATTCGTTCGTGGTCGCTGATGGAGAGTATCGTATCGTTGACGGGACTTGCGGGCGTACTGGTACTGAATGCGCTATTGTAATTTTCCTCTTCGCCTGAAAGGCCAAAATTAAATTTTGGACATTGCGATTTCGCTGTTATTTTTGCGGCACAATGAGATTTTTACAACATCGTCACCATCTTATCATCTTACCCCAGGGGTAGGCCGGTGGTGTGTTGTTCAAAACATACAATAACTGAAGGGCTTACCGCAGGGTGAGCCCTTTTTCATGGGCCCTGTGGCAGCCGGTAAATGACTATGAGCAAACTAAAGATCGCGATTCAAAAATCGGGCAGGCTGTACGACGAAAGCGTCAGGCTGCTGAAAGACTGCGGAATCGACCTGAAAAACGGGGTCAACAAGCTGAAGGCGGAGTGCGACAACTTCCCGATGGAGGTCTATTTCCTGCGCGACGACGATATTCCGCAATATGTGGAGGATGCGGTGGCGGACATCGGCATCGTCGGCGAGAATGTCCTTTACGAGAAGAACAAGAAAGCGGAGATCATCGAATACCTGGGGTTCGGCAAGTGCCGGTTGTCCGTTGCCGTTGGCCGCGCCGACGTCTACGACGGAGTGGAGTCGCTCAATGGAAAGAAGATCGCCACCACGTATCCGTTGCTGGTGCGGCAGTTCCTGGAGAAGAACGGCATCCGGGCGGAGATCCACGAGATCAGCGGATCTGTCGAAATAGCTCCCGGTATCGGTCTGGCCGATGCCATCGTCGACCTGGTCAGCAGCGGAAGCACGCTGTTCATGAACGGGCTTCGGGAAGTCGAGACGGTGCTGCGGTCGCAGGCAGTGCTCATCCGCAACGAGCGGATGGGCGAGGCGGAGCGGCAATTGCTGGAGAAGTTTGTATTCCGCATCCGGGCGGTGAAGAAGGCGCGCAACAACAAATATGTCCTGCTGAACGCTCCGAATGACCGGCTGCCGGAGATCATCCGGTTGCTGCCGGGAATGAAAAGCCCCACGGTCCTGCCGCTTGCCGAGGAGGGCTGGAGCAGCGTCCACAGCGTCCTGAGCGAAAACGAATTCTGGGATATCATCGAAAAGCTGAAGGCCGCCGGCGCCCAGGGTATCCTCGTCGTACCCATCGAGAAAATGATCATTTGATATGGAAATTACCGATATACGAAACGACGGCCCGCGCCCGGGGGGCGAATGGCTGAAACGGCCGGCGCTGGATACGCGGTCGCTGGAGGATTCCGTGCGGGTTATCCTGGATGAGGTCAGACGGGACGGCGACAGGGCGGTCCGTAAATTCTCGCTACGATTCGACGGCGTCGCGCCGGAAACGTTGCAGATGAGTCCCGAAGAGATCGCGGCGGGGGCGGGCAGGACGGAAGAAGGGCTTCGGTCGGCGATCCGTACTGCGGCGGAAAATATCCGCCGTTTTCACCGCGCCCAGGAGCATACCGAACCGGTTGTCGAAACGATGCCGGGCGTGCGTTGCTGGCGCAAAGCGGTGGGTATCGAAAAAGTGGGCCTGTACATACCCGGTGGCACCGCGCCCTTGTTCTCTACCTTGCTGATGCTGGCCATACCGGCGCAACTGGCCGGATGCCGCGAGATCGTTCTCTGCAGCCCGCCCGATGCGAAGGGCAGCTTGCACCCGGCCATCCTTTTTGCGGCGCAGCTGGTCGGCGTGACGCGGGTCTTTCGGATAGGGGGCGTCCAGGCTATCGCCGCCATGGCTTTCGGGACAGAGACCATCCCGGCAGTTTACAAGCTGTTCGGGCCCGGCAACCAGTATGTCACCTGCGCCAAACAGCTGGTGCAGCGGGAGGGCGTGGCCATCGATATGCCGGCGGGCCCCAGCGAGGTGGCGGTTTACGCCGACGAGACGGCGGATGCCCGTTTCGTGGCGGCCGATCTGCTGTCGCAGGCCGAACATGGCGCCGACAGCCAGGTGCTGCTGGTGAGTACCTCGGAGGCGCTCGTTTCATCCGTGCTGTCCGCGGTGGAGGATCAGCTGGCGACGCTTCCAAGGGCGGAAATCGCACGAAGGGCGCTCGCGAACAGCCGGGTTTTCCTCGTCCGGGACGGGCGGCAAGCCATGCGTCTATTGAACGAATATGCGCCTGAACACCTGATCCTGTGCTGCGAGGATGCGGCGCGGCTGGCGGAGCAGGTAACCAACGCGGGTTCTGTGTTCCTCGGTCATTTCTCGCCGGAAAGCGCGGGGGACTATGCCAGCGGGACCAACCATGTCCTGCCCACCAACGGGCACGCCAGGGCCTTCGGCGGCGTGAGTCTCGACAGCTTCGTGAAAAAGATAACGTTCCAGGAACTGACACGGGAGGGGCTGGGCGCCATCGGCGAGACCGTACGGCGAATGGCAGAGGCGGAAGGGCTGGCGGCGCATGCACGCGCCGTCGGACTGCGGATCGATAAATAAGCATTATGTTCAACCCAGATACACTTTTACGGGAAAATATCCGGCGGCTGGTGCCTTATTCCTCCGCCAGGGACGAGTTCAAGGGAGAGGCCAGGGTCTTCATCGATGCCAACGAGAACAGCCTGGGGTCGCCGCTAACGAAATGGTATAACCGATATCCCGATCCTCACCAGTGGAAGTTGAAGGAAGCGGTCGGGCAGATCAAGGGGATCGACCCCCGCCACATCTTCCTGGGAAACGGGAGCGATGAATGTATCGACCTGCTCTACCGGGCTTTTTGCGTTCCGGGCAGGGACAACGTCATCATCAACCCGCCGACCTACGGTATGTACGAAGTGTCCGCGCACATCAACGATATAGAAGTGAGACGGGCCCGGCTTCTCGACGACTTCCAGCTCGACCTCGTTCACCTGGAGACCCTCGTCGATGCGCATACGAAGATCATCTGGATCTGCAGCCCCAATAACCCGACCGCCAATTCGATGAGCCGGCAGGACATCGAAATCATCCTGAATAATTTCCCCGGGCTCGTAGTGATCGACGAGGCCTACATCAATTTCTCCCGGCATCGCAGTTTTCTGCAGGAACTGGGCGACTATCCGAACCTGGTGGTGCTGCAGACGCTGAGCAAGGCCTGGGGGCTGGCCGGTCTGAGACTCGGTATGGCATTTGCAAGCGAGGCCATTATCGGCGTCTATGACAAAGTGAAGCCTCCTTACAATATCGGGCAGGCCACGCAGGAACTGGTATTGAAGGCGTTGCAGGATGTCGACCAGGTGAATGAGATGATCCGCACCCTGGTCGCGTTGCGCGAAGAGCTGAGCGGGGCGCTGGCTACGCTGCCGATGGTGTTGAAGGTGTATCCCAGCGACGCCAATTTCCTGCTGGTCAAGACGACCCATGGGCGGGAGATCTACGAGTACCTCCTCGGCGCGGGCATCGTGGTGCGCGACCGGAGCAAAGTCGAACTATGCGAAGGTTGTCTGAGGATCACCGTTGGGACGAAGGCGGAGAATGCGGAATTGCTGAGGGCGCTGAAAGAGTGGCGGGTCTAAGGAAAAATTTAGTGATGACCGGGTTGGTTTTTCGATTAATTTACAGTCGTTAATATTTATCAAATGAATCACTCCATGATCACCAGGTGTCTGTTCGGCGCGGCCATGTTTTGCATAGCCGGAATGCCGGCGGCGGCGCAATTGAAGTTGCCGTCGGGTTTCAAGGCAACGGTTTTGACGACCGATATGCAGCATGCCCGTCATATCGCGGTTGCGCCGAACGGCGTCATTTTTGTCAAGCTGGAAAGGCTGAAAAACGGGAAAGGTATTTACCGTCTCGAGGACACGAACGGGGACGGGAAGCCCGATAAGGTCACGGGGTTCGGGGATTATGTGGGCACGGGCATGTACCTCAAGGGCGATTACCTGTATGCTTCCTCGAATACGGATGTCTACCGTTACCGGCTGGATAAGAATTACAATGTCCTTAACCCGGACAAGCCGGAGCACATTGTCAGGGGGTTGCTGGACCGGGGCGAACATAATTCCAAATCGATCGTGCTGGACAATGACGGCAACCTGTACGTCAATATCGGCGCTTATTCGAACGCGTGCCAGGTGAGCGACAGGCAAAAAGGGTCGCCCGGCCGGATGCCGTGTCCGATCCTCGATTCGGCCGGTGGGATCTGGGAGTTCAAGGCCGGCGTCCCCGACCAGACTTACGGGGATGACCACCGGTATGCGACGGGGTTGCGGAACGTCGTGGGGCTGGATTGGAATACCGCCACCAACACGCTTTTCGTAATGCAGCATGGGCGCGATCAGCTGAGCGATCTTTTCCCTCAATATTGGGACAGTAAACAGAGCGCGGTCCTGCCGGCAGAATGCATGTACGAACTGCATAAAGGTTCGAACTGCGGTTGGCCTTATATTTTTTACGACCAGATACAGCACAAGCAGATCGAATCGCCCGAGTATGGCGGCGACGGGAAGAAAGGCCCTTCCAGGCAATACCAGGACCCCGTGATCGCATTCCCGGGTCACCTGGCGCCCGACGGTCTGCTTTTCTACACGGGCAACCAATTCCCGGCGAAATATAAAAACGGCGCATTCATCGCCTTCCATGGCAGCTGGAACCGCGCACCCCAGCCGCAAGAGGGCTATTACGTCGTCTTCGTGCCTTTCAGCAACGGCAAGCCTTCGGGTAACTGGGAGGTGTTCGCGAACAATTTCGCCGGAGGGCCCGATAAAATGCAGCCGGGTTCCGCCGAGCACCGTCCCTGCGGCCTGGCGCAGGGTCCGGACGGTTCCATCTATGTGACGGATGACCAGCGCAACGGAGGTACGATCTGGAAAATATCCTATCATAAATGACATACATGAAAATAAACGCTATCGCATTGATCGCGGCCGTCGGATCGATGGCAATGACGAGTGGGCCGGTGATGCCGGCGCAGGGGGGCATACGGGCTTCCATCACGCGTGGAAAACAGGTGTATCTCGAGCAATGCCTGGCATGTCATCAGGCGGACGCTTCGGGCGTGCCGAATATGAACCCGCCGTTGATCAAAACAAAATATGTATTGGGGGATAAGGTTGCGTTGGTGAAGATCGTCCTGAACGGCATGCACGGGGAAAAGATCGGGGACGACGATTACACCGGCGTGATGGCGCCGCATCCGGACCTGACGGACCAGCAGATCGCGGACGTTCTCACGTTTGTCCGCAACAGCTTTGGGAACAAAGCCAGCGCCGTGACGCCGGCACAGGTGAAGACGATCAGGGCGACCAATAAACCGCCTGCCCAGTGAGAAGGATCCTGTTCATCGACCGGGATGGCACCCTGATCAGGGAGGCGCCGCCCAGCTATCAGATCGATTCCTTCGACAAATTGGAATTCTATCCGGGGATGTTCGAGTACATGGGCCGTATCGCGCGTGAATTCGATTTTGAACTGTTGATGGTAACGAACCAGGACGGCCTGGGGACCAAAACGTTTCCGGAGGACGCGTTTTGGCCGGTGCACAACTTTGTGCTGAAGGCGTTGGATGGGGAAGGTATCCGGTTCAGCCAGATCTACATCGACAAGACGTTTGCGCTGGAACAGGCGCCGACCCGCAAGCCGGGAACAGGGATGCTCCAGTCCTATATCGGTAATCCCGAATACGACCTGGCCAACTCCTTCGTGATCGGCGACCGCATTACGGACGTCCAGTTGGCAAAAAATCTCGGTTGCAAGGCCATCTGGCTCAACAATGACGAAGCGCTCGGCGGCGAAGAGATCGGCGTCAACCGCCGCCAGCTGCAGGAAAGCATCGCGCTGGAGACGAGCGAATGGAGCAGGATATACGAGTTCCTGAAACTGGGTCTTCGCCGGGTGAGGCATGAACGCCGTACGAGCGAGACACAGATAGCCATCTCGCTCAATGTCGACGGCAGCGGGCGGGCGGCTATCGATACCGGGCTGGGATTTTTCGATCACATGCTGGAGCAAATCGCGCGGCATGGCAAGATGGACCTGGACATCAGCGTCAGGGGCGACCTGCATATCGACGAACACCATACCATCGAGGATACGGGCATTGCGTTGGGAGAGGCTTTTATGAAGGCGCTGGCGGACAAGCGGGGCATGGAGCGCTATGGGTTCGTACTACCGATGGATGAGGCCGATGCGCAGGTGTTGATCGATTTCGGCGGCCGCAGCTGGCTCGTCTGGAATGCCGAGTTCCGTCGCGAAAAGATCGGCGAAATGCCGACGGAGATGTTCTTTCATTTCTTCAAATCATTTTCGGATGCCGCCCGCTGCAACCTGAACATATCCTGCAAGGGAGATAACGAGCATCACAAGATAGAGGCCATCTTCAAGGCGTTTGCCAAAGCGCTGCGCATGGCCGTGCGGCGCGACCCGTTCAGCAACTACCTGCCCAGTACGAAAGGGCTATTGTAGGTCATACTTTGAAAAAGATCTTCTTTTTGTACAGGAAATAACAAAGGCCCCATTCGCAGCCGAAGATCGACAGCGATACGAGGATGCCCTGTACGGCCGGCGGTATCCCGGTCAGTCGGAGGAGTCCGCCGCTGATGGCGGATGCATAGCCGTTGAACCACCTGTCTCCCACGATCTCGAAAAAAAGGTAAATAAAGATGGAATTCATACCGACGACGGTAAAGAATGACCAGCCCCTGCGATGGCCGCGGACGTCGATGAACCAGTAGCAGGCGGCCAGGATGAGCAGGCTATAGCCGAGCGAGACCAGGACGAAGGAGCTGGTCGCAATGCGTTTGATGACCGGCGTGATGCCCGTGCGGTCCAGCGCGTACCCAAGGGCCAGCGTTCCAATGGCCCATAGCAGGAGCCGGCTTGCTTTCCGGACGGCAGCAGGGTCAAGCAGGAGCTTGCCCGCCAGCGCCCCGGCGATCGTATGGACCGCCGTTGGAATGCAGTTGATCGCCACCCATCCGCCTTTGTTGATCTTGCCCATCAACAGCAGATCGACGTAGTTGCCGAAATTGTGCTGGTCCGTGAATGGCTGGTCGAAACCGGGGATATGGATACAGCGGTAGAGGGCCTCCGTCAGCAGCAACATACCCGCGCAGACCGCGACCTGGGCCGCGAAGGACCACCGGAAAATGAGAAAGGCGACCAGCGACGTAAACGAGAGTTGGGTGAGGACGTCCCATAGTTCGAAAGACAGTCCGCCGGGTCTTACGGCATAGTCCAACACGCCCCAGAAGAACAGCCAGCCGGATCGTCTCAGCGCTTTACGAAGCGAATACGACCACGGTTTGCCGTCCTGCCGTTGGCGGTGGAGCGAAAAAGCCATCGCCGCGCCTGCCATGAACATGAAGGCGGGCTGAACGAGGTCCCAGGCGTGGAGCCCGTGCCAGGGGTGATGAAAGAATTGCAGAAAGAGGGGATGGAGCGCGGTGTTTTCGGAATCGCCTGCCAGGCGTTCGTACAGACCGGCGGATTCGAGCGCGAGGAGGACCATGATGCCGCCGCGCATGACGTCAAGCGATAAGAGCCGGGAGCGCTGGCGACCTGTGGGGGCGGCGTCTGTCGGGGTGGCGGAGAGAGATGTCTCCGGCGTAGTACTGGTTGGCATATTCAGAATAGCGTTTGGAGTAAGCGATACCCTTCGTCCCAGTCGGCCAGACCCGATGCGGCGTTGATATGTCCCAGTGCACCCGCCAACACGAAACGGCTGCCCCATCGTTCGGCAAAAAGGCGCGCGCGCGGCAGATCGAGGTACCGGTCGTTGCTGCTTGCGACGACGATGGAAGGGAATGGCAATCTGTTCAAGGGGACGGGATCGAACCCCGTGGTTCCGGCGGGGAAGCCGGGGGCCTCGACATCGCTGGGAGCCACCAGCAGCGCGCCTTTTATTTGGCGACCGTACTTAAGCGCCCAATGCGCTACCGTGATACAAGCCAGGCTATGGGCGATGAGGATGACCTGTTCGGCCGGAAAAGGGGCGATGACCTCGTTGATCGTATGGATCCAATCGTCTTTGTCCGGGTTATCCCAATCCTGCTGATGAATCCGGGTAAAACCATACCGCTCTTCCCAACGGGTTTGCCAGTGCTGAGGACCGGAATTGTACAATCCCGGCAGGATGAAGCAGTAGGTTGGTAACATGCCCGAAAATAAAAAAATTTGGTGAAATCGTTTTTACCCGCCATATTTGCGTTGCGATGAAATCGAGCCCAGGCGAGATGGAATTAGCCGGCGAAAAGACAGCAAAGCAAATGAAGCAAATAATCAATCAGCAGTGGTGGTGGCATACAAACTCCGTTTGGGGCAAGTAATGCTATTGTCATAGTTTACCATATTTGGGCCCCGATGTATCGGGGCCTTTTTCATTTTCAATATGAAGAAGATAGCGATCAATACAGTCTGTCACAAACTGCTCTCGGATATCCATACGCCGGTGGGTATCTACCTGCGATTGCGCGACCGGTTCCGGGACACGATCCTGCTGGAAAGCACGGATCATCACGCTGCCGACAACAGCTATTCCTTTATTTGCATCCATGCCATCGCGGGTATCGAGATCACGGACAACCAGCGCGTCGAGATCAAATTGCCGGGGCGGCCGCCGGAGCGTTCGGTCGCCGGCGACCTTTCGAAGACACCGGAGGTGCTCTGGGAATTCATGCAACGGTTCGAGAGTATCCCGTCGGAGGAGAAGTCGGTCCGGGCGGTGCAGGGCCTGTTCGGTTATACCACGTACGATGCCGTGCAGTTCTTCGATACGATACGGTTTCGAAAGTCCGAGGGGCGGATGCCGGACGCGAGCCCGGGTCAGACGGAAAACGGCGGTCGCCCGGAGGGAAGCGCCGATGTTCCTGCGGGAAAGGCGGCGATCCCGCTGATCCGCTACCGGCTGTACCAGTATGTCATCGCGATCAACCATTTCCGTGATGAGCTGTACATCTGCGAGAATAAGATCGCGGGTCTGGAATCCGAGCTGCCGTTGGTCGAATCGCTGATCCGAAGCAAGGACGTCCCGGTCTATCCATTTCAACCGGTGGGCGACGAGCGTTCGAATATGACCGATGAGCAATACCGTGAGATGGTCTCAAAGGGTATCCGCAGTTGTCACCGGGGCGATGTGTTCCAGATCGTCCTCAGCCGCCGGTTTGAACAGGGGTTTACCGGTGATGAATTCAATGTCTACCGCGCGTTGCGGAATATCAATCCTTCGCCGTACCTGTTCTATTTCGACTACGGCGACTACAAACTGATGGGCTCTTCACCCGAGTCGCAGATCCTGCTGCAAAAGGGGGAGGCGATCGTGCATCCCATCGCCGGCACGTTCCGCAGGACGGGGGACGACCTGATCGACCGCGAGACGGCGGACCGCTTGCGGGAAGACGCGAAGGAGAATGCCGAGCATGTCATGCTGGTGGACCTGGCGCGCAATGACCTGAGCAGGTCTTGTGACGATGTGAAGGTGGTCCACTACCGGGATATCCAGTATTATTCGCATGTCATCCACCTGGTGAGCGAGGTCAGTGGACGGCTGAGACCAGGACACAACCCGTTCGACCTGTTGGCGACGACGTTTCCGGCGGGGACGCTCAGCGGCGCGCCGAAATTCAGGGCGATGGAGCTGATCGATGCTTACGAGCCTACGGCGCGGAGTTACTATGGCGGATGTATCGGGTTCATCGGATTCGACGGCAGCTGTGTTCACGCCATCATGATCCGCAGTCTGCTAAGCCGCGGCAATACGCTGACCTACCAGGCGGGCGCAGGGGTCGTAGCGGCCAGTCAGCCTGAGAACGAACTGCAGGAAGTCAATAACAAACTGGGCGCGCTGAAGTCCGCGATCCTTTACGCAACAAAAATTTAAATCAATACCAGTGACACGTATCCTTGTATTCGACAACTACGATTCCTTCACGTACAACCTGGTTCACCTGGTAGAGAAGATATTGGGCTATCCGGTGGAGGTGCACCGGAACGACCGCATCCCGCTGGAAGCGGTCGGGCAGTATGACAAGATCATCCTGTCGCCGGGGCCCGGTATCCCGGAGGAAGCCGGCCTGCTGTTGCCGCTGATACGCGAGTATGCCGCCAGCAAATCTATCCTGGGCGTTTGTCTCGGGCACCAGGCCATCGCGGAAGCCTTCGGCGGCAAACTGATCAACCTGAGCACGGTTTACCATGGGGTGGCGACGCCGGTGCACATCCTGAAGACCGGCGGTCTTTTCGAGGGCCTGCCGCGCACATTGGAGGCCGGACGTTACCACAGTTGGGTCGTCAGCGAGGAGGCATTCCCGGAGGAGCTGGAGATCACTGCCCGCGACGGGAACGATTATATCATGGGGTTGCGCCACCGCGGTCTCGATGTGCAGGGGGTACAGTTCCATCCCGAGAGCGTTCTCACGCCCGAGGGCGAGCGGCTATTGAAGAACTGGTTAAAAGCATAGTCATTATGAAGAAGATCCTTCAATATCTATTCGAACACAAGACGCTTCCCCGGCAGCAGGCCAGGGACGTGCTGATCCGCATCTCGCGCGGGGAATTCAATGACAGCGAGCTCGCGGCTTTCATTACGGTGTACCTCATGCGGAGCATCACCATCGATGAACTGCAGGGTTTCCGCGACGCGCTGCTCGAGCTGTGTGTCCGGGTGGACCTCGACGGCAGGGATACCATCGACATCGTGGGTACGGGCGGCGACGGAAAGAATACATTCAACATCTCGACGTTGTCGTGTTTTATCGTAGCCGGTGCGGGGCATGCGGTGGCCAAACATGGGAACTATGGTGCATCGAGCATCAGCGGGGCCTCGAACGTCATGGAGCAACTGGGTTACCGGTTCAAGAACGACAGGGATGGTCTGCGCAGGGAGATCGATACTGCCGGCATCTGTTTCCTGCATGCGCCGTTGTTCCATCCGGCGCTCAAGACGGTGGGCCCGATCCGCAAGGCGCTGGGTATCCGGACTTTTTTCAATATGCTGGGACCGATGGTCAATCCCGCTTTCCCCGCGACGCAGCTGGTGGGCGTATACAACCTGGAAATGGCGCGGATCTATAACTACCTGCTCCAGCAGAATGGCGCCCGGTTTACCATCCTGCACAGCCTGGACGGTTATGACGAGATATCGCTGACGGGGGACACCAAGGTGATCACGAATGGCGGCGAACGTGTTTACACACCCGAGGAACTGGGCAAGCGGATGGTCGACGCTGCCGATATATATGGCGGAAACACCGTGGAGGAAGCCGCCAAACTCTTCACCAGGATACTGAAGGGCGAGGGTAGTTGGGCGCAGTCCGCCGTTGTACTGGCAAATGCCGCCATGGCGCTGAATGCAAGCGGACAGTTCGCCGGTTATGGGAAAGCATATGAGGCCGCCGTGGAGAGTCTCGAAAGCGGAAAGGCGTATAGTGCGCTGGAGAAGTTAATCGCACTGCAATGAACATACTCGAAAAGATAGTCGCGCACAAGCGAAAGGAGGTGGAAGACAGAAAGGCTGCGGCGCCTGTAACGGAGTTGGAGAAAAGGCCTTTCTTCTCGCGGACGGTGTTGGATCCGCGGGCCTTCCTGACGGATAAGGCGAGGACGGGTATCATCGCCGAATTCAAGCGGCGCAGCCCGTCGAAGGGGATCATCAACGACCGGGCCTCCGTGGAGGAAGTAACCCGGGCATATGCGGCAGGAGGCGCGAGCTGTTTGTCGGTGCTGACGGACGGGCCGTTCTTTGGCGGTAGCAGTGAAGACCTCGGGAAGGCCAGGGTGAACGATATCCCTATCCTGCGCAAGGATTTCATCATCGATGAATACCAGATCGTGGAAGCGCGTGCGATGGGCGCCGATATGATCCTGTTGATTGCGGCCTGCCTTTCCCCGGTTGAAGTGCGAAGACTGGCCGAATTCGCCGTCTCGCTGGAACTCGAACCGTTGCTGGAGATCCATGGCGAGGACGAACTGGGTCACATCTGCGACGCTACGACGCTGGTAGGGGTGAACAACCGGGATCTGAAGACCTTTGCCGTGGACGTCGAGCGGTCGGTCCG
Organism: Puia sp.; assembly: GCA_035545215.1. GTDB lineage: Bacteria > Bacteroidota > Bacteroidia > Chitinophagales > Chitinophagaceae > Puia. The sequence continues at coordinate 19,077 of DASZYU010000289.1, forward strand.
GCTCAGCAAGCGGTTGCCGGCGAACAGATTGCTCATCGCCGAAAGCGGTATCGATCGGATAGAAACGATCCGTTACATGAAGGATGCCGGGTTCCACGGTTTCCTCATGGGCGAACATTTCATGAAGGAACCGGACCCGACGATTGCTTTTGCCTCCTTTGTCAAACAGTTGAAAATGCTATGAGAGTAAAAGTTTGCGGCATGACCGATATCGGGCAGGTGAGGGAACTGGATGCCATGGGAGTGGATTTTGCAGGTTTCATCTTTTATCCGAAGTCTCCGCGCTATGTGGGAAGGCACCTGACCGGCGAGCAGGTAAAGAGAGCCCGTCTTCGCCTGGGCAAGGTGGGCGTATTCGTCAACGCATCCTATGACGAAGTCATGCGCCAGGTGGATGCGTACGGCCTGGATATGGTCCAGTTGCATGGAGATGAAACACCGATGTTCTGCGACCAGCTGGCCAACTACATCACTGTCGTAAAGGTCTTCCGGTTGAGCGAAAACGATCCGGTGGATTGGCTGATACGGCCGTTCCAGGACTCCTGCGATATGTTCCTGTTCGACACCGAGGGAGCGGGATATGGCGGCACGGGGAAAAAGTTCAATTGGGACATGCTCAAGCCGGCGATCATCGAAAAGCTGTTCTTTCTAAGCGGCGGCATCGAACCCGGAGATGGGGAGAAGCTGGGTGTTTTCGCACGCGAGCCCGTGGCCAGGCGGCTTTTCGCCATCGATATCAACAGCAAGTTCGAGGTCAGTCCCGGGGTCAAGGACCTGAAAAAGATAAAGGCGATGCTTGACCGAATCAAATGACACATCTATCATCCATAAATCTTGAACGAATGACGACTATCACCTCTCCCGACGAGCGGGGTTATTATGGCCGGTATGGGGGGGCCTTCATACCGGAGATGCTCTATCCCAATGTGGAGGAGTTGCGTACCCGTTACCTGGAGATCATGCAGGAAGCCTCCTTTCAAAAAGAGTATCGTTCGCTGCTCAGGGATTACGTCGGCCGTCCTTCGCCGCTGTATCTTGCCGGCCGGATGAGCGCGAAATACAATACGCAGCTGTTCCTGAAACGTGAAGACCTCAATCATACCGGGGCGCACAAGATCAACAACACCGTGGGCCAGATACTGCTCGCGCGCCGGCTGGGAAAAAAGAGGATCATCGCTGAAACGGGCGCCGGACAGCACGGTGTCGCTACGGCCACGGTCTGCGCGCTGAAGGGCATGGAGTGTATCGTCTATATGGGAGAAAAGGACATCGAACGGCAGGCGCCAAACGTCGCGCGGATGAAGATGCTGGGGGCCAGAGTCGTGCCCGCGACCAGCGGCAGCAAGACGCTGAAAGATGCGACCAATGAAGCCATTCGCGATTGGATCAACCACCCGGTAGACACGCATTATATCATCGGAAGCGTGGTTGGACCGCACCCGTATCCCGACATGGTCGCACGTTTCCAGAGCATCATCAGCGAGGAGATACGGGCGCAACTGAAGGAAAAGACAGGGAGCGAGCTGCCGACGCATGTCATTGCCTGTGTAGGCGGCGGGAGCAATGCTGCGGGGGCTTTCTATCATTTCCTGGATGAGGGGAGCGTGGAGTTGATCGCCGTCGAGGCGGCGGGGCACGGGCTTCGCAGCGGGATGAGCGCGGCTACCACGCAGCTCGGCAAGCCGGGGATCCTCCATGGCAGCCGCAGTTATGTCATGCAAACCGATGACGGGCAGGTCGTCGAGCCGCACAGCATCTCCGCGGGTCTGGATTACCCGGGGATCGGCCCGCTTCATGCACACCTTTATGAAAGCGGCCGGGCACAGTTCCTCAACGCTACGGATGAAGAATCGCTGGCCGCTGCGTTCGAGCTGACGAGGCTGGAGGGTATCATACCCGCGCTCGAGTCGGCGCACGCGCTGGCGGCGCTCGAAAAATTGCAGCTGAATGAAAAGGACACGGTCGTCTTGTGTCTCAGCGGAAGAGGCGACAAGGATATGGCTACCTATATGCGGGCCATGGAAGGAGGTATGGCATGAGCAGGATAGCGGAATTGTTCCGTAAGAAGGACCAGCGGGTATTGAATGTGTATTGCACTGCGGGGTTCCCGCGGCTGGGAAGTACCATGGAAGTGATGCAGGCCCTGCAGGAAAATGGCGCCGACCTGATCGAGCTGGGTATGCCCTACAGCGATCCGCTCGCCGACGGGCCGGTGATCCAGGCCAGCAGTACGCGTGCGTTGGAGAATGGCATGAGCATCGTGCGATTGTTTGAACAACTGGCCAACATGCGGGCGAGTATCCATGTGCCCGTCCTGCTGATGGGATACATGAATCCAATCCTGCAATATGGTTTCGGCAAATTTTGCGAAGCCGCCGCGATGGCCGGCGTGGACGGACTGATCGTGCCCGACCTGCCGATCTTTGAATTCGAGACGGAATACGGACCCGTCCTGAAAAACCATGGTCTGGACTTCGTGTTCCTCGTGACGCCCGAAACCTCACCCGAACGTATCCGCAAAGTGGATGCACTCAGCACGGGTTTTCTCTATGCGGTGTCGTCATCGTCCACGACCGGCGGCGCGAAGGACATGAACGTGCAGGAAGGATATTTCCGCAGATTGCAAAAGATGCAGCTGAAAAACCCGGTACTGGTCGGGTTCGGTATCCGGGACAAGGAGAGCTTCGAGTCGGCCTGCCGGTACGCAAACGGCGCGATCATCGGGACCGCGTATATACGTGCGATAGAGGGTACGGTCGATGTCGGCGGGGCTACCAGGCAATTCCTGTCAACTATTTTGAAATGAAACTGGTTATTGTCAAATACAATGCGGGGAATATCCAATCGGTGCTGTATGCGTTGGAGCGCATCGGTTGCGGCGCTGAAGTAACGGACGACCCCGAGCAGATTGCGGCCGCGGACAAGGTAATTTTTCCCGGCGTAGGCGAGGCGAGCACGGCGATGGAGTATTTGCGCGCGCGGCGGTTGGACGAGGTCATCCGTGAGCTGCGGCAGCCCGTCCTGGGAATATGTCTCGGCATGCAACTGATGTGCAGCTACAGCGAGGAGAACGATACGCAGTGTTTGGGCATTTTCGCCGAAAGCGTGCGGAAATTCGAACCGTCCGATGTTTCGGACAAAGTACCGCAGATCGGCTGGAACAATATTTATGCGTTAAAAACGCGTTTATTCGAGGAGGTGGCGGATGGTTCCTGGTGTTATTTCGTACATGGCTATTATGCCGCGCTCGGTACGCATACCATCGCGCAGACAGATTATGTACATCCCTATAGTTCGGCATTGCACCGCGGCAATTTCTATGGGGTACAGTTCCATCCCGAGAAGTCCGCGCAGACCGGAGAAAAGATATTGAAGAATTTTATTGAACTTATCTGAGAGATGGAGATCATACCCGCAATAGACATCATCGACGGAAAATGTGTGCGCCTGACGCAGGGCGATTATGCGCAAAAGAAGGTGTACAACGAGCGTCCGCTCGAAGTGGCGCGGGCCTTTGAAGATGCGGGCCTGCGGCGGCTGCATTTGGTGGACCTCGACGGAGCGAAGGCCGGCGCGGTGAAGAACTGGAAAGTGCTGGAGCTGTTGGCGGGCAGGACGGGTCTTGTGATCGATTTTGGCGGCGGCATCAAGACGGCTGCCGACGTGGACATCGTCTTCAACTCGGGTGCGGCGCTCGCTACCGTCGGGAGCGTGGCGGTGAAGGACCCGCCGTTGTTCGGCCATTGGCTCGACGCTTATGGAGCGCAGCGGTTCCTGTTGGGAGCGGACGTGCGCGGGGAAAAGATCGCGGTCGGCGGCTGGCTGGAGACGACCGACCGATGGGTTTACGATTTCATAGAGGAATACCGGGAGAAGGGTATTCGACAGCTGTTTTGCACGGACGTGAGCAAGGATGGGTTGTTGGAGGGGCCGGCGTTCGATCTGTACCGCAATATCGTGGGCAAATTCCCCGATCTTCATTTTATCGCCAGCGGCGGGGTCAGCGGATTGGACGATGTCCACCGGCTGGAAGAAGCCGGGTGCAAAGGTGTGATCATCGGCAAAGCCCTGTACGAGGGCCGGATTAAATTAAGCGAGCTATGTTGACCAAACGCATCATTCCCTGTCTGGACATCCGGGACGGGCGCACCGTCAAGGGCGTGAATTTCGAGCATCTCCGGGATGCGGGTGACCCGGTGGAGCTGGGTGCGCTTTATGCGCAACAGGGCGCGGACGAGTTGGTCTTTCTCGACATTACGGCCACGAATGAAAAGCGAAAGACGCTGAGCCAGCTGGTCAACCGCATTGCGCACCATATCAATATCCCCTTTACGGTGGGAGGCGGGATATCGGGAGTGGAAGATGTGCGTGTGCTGTTGCAGCATGGCGCCGATAAGATATCCGTCAACACTTCCGCGTTCCGCCGGCCGGAGCTGCTGGGCGAGCTCGCAAAAGAATTCGGTAGCCAATGCGTCGTCCTTGCCATCGACACCCGGATGGAGGCAGATGGCAACTGGTATGTCTATCTCAACGGCGGACGGGTCCGGACGGAAATGTTGTGCGCCGATTGGGCGCGCGAAGGCGTCGAAAGGGGCGCCGGCGAGATCCTGCTGACGTCGATGAACAATGACGGAACGAAAAAGGGGTTTGCCCTGGATATCACGAGGCGGCTTGCGGAGACGCTCCCCGTCCCGGTGATCGCTTCGGGCGGCGGAGGGATACCCGAACATTTTGCGGAGGTGTTGGGGCCGGGCAAGGCGGATGCAGCATTGGCAGCCAGCATCTTCCATTTCAAGGAGATCGCGATTCCGGAATTAAAAGGATATTTGCAACGGCGCGGCGTGGCCGTGCGTTTGTAATGCAGATCGTTATGGAAACATTGAACGTGAATTTCAGTAAAGCCGCTGACGGACTGGTGCCGGCCATCATCCAGGACAGTGCGACAGAAAAGGTCCTCATGTTGGGTTATATGAACCGGGAGGCGCTGGACAGGACGCTGGCCGATGGGAAGGTCACCTTTTTCAGCCGCAGCAAGCAGCGGCTTTGGACAAAGGGCGAAGAGAGCGGGAATTTCCTGCTGTTGAAACATATTGCAGCGGATTGCGACCAGGATACGCTGTTGATCAAGGCCGAACCGCTCGGGCCTGTTTGCCATACCGGCGCGGACACCTGTTGGAATGAAAAGAACCATCGGGAAGATTTCCTGGCCTGCCTGGAGGCGATCATCCAGCAGCGGCGTATGGAAGGTGACCCCGAGACCTCGCGTATCGCCCGTCTTTTTAGCAAGGGAATCAATAAAATAGCGCAAAAGGTAGGGGAGGAGGCCGTCGAGCTCGTCATCGAAGCTAAGGACCACGACGACGGTCTTTTCGTCAATGAGGCGGCAGACCTTTTGTTCCATTACCTGATCCTCCTGAACGCAAAAGGCTTTAACTTGCAGGATGTAGTACGGGTATTGGAGAAGCGGCACCAGCCGGCGGCTCCCGCACACAAAAAATAATGAATATGAAGATATTAATCGGAGTTTTGCTGGTTCTTCCGGCGATGGGCCGGGGCCAGCAGGCTGCGGGTTCCTCGTTTTCGATCACCGGCCGGGTACAGGGATTGGCGGAAGGCTCGGCAGTTTTTTTGACGGACGCTTCCAATCCAACCGATACGGTTGCGAAGGCACGGGTGAGGAACGGAGCTTTCGTGCTGGATGGACATGTCGATCAGCCCAATCTTTACGAGTTGAATTTTGACGCAGCCAAAAAGAAAACACCGTTGTTCATGGGCAACGATAAAATGAAGATCCAGGGTGCGATGGATGACCTCGCGCATTTAAGAACGACCGGCTCGCCTTCCAATACCGATTTTGTCGAGTTCCAGGCGAAGTTTTCCCCGTATTTCACGCGTCTTAACGCCGTGATCGCCCGGGCAAACGGGGAGCCGGATGCGGGCAAGCGGGACGCGCTTTTTCAGCAATACAAAAAACTTACCGATACGATCTTTACGATCGTGGACGGGTTCATACGGGCAAAGCCTTCCTCGTACGTCTCCCCGTTCGTGCTTGTCGTCGTCAACCAGCTGACGCAGGATGTTGTGGAGCAGGACAAGCGGTTACACACGCTGTCGCCCGAAGTGCAGAAAGGCTACTACGCGCAATATCTGCAGAAAGCGCTGGATGACGCAAAAGTAGGTGCTATCGGCACCGATGAGATCGATTTTACGCAGAACGATACGGCGGGGCATGCCGTGAGTCTGTCCTCGTTCAAAGGGAAGTATGTGCTGGTCGATTTTTGGGCCAGTTGGTGCGGTCCCTGCCGGATGGAGAACCCGAATGTGGTAGCGACCTATCAGAAGTTCAGGAATAAGAACTTCACGGTGTTGGGTGTCAGCCTGGATAAGGCAAGAGAGCCATGGATCAAGGCCATCAAAGATGACGGGCTCGTGTGGACGCAGGTCAGCGATCTCAAGTACTGGTATAACGAGGCCGCGGTGAAATACCATATCGGGCAGATCCCGTCGAATTTCCTGGTGGGTCCGGATGGGAAGATCGTGGGCCGTGACCTGCGCGGCGCGGCGCTGCAGGAGAAGTTGTGCGAACTGCTGGGATGCAATTAAGCGATAGCGGCGCCGCCGGGGCGGCGCCGCAACCGACCGGCCCTTCGGTCAATTGATGTCTTTACCGTCCTGCAGCATCGGTTTCAGCCGGGCAATGTTGTCTTTATTTATTTTGTCGGGCGCCTGCGCTTCCGCCCTGGTCAGGTAATCCAGCGCCTTTTTATAATCTCCCAGGCCCGAATAGCCTCTGGCCATGCCCATATTGGTCGTGAAATCGTTGGGGTGTTTGTCGTAGTTGAGCTTGAAAGCATCGAAGGCCTCCTTGTTCCTTTTCTCGCGGAGCAGTGTCCGGGCGTACTGATGGATCTCGTTTTCCCGGCCCATCGGAAGCGCTTCCTTCATCAGGGCGGTTGCTTCATCCTTCCGGTCCATCAGTGTCAGGATACGGGCTTTGGTGGAAAGGGTCTGGAAGTTCTTTTCCCCGATAAAGGGCTCGGAGATCGCTTTGTCGGCCCATACGAGGCCTTCATCGAGGTCGGTCTTATATTGGGCGCAGAACTGAGCGGCCTGCATAAATGCATTGTAGGTGAAACCCTTGTTGCTGCGCAGTTCGCGCCGAAACGATTCCAGCTGCGTTTTTGGATAATCTACCGCGATCCTGAACGGAATGCTCAGCTTCTCCCATTCGAGCGCGACCGTGGCCGCGTCGTCCTGTTCGTCGGTGAATTCGTATTTCAGCCACTCCACATTCTTGTCCATCGGTACGGGTTTCACCCTGACCTGAAGGACATCTTCCTTCGGGTCGTAGAAAAAGCTACCCCAGGACGTCGAGTTGCGCGAAAAGATCAGCGTGCATTCATTCGGGTCATAAGCGACGAAGAAGCCGTATTTGCCCGCGGGTAGCGGCTGGCCTTCAATGGTCACGTCGGTGGAGAACTGGATGGTCGTATTTTCGTTCGCGCCGGCCCGCCAGGGCGCTGCCTTGCTGGTCCCAAAACCCAAATCGTTGTAGCCCGTGGGGATCAATTTGCCCCAGATGGCGCCTTCACGGCCTTTAACGCCAGGCCGATTGTAGTGGATGGTGACATCGGTGATGCCCACCCGTTCCGATACGGTTGCCATTTTGTTGCCGCCGTCGGGCAGGGTGGTCAGTTGCGCGTGGGTGGGAATTGCAGAGAGCAGACAAAAGAGTGCCGGCAGGACGCCGGCGGTCAGGACTTTTCTCATAAGAATTTATTTACCGGTTAAAGATGAAGGACGGTCAAAGATAGCGCGGCGCGGCAGGGGAAAGGAAGCGATATTACAGGGAAGGCCGATTACCGGGATGTCTTGCGGCAAAATGCGGCGCCTCTGTGGAGGCGTTGAAAGATCAGGGCCGGTCGTTGAAATGCGCGCGCCGGGGTGGCGGTATCGGATCGCCCCCTACTGAAGCTGTCGTTTGTACAGTTGGATCGTGTTCTCGAAACCGAGGTACAGCGCATCACAGATCAATGCATGGCCGATCGAGACTTCATCGAGATGGGGGACATTGCGGGCGAAATACCGCAGATTTTGGAGATCGAGGTCGTGGCCGGCGTTTATGCCGAGCCCCAGCTCGTGGGCGCGGATGGCCGCCAGGCGATAGGGTTCGACGGCTGCCTGCTTATCGCCGGCATATTGATGGGCGTAGGCCTCCGTATACAGCTCGATTCGATCGGCGCCTGTTTCGGCGGCCCCTTCGACCATGGCGATGACCGGGTCGACGAAGAGGCTCACGCGGATGCCGGCCTTTTTAAAGACGTCCACGATGTGCAGCAGGTATGCCCTATGACGAATGGTATCCCAACCATGATTGGAGGTAATCTGGCCGAGCGCGTCGGGAACAAGCGTCACCTGTGCAGGCTTGATATCGAGCACGAGATCGACGAATTTTTGCTCCTGGGAATTCCCTTCTATGTTGAACTCGGTGGTGATGATCTTTTGGATCGCATAGACGTCCGCGTAGCGGATATGCCGCTCGTCCGGTCGCGGATGGACCGTTACCCCATCGGCGCCGAATTCCTGTGCGTCAACGGCGGCCTTTACGACATCCGGATTGTTGCCGCCCCGGCTGTTTCGCAGGGTCGCAAATTTGTTGATGTTGACGGAAAGTCTGGTCATGCCGCAAAGGTAAAGAAGAACCGGCGTCCGTCGGCATCCTGCTGCCGGCGCGCCTGCGCAGCAATCAATTCAGGTGGATGACAGGGCCGTCTTCGGCTTGTTTGAAAAGACGGGTGCGGTAGACTGGTTCGCCCGTAGAGGTTTTGATCTCCAGTTGATAGTTGCCCGCCGAAAGGGGTTCGAGGTCTTCGAAAGGGATGCGGTTGGTCCCGCTGACCAAACCTGCACCCAGCATGCGGATGATCCTGCCATGGCCGATGTCGGCGAGCGTAACGATGCAATCGATATTGTCGTTGCAGGTAATTTCGAGCATGATGTAATGATCGAACGGGTTCGGGTAAACCGAAATTTCAATTGCCATAACCATAGCCTCTACATTTAGTAGTTTATCTGTGTTGATCGGGGTGAACTTTAGTAACGACCCTTACCGGGATCAGTGCGGGCATTTGTTCTTTCGAAAAGACCAGGTTGGTCAGAACGGCATTCAGAAAGTTAATCATAGTTTTCATGGTGGCGCGGTTTACAATATTAGAGGCCAATTTGCGGCCAAAAACTAAATAACTGATTATAAATCAATTGTACCCGCATTTTTCGATACGTATTTCCCGAAATGGGAACGATGCGGAATTTTTGGGAAAGGAGCGTAAAAGTACCATGGGGAAATTACGATCGGGTAGGCGTTCGCCGTGCGTTCGATGACCGGCCGAAAGGCTGAGAACCACTGGCCGAAAGGCTGAGAACGGGGTCCCCGGCCGGAAGACGCTATCCCTGTCAGAACCTGCCGACGAGCTTGAGATTCACCAAACGGGGCGTCAACCGCTCGGGAATGGCATAGGTGGTGTTGGAGAAATCCTTGATGAGCATGTATGAGATCGTATTGGCGCGGTCGATGAGGTTGAAGATCTCGAGGGTAGCCCAAATGTTGTCAAAACTGCGAAACGGGTTGTGGCTGCGCCGGTTGTTTTTTTCGCTGTCCATCAACAGCGCGCTGAAACCTACGTCAATGCGGATATAGGGGTCAATGGTCAGGCCGTCGCGGTAGCGAAGGTCCCCGGGAATGCTGAATGGAAGGTTGCTGCCGTAGAGGAAATTCAGGTATGCCTTCAGATTCTTGTTGGTGGCCAGATAGTCCTGGAGGAACAGGCCGAAAGTAAAGAGCCGGTCCGTGGGCCGGCGTACCCAGCCCATCGGCGTTCGCGTGCTGTCGAGGGGATGGCCGAGCGAGTCCAGGGTGTAGGTATACAAGGAGGTGTCGATCTTTTCCATGGAACGCATGAAGCCCATGCTGATCCAGGATTCGGCATCTTTGACCAATTGGCCGAACAGCCGGAACTCTATTCCGGTGGCATAGGCTTTTGCGTCATTGCGCGCGAAATATTGGATCTTGACATTGTCGATATCGTAAGGATTTATGCGGGTCATGGATTTGTAATACGCCTCCGTCGTAAAGCGGAACGGCCGGTCGCCGATGTGGAAATTGCGGTCGAAACCAGCGACGATCTGCCAGCTTCGTTGCGCCTTCAGCGCGGTGTCGAGCGATCCGTCGGACCGCACCATCTCGCGGAAGAAGGGCGGCTGGTCATAGATGCCGATGGCAGCGCGGTAAACGATGTCGGCAACCGAACTGCGGGGCTTCCAGGATGCGCCCAACCGGGGAGAAAGCAGCAATTCTTTGTTGAGCGTGTTGTAATTGTAACGGACGCCGCCCTGGAGTGTAAACGAGCCGGAATCACTGAACAGCAGGTTGTCCTGCGCATAGCCGGTCAGCCGGGTGATGCCCGGGTGGTTTTGTCCTTCGACGACGTTGGAAAGAGCAGGTGTTCCCGGCGTGTAGGGAAGCGAATAGCCGGCGGAGTCCTGGTATTGCCATTCATGGAGGCGATCGTCCACGACCTGGCGTTCGGCGCTGACGCCCCATTGTACAAAATGATGCGCCAGGTTCAGATAGCCTTTGTGCGTGGCATTCCAAACGGCGATGTCCAGCCGGTCGCGCGCGAAGTTCTGATAGGTGCCGGCACCCAGCGGGTTGGTGATCTGCCCGAAGGTTGCGCTGCTCTTGTCGAAATCGCGGTCGCCGAAAAGGTATGCGCCGGTGATGTCATAGGTCTGTTGCTCCCTGTCTTCGAAGCGCGAAGCCATCCATTTCAACCGCAGACGGGGGTTCAGCTGTTGTGAAAGCGAGAGGCCGAGCATATTGGTCAGATAGCGGTCCTTTTCCCGGCCGTCGAAATAGGTGTCGAGTCCCAGATTGGCTGTGAAGTACGGCGAAAAGATCGAGGACGTCAGCTGGCTGAATTGCGGCAGGAAATCAAACCCGGTCTGTGAAAGAATGCCCAGCAATCCAAGTTGCATTCCCGGCTTGATCTGCCAGGAGAGCTGGGTTTGAATATCGGAAGAAGATGGCGCGTAAGTGCCTTTCGTTTCCTGGCTGGCGAGCAGGGAGCCATTCGTGCGGTTGCGGAGGCCAACGAGCCATGAAAACTTATTGTCACCGGAAGCGCCCTCGAGATGAAGACCTTGTTCGAGGAGGCCCAGAGAAACCGACCCTCCGAACTGCGTGGGTCTGCGATATTGTATGTCGAGCGCCGAAGACATCTTATCGCCATACCGGGATTCGAAACCACCGGTGTAGAAGCTGACGCTGCGTGTCATTTCAGGGTCGATGATACTGAGTCCTTCCTGTTGGGCGTTCCCTACGAGGTAAGGCCGAAAGACCTCGAAGTCGTTGATATAA
>DASZYU010000290.1:0-5180 GCA_035545215.1 Puia sp.
TACTCAAGCTCCTCCCGTCCAAACTTCAGGATGGTTTGTCGCTGGATACCACTTACCTGGACAGCCTGCAGGATGCGATCGGCCAATGGCACGATGCGGCGATGATCGTGGCGTCATGGGCGGGCAAGGACCTCGACGGCAGTCAGGCGATGATCAGCGAGTGCCGTGAAAAAGAGGCCGCGGTCCGCCGGCTCGCCGGCGACTTTTACCGGAAGGCGCACCTGGCCTGAACGATCAGGGCCCGGCGCCCCGCGCCCCGGGATCAGCGCCCAGCGCCCCGAGGTCAGCGCCCAGCGCCCCGAGGTCAGCGCCCCGCGATCTGCGCCAGCCGGTCGGGCTGGTTGATCCGGATATCTTTTCCCGAGGTGGAGATGACGTCCGCGGCGGTCAGTTCCGTGAAGAATTTGAAAACGGTCTCATACGTCGTCCCCGCATAAGCCGCGATGTCCTGGCGGGTAAGCGTCACCCCCAGGAATCCCTCCTCTGTCGTGCCGAATGTCCGCTCGATGTCGAGCAGCGCGCCGGCAATCCGTCCTTTCACGTCCCGGTGCGTGAGATCACGCATCCGCTTTTCGGCTGCCTGGAGCTCCGTCGCATAGAAATGCATCAACGTATAGGTGAGCGAAGGATTGGCCTTCAGGCTGAGTTCGAGAAATTCGTTGGTGATGAAACAGGCGGTCGTGTCGTCGAGCGCGGTGGCCGAAATGGGGTAAACGGTGTTGCCGCCCAGCCCCCGGAGACCCGCGATATCGCCGACCTTCGCCCACCGGATGATCATCTCGCGGCCATCCCCCCAGGGAGCATGGATCTTGACTGCGCCGGAATAGATGAAAAAAATGCCCTTGACGGGCTTTCCCTGCGCGAACAGGGCTTTACCTTTTTTGAACAGAAAGGTCTTTTTGTGCAGGATAGTGACGTCCCGCCATTCCGGCATACAATGACGGCATAAGAAACAGCGTTCCAGGTCACAGGAGATTTCTTGCATAATATGGTTCGGGCAATATGTTAATGAAAATTTAGTGCAAAAAACGTGAAAAAGTATGGTTTATACAATATCTTTGCATTTCGAAAAAATATGACAAAGAAAGATAGCACGGCCATCCCGCTCTCGACATCATTAGGCAATCTGGATGAGCACGGAGTATCGAAACGTACCCGGCCCGTGAACAAGCGGGTTTTTTATCTCAGTATACAGGTCGTCTGCAATGCTATCGTCATCGGCATCGTCGCCAAGGGGCTTGTTTATCTCATCGACTTCATCACGAACGTTTCTTTTTACGGCCGGTTTTCGTTCGAAGCCGCATCACCGGCCGGCAATCAATTGGGAGCGGCGGTCATCGCCGTCCCGATCATCGGCGCCGTGGCAGTCGGGCTGATGGCCCGTTTCGGTTCGAGGGCCATTGGGGGACATGGCATCCCCGAAGCTATGGAAAAAATCATTTTGGAAGAAAGCCGCATTCCTCCGGCGATCACCTTTCTGAAACCGTTGTCTGCAGCGTTGTCCATCGGCACGGGCGGTCCGTTCGGCGCCGAGGGACCGATCATTGCCACCGGTGCGGCTTTCGGTTCGGTGACCGGGCAGTGGATCCATATCTCCTCTTCTGAACGCAAGATCGTGCTGGCGGCCGGCGCCTGCGCCGGCATGGCGGCCATCTTCGGCAGTCCGCTGGCGGCCGTGCTCCTGGCGATCGAACTGTTGTTATTCGAGTTCTCGCCGCGCTCGGTCATTCCCGTCGCGCTGGCCTGCGTCACGGGCGCAGGTATGCACTTCCTTCTATTCGGGACGCGCCCTGTTTTTCAAATGCCGGATATCCCGAGCCCGAATACGGACGCACTGTTGATCTACGTGCTCCTGGGCGCCTTCGTCGGCGTCGTAGCCGCTTTCGTCAGCCGGTCGGTGTACTGGATCGAGGACATGTTCGAAAAGCTGCCCGTTCACTGGATGTGGTGGCCCGCGATCGGCGCCATCGCCATCGGTGTCATCGGCTATTTCGCACCACACACCATGGGCGTCGGATACGATAATATTCAGTTGCTGCTCACCGGTGTCGCGCCGCTGGCTATCGTCGGCGCGCTCTGTTTTTTGAAATACCTCTCCTGGTCGATCAGCCTGGGCAGCGGCACTTCGGGCGGTACGCTCGCGCCCCTGTTCACGATCGGCGGCGCGCTCGGTTGTTTGCTCGGCGCAGCCATCCTGCATTATTTTCCGCATAGCGGCATCAATACCGCTACCGCGGCGCTGATCGGTATGGCGGCGATGTTTGCCGGCGCTTCGCGCGCATGGCTGACGTCCATCGTCTTCGCGCTCGAGACGACCGGTCAGATTCACGGCTTGCTGCCATTGCTCGGCGGTTGCGTGGCTGCTTACTTCGTTTCCTTCTTCCTGATGAAGGGCAGCATCATGACCGAGAAGATCCAGCGCCGCGGGGTTAAGACGCCGGATGCCTACGAGCCCGACATCCTCCAGGGGGTGTCCGTCAGGCAACTGGTCATCCCGCTGAAAAGCGAACAGGTTCCGGCCGAATTCATCTACGCTTCCGAGGACGCAGGTATGGCGGCGGAGATGATGGGGCAACACGATACGGACAGCCTGGCCGTCAGGGACGACAAGGACGGGGACAAGGTGATCGGCATGATCACGGCGCATGGGCTGCTCGCTTTTTACAGCAACCAGCGGGAGAAAGAGCGCCACTACCAGTCGCCGGCCCGTACGCGGCGCATCCTGGCGCGTGGAAGGAAATTATTGAGAAATATCAATCACGAAAAATATGACTAAAGACAATTATCACGCATTTCACCGGGCGATGATGACCGGTCTGTTCATCGGAATCATCGATACGCTCATCTGCCTCGCGTACAACATCGGTTTCCGGAATTACACCGGCTATATCCCGAGCGCGCTCATCAACGTCTCTTCGCTGATCTTCATGGTAAACCTGACGATGACGGTGGTCGGGATCCTTTTCTACGTTTTTCACCGGAACCTCAAACAGGGCGACACGGTGTTCTTCGTCTTTTTCCTTGCGCTGACCGCGTTCCTGGCGTGGAAGATCACGGGTATCCACCGGTTCGACGACAGCCACGACAATTCGAGCTTCAAGGGTCTGCTGGGCGGGATCGTGGTCATCATGGGCCTCAGCGGCGCCTGCCTGCCGTTCCTTTTCCGCAGCCGGAAGTTCGTCGACGCGATCATCTAGGGCCAGCGGCTACCGGTCCGTGTTTTAACGGTCCACCCGCAGCCCGACCTGAGCACGCGCAAATTCACGGAAAAGATCGCGGACATCCGGCTGAAGATCAGGGACGGTTTTCCCCGCATCAGCAATGTCGTCATCCAGCCGGAGTAACTTATTGCAGCGCCTCGAGGTTGCGGAGCGCCTCCTGCATATCGATCCCTTTCCCGAGCACCGGCCGGAAAAGATCGCCCGTTTCCCTGACCCGCGCGGGCATCGTCCGGATCGTGAATTCCTGCATGTTCAGCCCCTTCTTTACCTCGTCCCAGTGCAGCGGCGCCGAAACGGTGGCGCCGGGTTTGGGCCTCACCGAATACGGAGCGGCGATCGTGGCCTGCGGGCGGTTCTGCAGGAAGTCCAGGTACATCCGTCCCTTCCGTGCCCGGACCGTCCGTTCGATGGTCGTGAAGCCCGGGATCTGCGCGTTGACCAGCTGTACCACGAGCCGCGCGAATTCCTTCGAATGGTCGTAGCTGTATTTGGCGCCCAGCGGAAAATAAACGTGCAGACCCGTGGAACCCGAGGTCTTGCACCAGCAGTCGACGCCCGCCGCCTCCAACACTTTCCGGGTCACCTGCGCCGCCTCGATGACCTTGTCGAAAGGCGTTTTTTTGTCGGGGTCGAGATCGATGATGCACCAGTCGGGATTGTCCGGTTTGCTGACGCGGCTGCTCCATGGGTTGACCTCGATACAGCCGAGCGAGACGATGTAGAGCAGGCTCGCCTCGTCGGTGCAGACGAGGAACTCCTTGTCCTCGTCGTCTTCCGCGGTACGATAGGGGAAGGTGCGTATCCATTCAGGCACCTTGCCGCTGACGTTCTTCTGGTAAAAACTGGGGCCGTTGATCCCGTTCGGATGCCGGTTCAACGACTGTGGCCGGTCTTTCATATAGGGAAGGATGAACGGCGCTATCTCGTAGTAATAGTTCAGCAGGTCGCGTTTCGTGTATTTTTCGGTTGGCCAGAAGACCTTGCCGAGATGCGTGAAGGACAGCTCGTGTTTCTTGAGCCGCACCGTTTGTTCGTCTTCCCCGGCGGACAGCAGGGTTTTCCGTTCGGCCGCGGCTTCGGGAGCACGGACGGCGTCGCGTTGCGCGCGGAATGCGGTCTTTGACGCGCGGCCGCCGGACTTTGCGGTCCCGGAAGACTTCGCTGCACGGCCGGACGCCGTATTTGTCGCGGAGCTTGTGGTCGCCGAACGCTTCGATGCCGCCGTCTTCGTCGCCGATCCTTTTTCGGCCGAACGCTTCGATGCCGCCGTCTTCGCCGCCGATCCCTTTTCCGCCGAACGCTTCGATGCCGCCGTCTTCGTCGCCGATCCCTTCGTCGCCGAACGCTTCGATGCCGCCGTCTTCGCCGCCGATCCCTTCGTCGCCGAACGCTTCGATGCCGCCGCCTTCGCCGCCGATCCCTTTGCCGCCTTCCTGTTACTCTGCCACTCGTTTGCGCGCGGGTTGTTTGCAATCTGCTCGAGGGTCTTTTTCGAAATCACCGATCTGTCTTTGTCCGTCACCGGCTCCTCAGTGGCATACTGGTCGCGGTGTTTGATCAGCAGCCAGGAATTGTCCTCTCTTCCCTTCGTGTGGACGAGCGCAAATTCACCCTTTAGCTTTTTGCCTTTCAGGACGAATTTCAGCGATCCTTCATGCAGCTGTTTCAGCAGCGCCTTGTTCTGCGCCGACTTCGTGCCGCCCGCGGGCGCCAGCGGTTCATAGGTGCCTTCGTCCCATACCATGACGGTCCCCGCGCCGTAGTTGCCCGGCTGAATGATGCCTTCGAAGTCCTTATAGTCGAATGGGTGGTCTTCGACCATCATGGCGAGACGCTTGTCGGCAGGGTTCAGCGATGGGCCTTTCGGCACTGCCCAACTCTTCAGGACACCGCCCATTTCAAGCCGGAAATCGTAATGGAGATGCGAGGCGGCGTGTTTCTGGACGACGAACTGAAGGA
>DASZYU010000291.1:0-5719 GCA_035545215.1 Puia sp.
TCCCGGCCCAAACGGCGTCTTCGCAAAACCAGACCCAACCCGCGTCTTCGCAAACCGCTGCAGACGACACCTGGACGATCCGCGCCGACTCCATCGATCCGGCCAACTATTACGGCGTCACGGTCGCCAACGGCATGCTGGGTCTCGTCTCTTCGACAGAGCCCTTCCAGGCAAAAGATATCGTCCTGAACGGCGCTTTCGATCTCTACGGTCGCGGCCGCGTCAGCAATATCCTGAAGACCTTCAACTTTATCAACCTCCACCTCGATATCGACGACCACCGCATCGGCAGCCTGAAGGACGTCAGCCATTTCCGCCAGGTGCTGGATATGCGTCATGCCTGTCTCACCACCTCCTTCGACTACCAGGACAAGGCTTCGGTCACCTATACCTGGTATTCGCTGCGCCAGCTGCCTTTTACCGCGCTGGTCGACGTCACCATCACCGCGCACAAGGACATCGGCATCGTCCCCGCCAGCGTCATGGAAGCGCCCGATATGCTGCGGGACGTAGAGAACTACAACAATGACATCGACCGCCCGCACGTCCGCATCAACCTGCTGACCTCGACGGCAAAAAGCCCAACGGGCCGGCTGCTGATGGCCGCCAGCAACAGCTTTCTTTTCGACGAGCCGCACCCGAACGAACCGGCGGTAATTCACGAGATGTGGGACAACAACATGCATTTGCTGAAGTTCAGGAAAAAGCTGGCCGCCGGCACCACTTATCACTTTGCCGTCGTCGGCTCCTCGCTTACGTCCGCGCACAACGACGACCCCCTCAACGAGGCCGAACGCCTCACTATCTTCGCGGCGCTGCAGGGCAGCCGGCAGCTGATCCGGGAGCACGAACAAGCCTGGGCCGAGCTGTGGAAAAGCGATATCGTCATCGACGGCGATCCGCAAACGCAACGCGACATCCGGCTCATGCTCTACCACCTCTACTCTTTCGCGCGCGAAGGCACCGCCTATAGCCTGTCGCCCATGGGCCTCAGCGGTCTGGGATACAACGGCCATACGTTCTGGGATACCGAGATCTGGATGTATCCCGCGCTGCTGCTCCTGCAACCGAAGATAGCCGCTTCGCTTATGGAATACCGCTATGAGAGGCTGCCGGCGGCGATCCGCAACGCCTCCGAACACGGCTACAAGGGCGCCATGTTCCCCTGGGAAAGCGCGGCCAGCGGCAACGAAGAGACGCCGGTCTGGGCGCTCAGCGGCCCCTTCGAACACCATATTACCGCCGACGTGGGCATTGCCGCGTGGAACTATTACTGCGTCACCCGCGACATTGCGTGGCTCCGCGAAAAGGGATGGCCGCTGTTACAGGCGACGGCCGGGTTCTGGGCGAGCCGGGTGCAGCGCAACGGTCCCGGGCACTACGACATCCTGAATGTGGTCGCGGCCGACGAATGGGCCGAGAACGTCGATAACAATGCCTACACGAACGCGGCCGCGAAGGCCAATCTCCAGGACGCGATCGACGCCGCGCATGTCCTCGGCATCACCCCGGATCCCGATTGGGCCAACGTCCGGAACAATATCCCAATCCTGCATTTCCCAGACGGCACCACCCGCGAACACGCGGCATATCATGGCGAGTCCATCAAACAGGCGGATGTCAACCTGCTCGCCTATCCCCTGAAAGAGGTGACGGGCGCCGCGGCTATCCGAAGGGACCTGGACTATTACGAACCGCGCGTGGGCGAAGGTCCGGCCATGACCCATGCCATCTTCTCGATCCTGTACGAGCGCCTGGGCATGCCCGATAAGGCGTTGTCCGTTCTCAGGCAAGGCTATACCCCGAACCTACGGCCACCGTTCGGTGTGATAGCCGAAACGGCTTCCGGCACGAATCCTTACTTCGCCACCGGCGCGGGAGGCGTACTCCAGGCGCTGTTGAATGGCTTCGGCGGTCTCGATATCACGGCGGAAGGTGTCGTCCAATTGCCGACCCGGCTGCCGGCAGCCTGGAAATCGCTCAGGATCACCGGTATAGGCCCGCGCCATCTTTCTTACACGGTGAAATGAACGCCTGACGACCGGCAAACTGTCAAAAACAGCCGTCAGCCGTATACCGTATTTCAAAATAGATCGTACCTTAGCGGTGCCCCCTTGTCCGCGCCCATCCATTACCTAATAATCGCCATACTGTCTCCATGGGATATCTGTTGATTTCCTTAAAAAGAGCTTTCCGGAATCTTTACGTGTTGACCTTTCTCAACGGCTTCCTGCTCGCCTGCCTGTTTTTTTTCCACGTTTTGTCCGTATACGAGAGCGGCCTGTTCAATTCGATAAAATCGAACATCGACGCCACGATCACCGCCCGGGACAACCGCGATTCCGTCCTGCTTCGGTCGATGTACGTCTGCTACCGCCTGATGCATTTCCGGCAAAGCATTTTTGCCGGTAACGCCGGGAGATTGGGACCGCAGGCCGGGATCTTCCGCTCTACCTCCGTCGACCTGAATACCGCCGAAGGCTCGTGCGGCAGCTATTGCGAAGTGCTCGTCCGTATCCTCGAGACCTATCACTATCCCGCGAGGATCGCCCAAATGAAAGTAAACGGAACTTACGGCGGGCATATCACGGTAGAAGCCTGGTCGGGCGACGCGTGGGTGGCGCTGGACCCCAGCTACAACCTGCATTATGTTCGGCCCGACGGTCGTCTCGCGAGCATCGCCGACATCCGTGGAAATTGGGATTTTTACAAAAAGCAGGTCCCTTCCGTCTATAACCCCAGCTACCGATACGAGGACGTTCGCTATACCAATTGGTCGAAAATACCGCTCGTCATGCCCGCTCTCAGGTGGGTGATCAGCCTTTTTCTCGGTGCCGAACGGACGAACGGGCTCTCGCTCCGCGTGTTCTTCCTGTATGTTTACGACATCTATTTTTATATCGTCCTGGCGCTCGAGCTTGCCCTGCTGGCCGGGACGATCCGGCTTCGCATCCGGATCAGGCGAAACCCTGCCGGCATTCTGCTGAGTCCAAATCCCAGCTGGTAACTTCGCCGGATTTTGTTCAGAATTGGTGCGGACACTCTCCGGAAGGCTTTTAATCCCGCTTTAATCCGGTGCGATATACTAAGGGGTGGCCCGGCTTCGTTAATGTCATGCTATACACTGAATCTGACCATCTTATAAGAAAGCCCACCCATGAGGTACCCGTTCAAGATCCTTCGCCGAATTACCAGGAGCCTGCACTTCCTCATGTTCCTGAACGGGTTTCTACTGGCTTCCATGTTCTATTTCCTAATGGAATCCACTTACGAGAACGGGTTGTTCGCGTCCATTAAAGCAGACGTTCAGACTGGTCTCGATGCCAACGATAATGCCGATTCGCTTTTCGTTAAATCGATGCATGAAAGCTATCACCTCATGCACAACAGGCTCGCCACTTTCGCCAACGGCAGCCTGCTCGGTCCCGAGAACGGACTGTTCCACTCGACCTCGGTCGACCTGATGACGACCAACGGAGCCTGCGGCAGCTATTCGCAGGTGCTGGCCAGGATACTCCGCTCGTTCAATTACCCGGTACGCATCGCGCAAATGAAGGCGAAAGGCAGATTCGGCGCGCACAACGTGGTGGAGGCCAATGACGGCAAACATTGGATCTTGCTGGACCCGACCTTCGATCTTTATTTCGTACGGCCCGACGCGCAACTGGCGAGTTTTGCCGACGTACACCAGGACTGGCCGTATTACAGCCGTCAGGTACCCGCCGACTACGACCCCAGTTATCGTTACGAAGACGTCCGCTATACGAACTGGACTAAAATCCCCATCCTTTTCCCGCTGCTCAAAAAAGTGCTCACGCTGACCATCGGCGCCGAACGAACGAATGGTATGTCGATCCGGACGATCTGGATGAACAGCTACAGCGTCTGGTTCTACGTTTTCCTGGTCCTCGAGATCACGCTGTTCGTCATCACATGCAAACGCTATGTGCGGTTCATCATCATTCCGCGGCGCAACGATTATTCCGCGGCGCCGAATCCCACGTTCGCCAAATACGTTCCCGTGCAGGAGAATGACCAAAGCTGGGTGCAGTGACGGGCGATCACCGAATAGCGCTCATTAACCCGACGCCGCTTGCAACCGCTGCCGCGCGACCCGCTATGGTTCGCCGGCGAGGAAGTCCCATTCAGCTTTTTTCTGTAGGTTTGAGGCCGAATAAAATTCAATAAATGCTCAAAGTAGGCATCTTCGGAGTCGGTCACCTCGGCAAATTTCATTTGAACAGCTGGAAAGAGATCAAACGGGCGGAACTGACCGGTTTCTACGACCCCGACGACGCCGCGGCCTGCGATGTCGCGGGTAAGTACCAGCTGACGCGGTTCACCGATGCGGACGCCCTGATCGACGCCTGCGACCTCGTCGATATCGTCGCTCCCACTCCGATGCATTTTCAGCTCTGTGAAAAAGCGATCCGCAAAGGCAAACACGTCTTCGTGGAAAAGCCGCTCGCCGGCACGATGGAAGAAGCCCGCCAGATCGTCCAGCTGGTGCGCGAATCGAAGGTCAAGCTGCAGGTGGGACATGTCGAGCGGTTCAATCCCGCTTATCTGGCGTTGCAATCTGTCACGCTCAACCCGCTCTTTATCGAAGTGCACCGGCTGGCGCAGTTCAACCCACGAGGCACCGAGGTCAGCGTCATCCTCGACCTGATGATACACGACATCGACATCATCCTCAGTCTCGTCAAAAGCGAGGTCAAAAGCATCTCGGCGAGCGGCGTCGCCGTCATCACCGACACGCCCGATATCGCCAGCGTGCGCATCGAGTTCAACAATGGCTGCGTAGCCAATCTCACGTCCAGCCGGATCTCGATGAAGCGAATGCGCAAAATGCGGCTGTTTCAGAAAGACGCTTATATCGGCATCGATTTCCTGAACAAAAAAACGGAGATCATCAAACTGAAGACGCCCGAAGACGTCGACGTCTTCGCGTTCGATATCGAAACCCCCAAGGGCAAAAAAACACTCGCGCTTTCCAATCCCTCGGTCCCGGAGGTCAACGCCATACGAATGGAGCTGGAAAAGTTCTGCGACGCCATCCTCTTCGATTCGCCGACGCTCGTCTCGGAAGTGGACGGCCTCCGGGCGATGGACATCGCGCACCAGATCCTCTTCAAAATAAAACACAACACGCTCAACAGCTGACACCCGAATGCCAGGTACCGCAAAACCACATACCATCCCCGTTATCTGGTATACCATCAGCGACTACCTGACCGCCGTGTTGTCGGCGATCATCTTTCACTTCAGCCGCAGGCTCCTGCTTTCCGAACCGATCTTTGTGAACGGCCACCTACTGCTCACGCAACGTTTCTGGCTGGGCACGACCGTCATCCCGGTCGCATGGCTGATGCTCTATACCGTCGTCGGCTCCTACGGCTCGCTGTACCAGAAATCGCGGCTCAGCGAGGCGACCGCGACCTTCATCACCTCGCTGCTCGGATGCACGATCATCTTTTTTGCCATCGTTATCAACGACCCGGTCAAGGACTACCACTATTATTACAAGACCTATTTCATTTTCCTGCTGGCCCATTTTTTCCTGACCGTATGCGGCAGGACGCTCATCCTGAACATCGTCCGCGCGCAGGTAACACGCGGGAAGGTCGTTTTCAACGCACTGCTGGTAGGTTGCGACGACGTGGCGACCAAGGTCTACAAGGAATCGCGCGAAGGCCTTCGCTCGTCGGGGTATTACTAT
>DASZYU010000292.1:0-33939 GCA_035545215.1 Puia sp.
CTCGACACCCGCTTGAACGATGCGGCCCGGCCAGCGATAGCCGGCTACCGTACCGCCGCCGTAAGCCGAATCCAATGCGGTGGTCAACGGCGCGTCGAGCGTGATCTCGTTGCCGTCGACTTTGGTGATGCGGCGATCCCAAAAAATGTCGCGCTGACCAGGTTTCCATCCGAGCGCGGAAATACCGCCGCCGAACGTCTCCATCCCCAGGAGCCGGATCCAGGCTTCGGTCGAAGGGCGCCGGACCAGGATCGCATCGCCCGTATGAAAAGGGTTGACGCCGCCCACATGCAGACGCATGGCGCCCACCGGCACATAGGCATCGGCGACAAGCAGCTCGCGCCCGGTCACGCGGTCGGCCGCCCCGGCGATACGGATCAGCGTACGGCGATCGTGACCGGTTGCCCGGAGGATGGTCCCGTCCTCACCCATGCCGCTGCCGCGCAGGACGACGCCCGAATGGCGGATCAGCAGCTGCCCGGATACATTGTATGCTCCTTTTTCCAGCAATACCGCTCCGCGGATGCCGTCGGCGTCTGCGGGCATACCCGCGACGTGATCGAGTGCGGCCTGTATCCGTAAAGTGGCATCACCGTCCTGGAGTGGGACGGTGACGCGGACGGGTACGTTGGGTATCGGCGCTTCTCCGCCTTTGTAACCGCTGTATGAGAAATCCGGGATGCGGTCTCCCCGTGAGTCGGGCGCGTAGCTCAGGCGGCCGTCCCGAAAAGTGACGGGCGGAGGCGGCTCGGGTCTGGTCTTTTTCTGTGCATCCGTGAACAAGGGTAACGAGACCGCCAACAAGAATGATCCTATGATAAACGATCGCATAATCGCATCCTATTTTACCGGGCGTTCTCCTTTCGACGCCAGGTTGTTGAGCCATACTTCGATATTCGAATACCCGCTGCCGTCTTTTGCGGGCAGCGCGGAATCATGTGAATCGTGCGGGTTCAGGCCGTGTTTGACCTCGTATTCGTCGGGCAGACCGTCGTTGTCCGAATCCTTGTAGGGTGTGCCCTGGTAGTTCGGGTAACCGCCGACCTCGAACACTTCGGTGATTATCCCTTCCTTATACGAATCCTTCGGCAATTTACGAACATGAAACTGTGGAAGCGTATCCGTATTGACTTCTTTATACGCAATTTTCCCGGTGCGCACCTGCTCGATGACGCGCGTATCGACCGGGTCGCGGCGCGGCAGCGTGGCTCCTACGTTGGCCAGCACGAAACGGTAGGCTTCCTCCGCGGGCATGATCTTCACGGGCGCCATGGGGAAGGGCTTGTCCCATTTCATATAGGCCTTGTAGGGGCCCGCATCTTTTTCTTCGCCGACCTGGACGCCGCCGTCCCAGTTGTCCCTCGTGACGGCGGGATAGCCGTCCATGATGTTCCCGTTGACATAAGCGCGTCCGAAATGCAGCTCCTTCAATTTGCTGCGACCCGTCTCCGGCTTGAGGATCCGATGGCCCACGTTCTCGTCCTTCGGCGTCACGGGACCCGGTTTGAAATAGTTGTTGATGATGTTGAACAGGCTGGTGTAGTCGCCGCCGTCCATCGACCGGTGGTGCCAGTTGAACACGACGTTGTTCACGAAATTGAAAACGCCGTTCCAGCCGATGGAGGGGTTGCGGCCCGTATTGTCGGCCCACAGGTTGCGGACGAGCATGCAGTTCTCGCCGCCCATCGTGGTGCCGAACGCATGGTTCCAGGTGTCGAGCGACTCTGCCGAGATACAGTTCTGGATGGTGATATTGACGGTCCCCAGCTTTTCCTCCTTCGAGCCGTCGCCGGGATCGAACATGTGACGGTACATCGAGAAGTTTTCGTCGAGGCCCCACGAGGTCGAGGTGTGATCGACGATGATGTTACCGACCGGGTTGCCGCCGAGCGCGTCATCGCGGCGACCGACGTTGGTTTCGCCGCGGCGGAACCGCATATACCGGATGATCACGTCGTGCGTATTGACCCAGAACGATTCGCCGGCCACGCAAATGCCGTCGCCGGGTGCGGACTGTCCTTCGATCGTGACATAGGGTGCGCGGACGATGATCGGGCTGTGCAGGTGGATGATGCCGGCTACGTTGAAAACGATGATGCGCGCCCCACCCTGTTCGCAGGCCCAGCGAAGCGTGCCGGGACCCGAATCGGCCAGGCTCGTAACCACCAGGACCCTGCCGCCATGACCGCCGAAACTATGCGCTCCCCCGCCCTCGGCGCCCGGAAAAGCGAGCAGCGAAGACTGCGGCAGGTCCGTGGGCCGTGACGCCCAGGGAACATAAGGTTTTCCGTGCCGCGCGTCGTTGTCGATGATGGGCCAGGCCAGCTGCCAGGCCGAGTCGCTGTGCGCCCAGGCCGCCTTCAGCATGGCATCGGCTTGTGCTTTGACGTCCTCGGGCACGGTGGGGTATTGGGCGATCGCCTGCCGGGACAAACCCAGGCCTGCGGCAACCGTTACCAATAGTAAGAGTCGTTTCTTCATTTTTATTATTTTAAGAATATCGTTTCTGCTTTATCGGGACCTGGGCTTGCGGGGCCCGGCCATGCGCTACGCGGCTCCGCGCTTGCCGCTCCGTCACTTCGTCGGGTCGAATGTGCCCGCGGCTCCCATGAAGGTCCAACCCACCGTTTGTTGCAACGCCGGCTGCTTCTGGATATTCGTAGAGGGAATACCGTAAGAATAGTAGGTCGTTTGGAAATTGATGGGTTTTTCGTTCACAATCGGCGCCAGACTGTCCTTGAAGAAGACCTGGTAGGCGGGGCCTTCGACATTGATGGTATCCCTGACTTTGGGTCCCGTAGTCCCGGAGATGTACCGTTCGATATTGTTCGCCTTATTGGCATCCGAGGATTTGGTCGATGCAAAATAGGGAGCCCTCGGTACGATAAAGAAGCCGAGGCGGTACTGGCCGTTCAGCGCGTCGAATGTACGGGTGCGGCGAAGGTCGTCGTAACGTTTGTCCTCGAACGCGAATTCGATCCGCCGCTCGTCGAGGATGGCCGTTGCCATCTGCGACTGGTTCATGCCCGACGCGAGCCCGTAAAGACCGTCGCCGTTGGCCGAGATGCCGGCGCGTTTGCGGATCGCCTTGAGCATCGTATAGGCAGTAGCCTGATCGCCCGTGGCATTGGCGCATTCGGCATAGTTGAGCATCACCTCTGCGAAACGCATCTCCACCCACCACGTCTTACCGAACTGCGTGGCCGAGGTCGTGAGGCTCGTGTCCACGTTCTTGCGGCAATAGAAACCGGTGGTCGTCGGAGCGCTCAGGTCTTCACCCGTCCCCACATAGGTGTACTGGATTCGGCCCGCGGTGTTGCCGAGGCCATAGACGGCGCCGTTGTAAACGATCGTGGAATAGAATCGCGGGTCGCGGTTGTGCCAGAAACGGACGCTGTCATAGGCGTATTTGGACTGCGGATCGCCGGGCGCATAGCCGTCCGCCATCGGATAGGCAGAGACGAGGTTCCAGGTCGGGTTGTAATTCTTCCCGCCGCCGCTGTATGCCTGCGAATACGGGCGGACCGTATTGTCCCAATTGTTCGCGTCCTGCGATACCGTGGTGCTGCCGTTGTATTCGCGGAAGATAATGGGTTCCGTATTGGTCGCCAGGCCGGCATCGAGGAAGATACGCGAATACTTGGGATAGAGGGCATACCCTTCCGCAGTCAGCGAATCGTATGCCGCCTTGTTCGCCTGCAAGGCCGTTTGCCAGCGCGTCTGATCGCCGCCGGGATTGAACTGCGGGCTGGCATAATACAACAGGATCCTTCCTTTCAGGGCCAGCGCTGCGCCGCTGGTGATGCGGCCCATGTCCGCTCCGCCCCAGTGCGCGGGCAGGATCGAGCAGTGAGCCAGGTCGGCGATCATGCTGTCCACGCATTGCGTGGTCGTATTTCGCGGGATGTTCAGACTGTCGTTGACATAATCGAGCACGTTGGTGATGTAAGGGACGCCGCCATAGACCTTCACCAACTGGAAGTAGGTCCAGGCCCGGAGGAAATAGGCCTGCGCCTTGATCGGGGTGGTGACGTCCGGCGTCAATCCGTATTTGTCGATATCCGTCAGCAGGATATTGATCTTGCGGATCCATTGCCACGAAGAGTTCTTGGTAGGGAAGAAATCGGTTTCGCTTTCCTGGGTGAGATTGCCCTGGAGGACACCGATATTGGAACCGCCGTTGCATTCATCGCTGATGTTATGCCAGTTCGTCGGCACCGTGCTGATACTGGCATTGCTGTAATACACCGGCATGCACAGCTGGTACAGGTTGTCGAGGTAGACCTGCGCCGTCGCCTCGTTGCTCCAGGCGGTCGTCACGGGTACGCCGTTGAAGTCTACCTTTTGAAGTATTTGCTTCTGGCACCCGGCGCCCGCCAGGCCGATCAGCAGTATGGAATATATGATAAGTTTTTTCATCGTTCAATTTTTTAGATGGCGGCAATGGTTATAGCGATATGTTAGCTCCGAAGGTCCAGTTGCGGAGGATCGGATAGTCCGTGATCTCGTTCGACCGGGGGTCCTTGAAAGGCGTCGGGTTGATGATCGCCCAGAGATTGGTACCGGTGACATAGAACCGCGTTTCCGGAAGGTGGTGCGTGCTGGTGAACGCGACCGGTACCTGCCAGGACAGCATCAGGTTGTTCACGTACATATAGGTCGCGCTGTGCAGCCAGAACGTCGACACCTGGTTGGCGAAGGGCGCATAGATCGCCGGCAGTGCGGCATTGGTCCGCCAGGCCGTGTACGAACCCTTCCACATCGACAGCGAAGCGGCGTCTTTGGTCGGCGGGGCTATATCCACCTTCTTCCAGGCCATCTGGCCGCCGACGCCCAGCGAGATATTGGTGCTTACGCGGAACCCTTTCCACTGCGCGCCCAGGAGGAAGCCCATACCGAACAGCGTGCTCGAACGCTTCGCGATCTGCGTCTGGTCGTTGCCATCGATCTTGCCGTCGCCGTTCACGTCGACGAAGTTGAGGTCGCCGGCACGAAGCGTATCCTTGTTGATCGTCCAGCCGGGATGTTTCGCATTCCAATCCGCCGCCTCGGCCGCGGTACGAACGATACCGGTAGACTTCATTCCCGTAATGCCCTGGTCGATGCGTTTGCCGATCGGATAGAGATACCCGGTGTCCGTGCCCGGATTGTAGAATTCCTGTATCACTTTGTTGTCGCTCCAGTTGAAGTTGACGGTTGCGAATACGCGCCAGTCCTTGCCGAAGTCCTGGTGGTAGCCGAGTTGGAACTCCGTGCCCCAACTGTTGATGATGCCGTGATTGACCGGCGCGGTATTGGTGATGCCCGAGCTGTTCGTCACCGTCGTTTGCGGCGGCTCGAGCATATTGAAGCCGTGTTTGAACCAGTAGTCGAACGTGAAATTGAACTTGCGGTTGGCAAAGGTCCCGTCCACGCCCAGGTCCTTGAAGAGCGCGCTCTCCCAGGTGATCTCCGGGTTGGGCACCTGCGTCGTCGACAGTCCGTTCGTATTGACGCCGCCGAGGAGGTAGCCGTTGTCCGATGTATACCTTTCCACCCATCCGAAAGGCTGACCCGCGTCGTTACCCGTCAGACCGAGGTTGAAGCGGAACTTCAGGTCATCCAGGAAATGGATATTGTCCTGGAAGAACTGCTCCTCGGATATCTTCCAGCCGACCGAACCGGATGGGAAGAAGCCCCATTGGCGGTTCATGGGGAAGTTGGGCGAGGCGTCGTCGCGGAACGAACCTTCGAGCAGGTATTTACCCCTGAACGAATAGTCCAGCCGGCCCAGGTAGCTCCAGCGGCCCGTCGACACGGTTTGTCCGCTGATCGTGAGATCGTTGCCGTCGTGGCTGAAACCGTACAGCTGGTCGACGCCCGGGATCACCTGCGTGTTGTCCGTGGTGGTATAGACATTGCCCGTGGTTTGCTCCTGTTCGGATACCAGGGTCGCCGAGATCTCGTGATCGCCGAACCGGTTGTTGTAGGAGAGTCCTTCGGTGGACTGCCAGTTCCTCGTGCCCGAGTAGTTGTTCTGCAACTGGTTACCGTTGGTGATCGTCTTCAGCGTATAGGCGTTGTAGTTGTACAGGATGTTCTGGGTACCCGTCGCGGCATTGGCGCCCGGCCCGCTGTTCTTATGGCTGCCGACCACGGTATAGGTGTAGGTGCTGTAGCTGGGATAGTAAGCTTTGCCGTAGTCGTTGTAGTCGTTCCTGCCGTACTGCGCCCAGACCGACAATCCCCTGACGACCGGTATCTGGTAGGTCAGTTTGGCCACCACGGAAAAGCTGCTGTTGTTGTCCCTCGAATAAGTATTCGCACCGGCGGCGGCCAGGGGATTCCAGTTGATGGGACTGTAATAGACCGGGTTCCCGTTGATCGTTTCGGGAACCCACTTGGGCACCACGAGCAGCGCGCTCACCGTGCCGTTCTCCTGGTCCGGCTGATCGGTCGTCGGCGTGCTCTTGACGGCCGGGCGGTTCATATACCCGGTGTTGTAGTTGACGCTGACGTCCGAGGTAAGACCCGGGATGATCCTGGCCGTCATGCCGAGTTGCATGCCGTAACGGTTGGCTACTACGCCGGGCAGGTTGCCGATCTCGTTGTAGTAATTGGCGCCCGCGAAATAGGTCAGCTTTTCGGTGCCGCCGCTGACGCTGACGGTATGCCGCTGAACAGATCCGTTCGGGATCCATTCGTTCCTGAACCAGTCGTACTGACGCGCTTTGATCGAATCCAGTTCCTCCGGGGTATAGATCTCGGTCGTATTGACCTTCCACGGCGCATAGTTCTCAACCCAGTTGTTCAACAACAGGGCGTGGTTATACCCGTCGAGCATGGTCGGTATCTTATTGGCCCGGGTATCGGAGTAGGAGCCGGAATAGCTGATCCTCGGTTTGCCCGGTCTTCCGTGTTTGGTCGTGACCAGGACCACGCCATTGGCGCCGCGCGCGCCGTAGATCGTCGCCATCCCGTCCTTCAGGAAAGTGATGCTTTCCACTTCGGAAGCATCCAGCGCATCAAAGGCCGCTTTGCCCGTCGGGTCGATGCCTGCGCCCGAGCCGATTATCGGCGCGAGACCGTCGATGACATACAGCGGACCGGTTCCCTGCGAATTCAGCGAGACCGGGCTGCGGATGGTCAGGTTGGTGGTCGCTCCGGGTTTGCCCGCCGTCTGGTTGATGCTCACGCCCGGCACCTGGTTGATCAGCGCCGTGGAGAGGTTGGCGACGGGAAGGTCCTGCACCTCCTTTGGGTCGACCGTTGCGACCGCCCCCAGGATGTTCGACCGTTTTTGCGTACCGTATCCGATGACGACCACGTCGTCCATCTTCTTGTTGGAGTTGACCAGCGTTACCAGCAACGCGGTATCGCCCTTCGTCCTGACGTCTTTGGGGTCGAAGCCGATATAGGAAAAGGAAAGGATGACCGTGCCCTTGCCATCGACTTTCAGCGAGAACGAGCCCGATTCATCGGTCGTCACGCCTTTGGCGGAGCCTTTTTCGGTAACGGAGACATTGTTCATGGGCTCTTTGGTATCCGAGTTGATCACCCTTCCGGTGATCACCCGCTGGTTCACCTGTGCGAACAGCACGGATTGAAAACATACCGCAAGCAGGAACGCGAGGGAGTATCTCGCCAATCTTTGCAGGATCATATGGCATTTAGTTTTAGGAGAATTATGCAATCATTCATTTTTTCTTTTCCAGACCCTGTGAGGACAGGTAATTATTGATCCGCCCTTTGTACTTTCCGAACCACCAATGTTTCTTCTCGCTGGACCCGGCGTCCATGGCGTGCTCGCGTGCTTCGAGCAGGTCTTCAAAAATCACTCCTTTTTGCTCGTCGGTCAGCTGCGGCCATAGCTGCAGGTATGCATGAAACGTCACTTCGAGGACGCTGTAGGTCATGCCGTCCTTCACCTGGTCGATCTGCCCGGGTCTGATCACCGTGGCCAGCTTTCCCAGGTAGGCCGTATGCAGACGGGCGATCTTCTCGTCGACGTCCTGCTGGATCTTCTGTTTCAGGGAATCGGCGAGTTTCTTATCGGATTGGTTTTTCAGTTGTTTCAACTCATTGTCGCGCCCGGTGTACACGGCATTGAGCGCGTAGTACTGTCCGGCGACGATGTCGCGCACTTTATAGAAGGTTGCCGAGTCGGGCAGGTCCAGCGCCGCCACGATCTTGCCTGCCCTCGCCGTGATGACGCGGATATAGGCGGTGTCTTCGGCGCCGGGGTCGACGCTTGCAGGAGGTGTCGGGTAGCTTGCGGTTTGTTCGCACGATGCCGGGGCTGCAGAGGCGCGAGAGGCCGATGAGGAGAGGATCATGACGAGTGTCGATCCGAGTGCAAGCAATCTTACCTTCATGTCTTAACCGTTTATGGAAAGTGCTAAAGGTACAGGCGGCGACAGGGGTAAAACAATGTAAGGTTTGACTATGTTGATGTCATATCTTACTATTTCAAGGCAGTTGGCGGTGTCGAATGGTTTGCGTATCTTTTACGTAACTAAAACTACTTTTATGCACAGGCTAACCTACTCCCTGCTGGCGCTTGCCGCCCTTTCTTTATCCCAACCCTCGCTCGCTCAGAATTCCGACGATATGAAGGCCATGATGGCTTATTCGACTCCCGGAGACAATCACAAGATGCTCGCAAAAATGGCGGGGACCTGGTCGGCCACCGTCACGTTCTGGATGCCCGGCAACGCGACCCCGATGACCTCGACGGCCACCGCGGTGAACGAAATGATCCTCGGGGGACGTTACCTGCAATCGAAGAACACGGGCAATATGATGGGCATGCCCTTCGAAGGCATCGGGACCACCGGTTATGACAATGCAAAGAAAATGTACATCGCTACCTGGATCGACAATTTCGGAACGGGCATCATGACCATGACGGGAACCTGGGACGATGCGGCGCAGGGTATCGTGTTCACCGGAAACGAAGTCGATCCGGCGTCGGGGAAAGAGTACGCGGTGCGCCAGGTCGTACGGAACCCCGATGACAACACCCAGATCATGGAGATGTATGCGACGATGGGCGGGAAAGAAATGAAAACGATGGAGATCAAATACACGCGCCAATAGGGGTTGCGGTTCGCGCGTTTGCCCCGGAGCGCCGACAGATGCGCGTTCCGCTCGCCGCGACCGATGCGCGTTCCGCTCACCGCGACCGATGCGCGGTGGGCCTATCGGCTGGTGAGCGCCAGCGTGGCCGGCAGCAGACCTTTCCCGCCAACCCGGATGAGGATCCTGCCGGCTTGCTTTTTCGTGCGGACGATGGCCAGGCACAAACCGTTGTAAGCATGGTGATGCGGGCCGTGAAAGGATGCGAGGTCCGCCTGGTAACCATTGTCCATTCCTGCGAGTGCGCCCGGTCCCGACACGGACACCTGCAGGTCGTTAGCCGCATCGGGTACGGTGACGCCCGCCGCGTCGGTGACGCGGATCGTGACAAAAGAAAGATCCGACCCGTCCGCCTGCAGCGATGTCCGATCGGCCCCGAGCCGAATGCGCGCAGGGGGGCCCGCCGTATGAACTTCCTGCTGCAGCACCACCCGCCCGGCCCGTCGCGTCACGACGCGCAACACGCCCGGTTCGAAGGGTACCCGCCACTGCACGTGCAGGTCATCGCCCTGTTTCCTGCGGATGCCGAGACTGCGGCCGTTGAGATACAACTCCGCCTCGTCCGCCTGGCTGTAATACGCCCATACGTCGATGGGTTCGCCCCGCCGCCAGTTCCAGTGCGGGAACAGGTGCAACACCGGTTTGGTCGTCCACTCGGACTGATAGAGGTAATATACGTCCTTCGGAAAGCCGGCAAGATCCACGATCCCGAAATACGAGCTTCGCGCGGGCCAGGGATAGGGCGTCGGCTCGCCCAGGTAGTCCCAACCGGTCCAGACAAAAAGACCCGAGATCCACGGGTCGCGTTTGACCGCTCTCCAGGTCTCCTCGTGTGTCGAACCCCAATAGGCGGAGACGTTGTCGTAGGCGGAGACGGTGTAGTCGGCGTTACCCGTGGTCAGCGGCTGTTTGGGACCGGCGGGCCAGCGCCGGATGCTGTCCGAGGGCATGTCGTAATGTCCGCGCGTTTCCAGCGCCGAAGTCGTTTCGGTGGCGATGAGCGCGTGACCGGGATAGTGCCGCAAGGCGCTGTCGTACTGTTGCTGGTGATAGTTGAGCCCCACGAGGTCGAGCGCGCCGCTGCGATAAATGAAATTCTTCGCCGTATCGGTTTCGGTCAGCGCCGATGTCACGGGCCGGGTGCTGTCCAGGCTGCGGACGATGCCCGCCAGTTCGCGCGCGATGCGTATGCCGCTGCTGTCGAATTGTTCCCTGATCTCGTTGCCGATGCTCCAGATCATCACCGAAGGGTGGTTGCGGTCGCGGAGCACCTGGTCCATGAGGTCGCGTCGATGCCACTCGCGGAAGTCGGCGGAGTAGTCGTGTTTCGTCTTTTTCTTTTCCCACATATCGAAGGCTTCGTCCATCACGATAAAGCCGAGCCGGTCGCAGCAATCGAGGAATTCGGGGGCCGGCGGATTGTGCGAGGTCCGGATCGCATTGCAGCCCATGTCTTTCAGAATGCGCAGTTGCCGGCGTATCGCGGCCGTGTTGACCGCGGCGCCCAGCGCTCCGAGGTCGTGATGCAAACATACGCCGCGTATCTTCAGCGGGATCCCGTTCAGGAAAAACCCCTGCCGCACGTCGAACCGGAAGCTGCGGATGCCCACCGCCGTATTCGTCCGGTCGACCAGGCTATCGCCGTCGTAAATGCTGAGCTCCAGCCGGTAGAGGTAAGGATGGTCCGGCGACCACAACCGCGGGAACGGCACGGCAATGTGTTGCTGCACGGTGATGCCGGACGTGCCACCCGCCGGAGTCGCTACCCTACCCACCACATCGCCGGCTGAATCATAGAGCGTTTCCTGCACGAGGCAGCCGACGCGGGAGGCTCCGCGCAGCGTCGCCTCCACCTGCACCGTCGCCATCCGGTCGCTGACTTCCGGGGTCGTGACGTGCACGCCCCAGTGATCGATCGATACCGCCGGCTTCCGTTCGAGCCAGACATGCCGGTAAATGCCCGAGCCGCTGTACCAGCGCGAATTGGGCTGCTGAGAATTGTCGACGCGTACGAAGACCGTATTGTCGCCGTTTCGGTTGAGCCACTCCGTTAGTTCGTATTGGAACGATATATACCCGTTGGGCCGCCGGCCGAGTAAATGACCGTTGAGCCAGACTTCGCTATCGCGATAGACGCCGTCGAAATCGATGAAGACATGCGCGGCCCTGCCCGGAAAGCTAAACGTTTTCCGGTACCACCCCGCCCCGGCGGGCAGCCCGCCTTCACCCTGACCCGTGGCGTTCGCCGGGCTAAAGCCGCCTTCGATACTCCAATCATGCGGAAGCCGGACCGGTCTCCAGGCCCCGCGCGCCGTATCGTCTCCCAGATGGAACTGCCAATCGTCATCGAAATTCACCCGGCCGCCCGATCCGGCGGTCGTCAGGTCTTTCGACGTGGCCAGCGCGATACAGCGGTTGCCCTTTTTGTCGACCGCGCAGTAGAAATGATAAACGATGCCCTTATGGTTCACGACACAGCTTTTGTGCGCAAACACGTCATCGTACGGTTCCGAAGGTTGTATCAAGTCGGGTCCCGTCCAGTCGGTCCAATGGACCAGGTCATAAGAACAGGCAAACCGGTTGAACGCTCCGTGCGTCCCTTTCCAGAAAGCGCCGAAATAGAACATGACGTACAGGCGGCCGATCTTCTGAATATAGGGGTCGCCGGTGATGCCGGTGAGATGATCGAGCAGCGGGTCGCGCCGCGTCCGGGTCCAGTGCTCCAGGTCGTCCGAGACGGCCATGCCGATGCGCTCGCTGCCCCGTTTCCGGTCGAGACTGTCGCCGTTGGCGTTGTAGAAGAGCACGAACGGGTGACCCGTGTGCCGGTGCGCATCGTGCAGGAGCCAGCTTTTATACATCGTGTGGTTGTCCCACCAGGCGACATCGGGGTCTTTGGTGGTGAGGATCGGGTGATCCAGCCGCTGCCATTCGTGCGCGGTGGCCGGGTCGCCGGCCGTGAAGGCCATTCCTTCCGACAGCACGCCCGCCT
Source organism: Puia sp. (assembly GCA_035545215.1). Classification (GTDB taxonomy): domain Bacteria; phylum Bacteroidota; class Bacteroidia; order Chitinophagales; family Chitinophagaceae; genus Puia. The sequence continues at coordinate 12,110 of DASZYU010000292.1, forward strand.
CATACCCGCGGCTGTTACCGCCGAAATAGGGCATCCAGTACTTCCCCTTCCAGGGTTCCAGCCGGTAGCTGCCGCCCCAATCCATGTCGACCAATCCCAAATAGCCCGCTTTCTGGTTGGCATCCCAGCGGTTGCTGTCGGGTCCCGTCGTGTCGCTGAACGAAAGGATACGCCCTTCGGTCTTCCAATGCAACAGATCGGCGCTTTTCGCCAGCCATGTTTCGTACCCGCGGCCGTCGTAGATGATGTAGGACATATACCAGTCGTTGCCCTTACGGAAGATGGTAGGGCAATCCATTTTTTTATTCCTGTCCGGAGGCGTGAGGACCAGGCCGTATTTGAACGGCGTCTTCACCTTTTCGTAAACGGCCTGCATGCTGTCCGCCGAAACCGAGTTGCCCGTCACCGAGCGGAAATTGTAGGTCCCCGAGCCCAGTTCGAATACGGCCCAGCCGCTGTCGTGTCGAAGGAGATGCACGTCGGACCGTAGGGCGACCGCTTTCCAGCCTTCGGTGAGCACCGCGTCTTTTGGGGCGGGAAGCCAGACCGTCGCCATGGTATTAGCCGGTATCGTGACATCGAGATCGAAGACGCCGCCGCTGCGTTTCCAGTGAGAAGCGATCGTGCCGTAAGGAGAGTGATAATCCGCCTGCGCCCATTGGATATCTCCCACAGGCTCGGGCCGGATGACGCTGTGCGCGCCGACGACCGCGAGACCGCCCAGCCCGTCATAGAACCACTCCATCAGGTGACCGAGCATCAGGTGATCGTTCGACACCGAAGGCAGGGCCTGCCAGGATTCGGTCAGCGCGGTCGCTCCCTTCGCCAGTTGGTAGCCATAGCCCGGTACGTCGCTGCGGTTGTTCATTTCGTAGATGAGGTCCGGACGGCGGCCCTCGTCGAGTGTCTTCAGCAGGTATCGGTAACCGATATCCCCTGCCGTCAGGCTATAATGGCGTCCGCGCAACCCGCTGACGATATTTTCGAAGATGCGTCGTCTCGCCGTGTCGGGCGCGACGCCCGTGAACAGGGCCATGGCGTTGGCGGTTTGGCTTCCGCCGGCCACTTCGCCGGTCGCCGGATCGAAAAAGGCCGAGTCGAACGCTCTTTTTACCGTGTCGGCGCGCAAAGCGTAAAGACGGCTTTCATCGGCGTGCCCCAGGATCGCAGCCGTTTGCGAAAGGATCGTCAGATCGTAGTAATAGATGGCGCTCGCGGTGACGCCTTTGGGCGTCAGTTGCGAAATACCGGGATGTTTCGGGCCGATGTCGTACCAGTCGCCGAGTCCCTCGTACAGCAGGTGGCCCACTGACTGCCGCTGAAGATAGTCGGCATAGCGCCGCATCATCGGGTAAGCATGCCCGAGCGTCGCGCGGTCTTCGTACCATTGGTACAGGTACCAGGGCAACAGGATGCTGCTGCTCCCCCATTCCGGGCTGTCGCGAAAAGGCTCGCCGAATACGGTAAATTCCGGTGCGATCTCGGGTACGAGTCCGCCCGGTGTCTGCGCATCTTCCATATCGCCGACGATCTTGCGGAACAGTGCGGCGATGTCGTAGGTAAAACGCAGCGAGTTCCCCATGAGGTGGGCCTCCTCCAGCCAACCGAGCTTCTCCCGGTGCGGGCAATCGGTGAATACACTGGCCGCATTGCTCTGGATCGCCCAGTCGATGAGCGTGTCGATTCGGCGGAAAAGCTGGTTGCTGCAGGTGAACCGGCCGGTGCGCTCCATCGCGTTGCGCGTGTGCAGACCTTCCAGCAAGGATACGACCGGCAGGTGGTCCGGATTGGGCCGGCCTTCGGGCACCGCGCCATCCAGCTGCAGATAGCGGAAACCATAATACGAAAAACGGGGTTGCCAGGTGTCGCCGTTTGCGGACCCCGGCGCCGTGCTGTCTTTCTCCGATGCCCGGCCGTTTGGTGCGCGCCCCGGTTGCCCGTACCGTTCGCCTCCGAGCGTGTACTGCCAGTAGTAGGGTCTGCCCGTCGCTTTTTGATTGACGCTGTCGCCCTCGGTCAGCTCGCCCGGCGTGATGCGCACGACCGCTCCTGCCGGGCCCGAAACGCGCAGCCGGATAATACCGGAGGCATTCTGACCCAGGTCGTACAACCAGGATGACGCGCTGCGCCGCGTGATGCGGCGGGGTGGCAGGTGTTCGAAGATCTTCAATGGCGCTGCCTGCTGTTCTTCCAGCCGCGGCGGTCCGTCCACAACGAGGACCGGCCGCCAGCCCTTTTCGGCAAAACCCGGCCGGTCCCAGCCCGGCTGTTCGCGTCGCGCGTCCTCGTCCTCGCCGCCGTAAATACTGCTGTATGTGATGGGACCGGGCGCGGTCCGCCACGAGCCGTCGGTGACGATGTCCTCGCTGGTCCCGTCGGCATATTCGAGCCGGATGCGCGCGATCAGTTTGGGGTAGCCATAGGCGGTGATCAGTTTGTGATAGCGTTCGCGCGGGATATAATAAAATCCGTTGCCGAGCAGGACGCCGATGGCATTTTCGCCCTGCCGCAATTGCGTCGTGATATCCAGAGGCACATACAACGCTTTTTTTGCATAATCGACCCAGCCCGGGTCCAGGAAATGATCGCCCGTCTTTTCGCCGTTGACGTGCAGCTCGAATTGCCCGAGGCCGCACACAAAGGCTGTCGCGCGTCGCAGCGGCCGGGTGATCCGGAATTCCTTTCGGAACAGGGGCAAGGTGTCGCGCGCCGGCCCGCTCTTTTTAAGGCGGGCGGTCACGCCGGGTATCCGCAGCGCCGGATCGGGAAGTTCGGCATAACCGATCCATTGCGCGCCCTTCCAATCGTCGCGGGTGAGTAAGGGGGTCTGGAAGGTATCGGTCGCGCTCCATTTGCTGCTGTCCCAACGGCCGCGGTCCCAGACCCTGACTTTCCAGAAGTACGTGCGACCAGCGGCAAGGTCCGCGCCCGCATAGGGGATACCGGTACTGACGCCGGACTCCTGCTTCCGCGAATCCCATAGCGTACCGTTCTCATCGAAGACGACAAGCTGGTAACCGGACTGCATGACCCCGTGATGCGAAGATTGCAATTCCCAGCTCAGCCACGGCCGGCCGGCGCCGCCGCGAAAATCGCAACGCAAATGCGTCAGCCTGATCTCCTGCGAAAAGGCCGTTTGGGAAAACAACAATACTACAAGGACAAGAAGTCTGTTCATCGTTTGTTATTGTATCTGCAGTTGGTCCACCCGCAAGCCCTCGCGCGAGGGGACGGTGAGACGGACGGTATAGTGCCCGGCATTGATCATCGAGCCGGTGGTCGCGTTCAGGTAATTCCATTTATTCGGCAGGGTCGGCCTGAGTTCGACGGTCTCGCGGTGCAAAAGCGTTCCGTCGGCCATCCGCAATTCGAGTCGTGCGGGCGCTGCCGCCTTCAACCACCGGTATTTGACAGTTAGCGAATACTTGTCCCCGACCCCGACCTCGATCTGCCACTCGGTCGAATCGCCCTTGTAAGTGACGACGGGCCGCAGATCGTAAGCGGGTTCCAGCCGGACCTGCGCCGTATCGGGCGCAGAAGGCGGCGCAGGGGTCATCCCGGTATCGGTGGTGGCGATGGCGATCGCATCGATGATTGCCTGACCAGCGGCGGTATGCGGAAAAGAAATTACGAGGTTGCCGCCCGTGACATGCACGTCGACTGTCTTCTTCAACGCGCGGTTGCGACCGGCCTCTTTCCAGATGTCGACCCCGCGCAATACCGTCTTCCCATTGACGGCGACGTCGAAAAGCCTCCAGCCCGTACAGTCCATTCCGCCTCCCGCGCCCAGCCAGGGTTCCGCAAAATACAATTCCAGCCGGTAAATCCCTTCTTTCGCCGGGAAGGTATAGCGCAGTTTGCCGAGACCATACCGGAAGTCCTGGAACAACGGCCAGTCGGCGGTACCCGCGATCGGATCGGCGGTCCAGCGCTGGCTGGCGAAAAAAGCAGGCAGTCCTTTGTAGTCGTCGGTCCAGGACAGCGAGCCCCAGGTCCTGCCCCCGGTGTAATGCCGGTCGGCCATCCACAGATCGCCGTGGTGATCGGTATAGTCGGAGCCGCCGCAATTGACGCGGTAGAGATATCGATACCCCGGCGCCGGCGCCGTCAGCCCCTTGTCTTCGACCAGCCGGCCGAAATGCGGGCTTGCGGGAAGATGATGCAGGACGATACAATCGTGAGCCACGGGCCGGCCGTGAAACCAACCGACTGCATACAGCACGTTGTAGCGGATGTCGACGTCATCCCACTCGAAATGCGTTCCGATGCCGCCACGGCCGCGTTTGCCGAGCGACAGGCTGTCTACGTCATTGAACAGTTCGACCGAGTCGCAGTTCGAATACACGACGATGCCTGATCGGATACCCGGCGAATCCCAGCGGTCGGGCCAGGTATGCGATACGATGTACACCATGGGCGAGGATTCCGCCGGCGCGTAGTTGCTGCGGAACAGATAGAAGGCATCGACGGGCTCCTCCCACGAGGTCAGCAGTCCTTTGTAATTGACGGGGCCGATGCGGTCGATCTCGCGCAGGCCTTCGCCCGACTGGACCCGGCCGGGGTTGTCGTGCGAAGAATACAGCCACATGAAGTGACCCGCCACTTCGTCCTTCACGCTGTCCGCCAGCCGGATCTTCGTCTCGAGGATACGGCACATCTGCTCTTCCGGATACAGCCCCGGTCCGCCCGCCGGGTTCGCCGTGTTCGCCTCGTTTGCCGCGTTCGCAGCGCTGGCCGCGTTCGCCGTGTTCGCCGCGCCAGCGGAGGCTTCCTGCTTCAAGCGGCCGCCTCCATCTCCATCATGCAAATCGATCGTTCTCCATGCGCCGTATTCGCCGACCAGCACCTGTTTTTTCAGATCGGCGCCATAGGTGGCCGGGTTTCCGCCGTAGGTACCGGTCCAGTTCTGCGGAACATCCCAGTCGGTGCCCGCGCCGCCGTTGCAGGTGACGATCAGGCGTTGCGAGGATGCGGTGGGGTCGAGCCGGCGGATGAGATCGGCGCATTCGCGCGCAAAGTCCTCCGGCAGCCGGCTTTCGTTTTGCAGACCCCAGAGGATGACCGAGGGGCTGTTCCGCCGCTCTTTCACCCATTCGGTGAGACATCGTTTGAAATTTTCGCGGAATGCCGGCGTATCGAACCAGATGTGTGCCGACAGCTGCGGCCACCAGAGCATGCCCAGACTGTCCCAGTAGTGCTGGTAACGCAGGTTGTGCGGCTGGTGCGCGTCGCGGAAGGCGTTGAAACCCGCCGCGCGGATCTGCGCGACGCGCGCCCCGATCTCCTCCGCGGTGAAGGCATGGCTGTTGCCGATGCGGTGCTCGTATTCCGCAATCCCGTTGATGAAGACCGGACGGCCGTTCAGCAGAAAGGGATGCGGCCCCGCCGTGTGTGGATCGGGCCAGCGGATGCGGCGGATGCCATAGGAGGTGACGACGGCGTCGCCGCCAAATACCGTTCTCAGCGAGTATAAATAAGGGTCTTTGTCCGACCAGAGATGCGGGTGCGCGATGTCGCGCAGTCGCTGGGACAAGGTGACCGTCTGTCCGGGAGCGACCTGCTGCCGGGTTTCGACGCTGGCGACGATTGCGCCTTTCGAATCGAGCAGTTGCTGGGTCACGACTCCCGCGGCGGGCGTCGTACCGTAGTTGTGCAGTTCGGTTTCCAGATAGAGCGTTGCGCTTTTATCGGATATCGTCGTGTCGTTCCAGATATGTACGCCGAATGGCTGGATCCGCGTCGGGGGCGTGATGACGAGGTGCACCGGGCGGAAAATGCCCAGCGGTTGCGAACCCTCCGAAAACCCGCGCTCATCCGAACAGCCGCCGCAGACCCAGGGAAGGTCGCGGATAAAAGCGGGGTGATCGGCGCGCAGGTCGATGGTATTGACGGCATGCCCGTTCGACAACGCGTCCGTTATATCCACGGTGAAGGAGGTCCTGCCTCCCGCATGATAGCCGACCTTTTGACCGTTGACCCACACCGTGGCGTACGATCCAACCCCTTCGAACCAAAGAAAATAACGGAGCCCGGGTCGTTTGTCGACGCTTAGCCGGCGCCGGTACAACGCAAAGCCGTGCAGATTGCCATGACGCAAGCGGCGATAACCGCCGTAGTCGTCCCAGTTGTGCGGGATGTCGACCGCGCGCCAGTGCAGGCCATTGAGCGCCGATGTCCATCCGTCGTCGATGAGGATGTCGCGGCGGACGGGCGCGGGTTGCTCGCTGACCAGGTTGTCCCGGCGGACCGGCGCGGGTTGTTCGCTGACCAGGTTGTGTCGAGGTCCGGGCCTCATGCCTGCCGGCGTTTTTCGATCGCCGGCCGCGTTTGCGAAAGAACCGAGCGGTATCAGCAACAAGAGTAGGTAACGCATCACGGTAACAGTTGAAGTTCGCCGGTGAGCCGATAGGTTTTGCCCGCCGTCGTCGCGAGACGCAGGGTGCGGTCTTTATAACGGAGCAGACAGGGGCCGCCGGCGTGCGAAGTTACCGCGACAGATTGCAAACTTCCGTCGCGCCACCGGATCGCGAGTTCGAAACCGCCGCGCGCGCAAATGCCATTCACCGAACCCTCCGGCAGCGCGGAAGGCAATGCGGGCAGGAGATCGATGGGGCCGTCCTGGCTTTGAACAAGCATTTCGGCGATGCCCGCGGCGCCGCCGAAATTCCCGTCGATCTGGAAAGGCGGATGCGCGTCGAACAGGTTTGGATAGACACCGCCGTGTTCACCCGTGGCCCCAACCGCCGAAGACAACAGTTTATCGACCAGCCGCAGCGCATGGTCGCCATCGCGGAACCGGGCCCAGCAATTGACCTTCCATGCCAGGCTCCATCCCGTGCCCGCGTCGCCGCGGTAGATCAATGATTGCCGTGCGGCGCGCATCAGCGCGCTATCCTTCCAGGTAATATCGGTTCCCGGGTAGACGCCCCACAAATGCGAGATATGCCGGTGCGTATCGGTCGTGTCGTCTTTGTCTTCCAGCCATTCCTGCAGCTGACCGTAGCGGCCGATCCGGTCGGGCGCGATGCGCGGCAATGCCTTTTGGAGCTCCTGCCTGAATTCAGGGTAATGGCGCAGAATAGCCTCAGCTGCGATACAGTTCCTGAACAGATCGCGGATGATCTGGTGGTCCATCGTCGGCCCCGCGACGAGCCCACCGTGCTCGGGGGAGGCGCTGGGCGTGCTGATCAGCCAGCCGGTCTTCGGGTCTTTAATAAGGAAATCCAAAAAGAACGCGGCGCAACTCCGCATGACAGGATAATACGCTTGCAGGAATTTTTCGTCCTTCGTAAACAGGTAATGCTCCCAGACCTGGTGACAGAGCCAGGCGCCGCCGGTTGGCCAGATACCGTGGTTCGATGCATTGATCGGCGCGGTCCCGCACCACAGATCGGTATTGTGATGCAACACCCAGCCCGGCGCACGGTAGTAGTCGCGCGCCGTGGCCTTTCCGGCCTCCGAGAGGTCCCGGACCAGCCGGAACAACGGCATCGAACAGCCTCCGAGGTGCAATGGCTCTGCCGGCCAGTAATTCATTTCGAGATTGATGTTCGTGGTGAATTTGCTGCCCCAGGGCGGATTCAGCTGGTCGTTCCAGATGCCCTGGAGATTGGCCGGATAGGCCGCGCCGGGTCGCGACGAGGACAACAGCAGGTAGCGCGCATACTGGACGTACAATGCGATAAAACCGGGGTCGCTCCCGGCCGTATAGCGAAGGATCCGCTCATCGGTAGGCAGAGCAGTCTCGCTCTTGCCCAGCGATAGCGAAAAAGACCGGAATAGTGGTTGGTATTCGCGCAGATGCGCGGCTTTGAGCTCCGCCCAGGACCGCCCGTGTAATGCATTCGTCCGGGCCCGGCAAATCCGTTCGGGGTCGCCCGAGACATCCTTATAACTGATGAAGCTGGTGGCGGCGGTTACCGTAACGACCGCCTCGTCGGCGCCCGTGACCGCGTTACCCTCGTTCCTGCCGCCTCGTGTTTCGACGTGGACGAAAGCGACCCCTTTCAGCACCCCGTCATGAGCGGTTTGCGACAGCGCGAACGTATGTTCGTCGATCCGGCGAACGGAAAAGACCCGCTGGGGCGTCCTGAGACCCAGCCGGAAATCGATCTTCCCGGGTTTGTTGGCGGTCAGGTGGATGACGATCGCCTTCCCCGGCGCGCTCGCAAGATACTCCCGCGTATACTGCACACCGTTATCCGTGTAGGTCGTGCGCGCGATCGCGGTCCGCAGATCGAGCTCGCGGGTATAATGTTCCGGGTGTTGTGCCGGGAAGCCCAGGTACAGGTCGCCGAAAGGCTGGTACTCCGCCTCGTATTGCGGCATCTGTGGCGGGTTGCGGTCCTGGACGCGGTATTTCCATTCGCGCGGCAGCGCGACTGGGCTACTCCCGCTCGACGGACAACGCAGGTATAGCCCGTCCACTCCTTTTCGCCCCGTCAGTCCGCCTTTGTCGAAATAGTTGATCACCTGGATGGCGATCGCGTTCTGCCCCGGTCGCAGCAGCGAAGCCGGGACTTTGTAAACGCGCTTTTTGCTGATGCCCTCATCCGAACCGATCAATACGCCGTTGACGTAGGTAAAGTCGGCGTCGCGTATCCGGCCGAGGTCCAGTTCGACTTCCCTGCCCTCCCAACCGCGCGGAAGATCGAAAATCGTCCGGAACCAGACGGCGCCATCGACGCCTTCGAGACCCGCGGTCTCCCATCCGTCGGGCGTCGGGACCTTCATTGACGGCCAGTCCTTGTCGTCGGCCTTCAACAGCGACGTGTCGGAGCGCACACGGCGCAACCAGGCGGGACGCAGCGTCTCGTACGCCGTTTCGTCCGGGTATTTCTTTCCCATGAAATGCGCCTGAGCGAGCGTCTCGGCTTCCGCCTGACGGCCGTCGAACAACAGCCGGCGGATCGAGTCGAGGTATTCCCAGGCGTCCTCGCGCTGATAGCTTCGCGGGCGGCCCGTCCAGAAGGTCGATGCGTTCAGCTGCAGGTGGTCTTCTGTTTCCCCGCCATAGATCATGGCGCCAAGATTACCGTTGCCGATCGGCAGCGCTTCGGTCCAGATCTTTGCCGGCTGACGGTACCAGAGCCGCAGGTCCCGCGCGGTGTCCTGTGCCAGCGCGCTGTTCGCGAGCAGCACGACGATCCATATGATGTTTTTATACATGCACTATTCGAATAACCAGTCGAGGTTCCTGTTGCCCCCTGCATCGATGCCGGCATCGTAGGTCCTGGTCTTTTCCAGGGGTTTCACGAAACCGAGCACCATGCACAATCCTTTGCCCAGCGTCAGCGTATGCTTCCCGGCGGGAAAGGTCCAGGCATGCACATTGACCGGGGGCATTCCGGAGACTTCGACCGCGTTGGCGATGCGCGGTTCTGCCTGACCGTAGTCATTGGCGCTCGCATCGGTCTCCAATTGCGGGGCCGCCGCGTAAGCGGACGACTTCCGGCTGAAAAAACCGACCAGTACCGTAACGGGCTGCGCGCAGGTAAAGTCGATGCGCGTTCCCTCCTGCTGTTGCCCCGCCGACGGAAAGGCCATTCCCGCCAGACCCTTCAGCGGCCCGGTTATTGCGCGGATCACCAGTCCCGTGTCGGTAAACGGATGCGCTCCACTATCCACGACGTACCGTCTTCCCCCTTCGGTGAAGGACAGCTCCGCGGGCTGATAGCGAGGTTCGGTCGCGCTGCCGGTCGCGCCGCCGGTCGCCTCGCCGGTCGCCTCGCCGGTCGTCTCGCCCCTTGCCGGGATCGAGCCGAGATGAGCCTTGAATTGCCGCAGCTCGTCTTCGTACAACGGCAGCATTTCCTTCCAGGTCGTATACTGACCGCCAGCCCCGCGCATGGGTATCTTGCGTTGTTGCGTCTGCATGCTGTTCGCATACCGGTAGGCGGGTGTTGCTAGCGCGGTCAGACGCCGAAAGGCATCGACGCTGGCCTGCAGCGGTGCCAGCGCGTTTTGCAGATCGGCTGTCTTTCGCGAATAACCGTAGCGCAATACCGACAAGGCGGCTTCTGCCTTGGCATCGTAAAAATCGGCCAATTCGCGATAACAGTACATGTCGTTTCGCAAACGGGCGAATTCGGCCCGGTCGCGCGTGATCCCTCCGGCGGCCTTGTCGATCGCGGCGACGGCGAGACGGCCTTCTTCGCGGGTGGTGCGAATGACGTCCGCGGGTGTCTCACCGCTGTGCGGCTGACGCCGCCATTCTTTTTCGGCATATTGCGCGAGCGTTTCGCCAGGCGGGCCCTCCGACTCATACAATAGCGACAACACCCCATACCGCTGGGGATCGATCAGCTGCGTCATCAGCATGCCGAGCGAAAGCGTTTGCCGGTTGCCGTCGGTGATGCCAAAACGGCGCAACAGTTTGGGTGCGATCTCGCCGGATTGTTCGTAGGCTTCGAGGATGAGCCGGCCGTGCGCGGTATCACAGCCGTATTTCCGGGCAAACGCGCGGCTCCACCAGGCGATCTCTTCGCCGCGCGGCCGGTCGCAGTTCCAGGCATAGCGGGCCCAGGCCTCGTACCAGATCCAGTCGCGGTCCATTTCCAACAGTCTTCCGCCGCCCGGCAGACTGTCTGCCGAATAGGGCCAGTCCCAATACGATGCCTGCGGATAGAGGTGCAGCGCCGAAGCATGATAGACGCTGTGCATGGCCTGCACGCAACGCTGGATGAAATCCGGCGACCCGTAACGGAAGGGCTCGAGGTTCGCCATGATGTGGACGTTTTCGATCAGTCCTTTGCTGAGACCGCTCAGTTTGCGATGCAGCCCGGCCCAGGATCCGTGCGGGGTATAGGTCGTCAGCGCTTCACCGGTATATTTGGCTTCGACATAGAGGTTTTTGTACAACGGGGCGGCCGCCTCCAGGTCCGCCGGGCCGTCGGTATCGTGGGCGCGAAGCACCAGCGGCGGTTCATCGGTCCGTCCGAGCGCGCGAAGACCGTCTTTCACGCCGGGAATGATCGTCTTGGTCAGCCAGTCGATATCGTCCTGCCCCACCCCTTCCATCGCCTCTCCCAACGTGAACATGAGCCCGACGTTCGGGTACTTCCCGACGAAGGCCGCGATCGATTTGCGTGTATAATCCGCTATGACCGGCAGGATATGCCGGTTGCGGTCCTGCGTTTTGAGATGATTGTGTTCGGCAAAGGGTTTGGACACGATGATATTATAAAACAGCTGGATAACCCATATCCCGCGCTTGTCGGCCTCGGTGGTCAGCCAGTGATACATCTCCTCGTTCTTTTTGAACGTGGCATCGTCGACCTCGACGGCATAGGGATAATCCTTCAACCGGACCAGCGACGCGAACGGATGGCCGTTCCATAAATAAAGTGTATTAAGCCGGCGGTCGGCCATCGAGTCGAGGTATTTCGTCCACAGCGCCTTGTCATAGAACCAGGGAAAGTTTTCCGGCGTGTAGGGATACTCGTAAGGGCCCCTGCCCGGCAACAGGGTCGGTTTTTGCAGACCGATACACGAGCCGCGCAACACCATGCCCGGCTTTTCGGCCACGTGCAGCATCGCCGGCCAGCCGGACAAACGGAGTCTCTCCGCGAGGTCCAGGCATCCGTACAGGGCCCCCGATGCGTCGGCTGCACGGATCCGCAACCGCGATCCTTCGCCGTCGATATGGTAGGATTCGGCGGGACCGGAACCGCTGTCGACTTCCACCGAAACGCTTCGGCCCCTGAAAGGCTCCAACGCCGCGGTCAGCCGTTGGGCTCCCCATCGCACCCGGGGAGCCGTATGGGCGGGCAGGCGCACCTGCGCGCTGCCCGCCCAACCTGTAAGGCTCAAGATGGTACAGAATAACAATCGCATCAGTAGCCGGGGTTTTGCCCGAACTGTCCGCCGTTGGTCAGGCCCTGGATCTCGACCAGCGGCACGGGGCGCAGCGCGTAATTCGGGTTGAAATTGGTGATGTCCGGGTTGCAGGCCGCGATCCTGCTCTGCAGCCTGCCCGTACGTTTCAGATCGAACCACCGTTGGAACTCGCCGCATAGCTCGCGGGCGCGTTCGTCGAGGATGAAATCCAGCGTGACGTCCGAAGGTCCGATCTGCATGTCGGCGGTGTGATCTACCGGCGTCTTGACCGCCGCGCGGGTACGCAGCACATTGATCAGCTGGGCCGCCTCGGCCGTATTGTTCAGCCCAAGGTCGGCTTCGGCAGCGACCAGGTATTCTTCCGCCAGCCGGAAGATGATCACATCGAGATAGCCGGGATAGGTCGTAAGCCCGGTCTTGGTCAGCGGGTCAAGATATTTGGTCAGCACCACGTAGTGGTCTCCGCCCGTATTGCTGATGGTACCGTCCGGGTTGTAGGTCGTGTCGACACCGAAACAGGCATACGGCAGCAGGGCCTTGTTCGGAATGGGATGTTTACTGATGAGCATCGCGGTGTCGCCGATGTTCATCTTATGCCCGATGATGCTGGCGTCCTTGCCCCACCTGGCCGCGTCACTCGCCGTCCAGGTGTACGCCTTGTTGCAAAGCCACACCTGCTGGAAACTGGCGTTATAGCGTGAGTCGATCGTATCGTTGTAGAAATTCAATAGCGCGCGTGTCGGCATGAACCGGCGGTTCTTCTGATCGTTGCCGTATTGAATGCTCAGCGTCAGGCCCGGGATGGACGTGCCGCTGTAACCGCTGTAGTTGGTCAGGAACCACATGTGTGTACGATCCCCGTTGCCGTTGATGTCAATGGCGGTATTGGTTGAAAAGGTGGCGGTGAAGATCGCTTCCTTATTGACCTTGTTGCTGCTGCTGCCCTGCCGGTTGTGCGGGTCCCAAAGGTCCGTGTAGTTCGGGTACAGGCTGACGTTGTACAGGGACTGGTTGTTGATGATCTGCATGGCCGCGTCGTGCGCCGCCTGGAAATCGGCGGCCGAATTCGCGAACGAATAATAAGCGCGGCTCAGGTAGGCACGCGCCAGCATCGCCAAAGCCGCGGCCTTCGTGGCGCGACCATACTCCCACATGCCCCCCGATACATTCGGGTTGGACCCGCAGACGTTGGGAAGGTTGTTCACGGCGAAGGTCAGGTCGCTGATGATCAGCTTATAGAAATCCTGCACCGGACTGCGCGTGGCCGTCAGCGCCGCGGTAGAAGTCTCCACGGTATCGAGGACCACGCCGCCGAACTGTTCTACCACCCACCAGTAGTAGAACCCGCGAAGGAATTTCAGTTCCGCCAGCCGCATGTTCTTTTCCACCGGGCTGGTGAACCCCGCCCCGTCGATCCGCCCGATGCCCGCGTTGCAGACATTGATGGCTTTGTACAGGGTTGTCCAGACGCCCTTGACCGGGTTCGATGCCGAAGTGAAATTCTGGTATTGGGTCAGGTCGATGTCGTATTTCACCTTGTTGTAGTTGTACCAAAGGTCCGTGCCGGGCTCGGACAGGAAAAGCCCATTCTCATCGTTACCATAGAGGTAGGGAACGAACGAATAGGCGCCGTTGACGGCCGTGACAAAACCGCCGGGCGTCGACCAGACCGTCTCCGGCGAAGGGTTCGATGGATTGTATTCATCCAGCTTTTTGTTACAGGACAGCAGGCCTGTGAGACCGAGGAGCAGGATGGCTATTTTAAGCTGTTGTTTCTTGATTTGCATAAATGCTTTTTGGAATCGTTAGATGTTCATTAAAAACCGATGCTGAGACCGCCGACGATCTGGCGCGACAGCGGAGAATCTTCCGCTCCTCCTCTCTCCGGATCGTAATCCCGGATCAAATGGCTTTTAGCTTGCACGAAGACGTTGTTGACGGTGATATAGGCACGCAGGCTGCTCATGAACATTCGCCTGAGCCACCGCTGCGGAAGCGTGTAGCCGAGCGTCGCAGTCTTGATCTTCCAATACGAACCGTCCACATATTCCAGTGTCGTGTAACCCGGGATGCTGGCGATGCTCTCGTTTGCCAGCGGCGCCGGGAAGTCATTGGAAGCATGCGTGGGTGTCCAGTAGTTGAAATAGACCGGGCCGTTCTCGATGCCGTTCGGGTAAAACCGGCCGAGGAATTGCGCCTGGATCATCTGGCCGTAACGCAGGATGGCGTAGACCGTCAGGTCGAAGTTCTTATATACGAAGGTATTCTGAAAACCGAGCGAGAATTTCGGGACCTGCGAGCCGATATAGGTGCGGTCGCTGTCCGGAGAGATCTTGCCGTCGCCGTTGAGGTCTTTCAACTTGATCATACCGGGCGCGAAAGGCGTCGTGCCGAATACCAGGTTGGCTGCCTTGCTGGCTTCGGCCGTTTGCCAGATGCCCTGCCTGACATAGTTGTAGAACGAGTGCACGGGATGGCCGAGCAGCAGCGAGTTGACCTCGGCATTCTTGCCGTCGATGATGTCCGTGCCATTGATCAGCCTTGTCACTTTTTCCTTGTTCGACATGAAGCTGAACGTGGTCACCCACCGGAAGTCGGGCGTCTCGATGTTCCGCGTATTGAGCGCGACTTCGATACCCTTGTTGTTCGTGGCGCCGACATTCTGCCAGGTCGTGCCCACGCCGAGGCTGGGGGGCAGCGAACGCAGCATCAGGATATTGTCGGTATTCTCGTTGTAGACGTCCACCGAGAGATCGATCCGGCTGTTGAACAGGCCGAGGTCGAGACCCAGGTTTGCCGTCTTCGACAATTCCCAACCGACGCTCGTGTTACCGATGTTGGTATTGAAGATATAAGCGGGTGCGTTCGTATTCTCGAAGCCCATGTTCTGCACGACCAGGAACGACTGCGTGCCATAGGGCGAGATCCCCGAGTTGCCGGCCACGCCATAACTGGCGCGGAGTTTCAGGTTCGAGATCGCGTTCACATTCTGCATGAACGGCTCGTCGCTGATGCGCCATGCCGCACCGGCGGAGGGGAAGTTGTAGTTCTTGTGTCCCGCCGCCAATATCGAAGCGCCGTCGTACCGGTCGGTCACGTCGAGGATATACTTGCCTTTGTAGGCGTAGTGGAGACGGCCGGCGTAGGACATGTTGTTCGTCTGGATATAGCCGCTGCCGATGTAGCGGTTATTCGGCGCTCCCTGGAGACTGTAAAACAGCTGGCTACTGTAGATCAGACCGGTACCGCTAGCCATGTAGGTTTCCTTCGTGCTTTGCGTATAGGTCGTCAGGCCTGTCAGCGTAAAGCTGTGCGGGCCGAAGTCTCTCGTATACGTGGCGATATTGTCCCATTCGAGAAAACGGGTGGAATTGTTCGTCGCGGCGGCATACGAGTACTTCGTATTGATCTCCTCGAGCGACGAGGAATCGAAATACTGACCGCTCCGGCTGCTGAAGAAATTTGCGCCGAGACGGCTGGTGATCGTAAGTCCTTTCACCGGTGTCAGGTCCAGGTGGGCGTTGATCGTAGTGGCGGTCGAAACGCTGTTATTGGTGGCGATCAGCGGCCCGCGGTTATCCGACAACGGGCTCATCGTGCCGGCGGCGCCGGCGATCGGGTATACATTGACCCGGCCAGCGCTGTCAAAGGGCGTTCCCAGCGGAACGGCGGTCTCGGCGAGCGAATAGGGGTCGGAGGACCGGGTATTGATGTTGGAATAGACAAGCCCTGCCTGGACGCCTGCCTTGACCCAGGGCGCGATCGTCTGGTCGAGGTTCAACAGCAGATCGTACTGCTTCTGGTTGTTCCCTACGATCATCCCGTTGTCGCCGTAGAAGCCCGCAGACAGATAGGCCTGGCTCTTGTCGCTGCCGCCGCTGACCGAGACGTTGTGGCTCTGCCGGAGACCGGCATTGGTCACGAGATTGACCCAGTTGACCCATTGGTTCGCCTGGATGGCTGCCATTTCACCCGCGGAAAAGATCTTCGGGTCGTCGGCCGGGCCGGCCCATACACCCGATGCCTGGTAGGCGGCGCGGCGCAGATCGATATAGGATTGCCCTGTCCGCGGCTGCGGATACTGCACGAATCCATTGGTGCCCATGTAACCGTTGTAATTGACCTTCACCTTACCGGCATGACCGTGCTTCGTGGTGACGACGATCACGCCGTTGGCGCCCTGCGAACCATAGATCGCGGTCGACGAAGCATCCTTCAACACTTCGATCGATTCGATGTCGTTCGGGTTGAGCGTGGAGAGGTTGCCGCCCTGCACGCCGTCGATCACATAGATGGGCTGCGAGTTGCCGTTGAAGGTATGTTCACCCCGGATGTGAATGCTGTCGGCGGCATTTTCCTTGCCGTTGGTCACCGTGATATCGGCGCCGGGAACCATCCCTTCGATGGCCGACAGCGGGTCGTTTGTCGGCGCCCGCACGATATCCGCCGACTTGACCACGGAAATGGCGCCGGTGAGGTCGCGTTTTTTGACCGTCTGGCCATAACCGATGACCACCACTTCATCCATACTCCGGTCGCTCTTCTTCAGTGCGATCCGGACGCCTGCCTGGTCGCCGGCATAGCGAAGATCCTGCGATTCATAGCCAACCGATGTAAATTGCAACACGATCCGGCCCGAGGCCGCCGTGCGCAGGCGGAACACACCCAGGCTGTCGGTGGCGGTGGCGATCGCCGGATTGCCTTTTACTGCGACCGTAACCCCCGCTACGGGTTGTCCGGTGCTTTCATCCACCACGGTACCCGTAATCGTCCTCTGCTGCGCAAAGACTGCGGTGCAGGTCACCAAGGGAAGAAGCAGGGCCCATAAGCGTCGTTTCATTGTGCGGTTCATATAGCAATTGTGGTTTTAAAAATTTGGAATGATCCCGCCGTGGTCGCTGGATTGATAAGCCGCTTCCACGCAGGCCATCGTATGAATGGCGTCCTCGACCGAGTTGTCGGGCCGTTCGATCGAGCCTTCGGCCGCGCGCATCAGCTGCGCCATCGAGCCGATGAAGGCGTGCGGGAACCAGCCGCCGGTGATTTCCAGCGTCTTCCATTCCCGCGGTTTGTCACCTTCGGGCAATATGTATTCAAAGCTGTCGGGTACCCCCTGCGGGTAATTCATGAGCAGACCCATCTTTATCCGGATGGCGCCGCGCGTGCCTTCGAACTTGATATACGACTGCTGGTGTTGCAGACCGAAGTCATGACCATGGTTCGTGAGGATATTGGCCCGGATCGTATCGCCGTAATCCAGGATGATGTTGGTGCGGACCGATGCCAGTTCCGCCATCCCGGGGTGCTTTACCGTTTTGGCATACACGGAAGCCGGGTTGCCGAAAAAGCTGCGGACCAGGTCGATATAGTGGATGCTGTGATAGAGTATCTCCACCCGCGGCAGCGAATACAGGAATGTCCAAAGGTGCCACGGCGTGTATACGTTGACGTTCACTTCTATGTCGTGCAGCTCGCCGAGGAGGCCCATTTTGACCATGCGCCGGGCGGCATTGATGAACGGGGCATACCGCAGCTGGAAGTTTACGGCCGCCGTCATGCGCCGCGCGCGGGTGAGCTGCAATATTTCGCGGGCCATGGAAAGGTCGTCGCCCATGGGCTTTTGCAACAGGACGCAGGCGCCGTCCGGCAAACGCCGCAGCACGGGCAGCAACTGGGACCCCGGGACGGCCACATCGAAGACCACCGACCGGGGACTGCGGTCGAGCATGTCCTCCACGCTGTAATAGACCAGCGGGATATCGAACTTCGCGGCGGTGCGCAGGGCCTTCTCGCGGTCGATATCGTAAATGCCCGCGACCCAAAAACCGGCGAGCTTGTATGCCGGCAGATGGGCGTCATTGACGATGCCTCCGGCCCCGATGACGATCACCGGTCGCGGATGCTGGGGCAAAGGGTTGTTGGTTTCGATGATCATAGCTTTTATTTTGAATAGCCGGCCACGCCCATGATGACGCCGGAGATCACCAGGATGAGGATGCCCGCGGTATTGGTGCGGATGGTCGCCCGCGAAGCCCCTTTCCATTCTTTATAATAATAACCCCACAAATTGCTGGCGACGACCATGAACGACATATGGACCGACCAGTTCGCGAAACTGTACGGACCCATGAAAAAAGCGGCCATGCCATAAAAGACGAATTGCAGATACCAGAGCGCGCCGATCAGCGCCGAGAGGCCATAGTTCGTTTTCAGATCTCCCTCCTGCCCCGCGGCCCGGTAATCGGACCAGCTCCGGTTGCGCCGGTTCATCCACAGACAGTACAACAGGTTGACGGTAATGCCCCCCAGCAGCTCGACGAAAAAAACAGGGCTTGCGGCCCAAATGGGTGACGCCCCGCCGGCGATTGCCTGTTGCCGGATCGGCTCTCCGGCTGCGATACCGAACGCAAAACAAGCGCCCAGTACGCCGGCGGCAAAGGCGATGAGAATGCCTTTTTTGAACTGGAATGGTTCGCTCTGCAATTTCCCGGCCCCGCTGTCGGAGCCCGTCGCGCTGTGCGGTTTGGTTGCCGCGGTCCCCCGGTTCGCCTTCATCTCCTTATCGCGCTGCCAGCCCGCTTTGCCACAGATGACGATACCGACGAGCGACAGGACGATGCTCAACAGCGTGATGGAGCCCGACCCTGTGGACCAGATCTCGCTGAGCCTGCCTTCGGCAACAATCGGCACCAGCGTTCCCAGCGAAGACAAAAAGCCGGTAGCGATGGTGAAGCCCAGCGCCAAACCGATGTAACGGACCGCCATGCCCCAGGCGAGTCCGCCCAGGCCCCAGAGGAATCCGAAAATATAGGTAGGGACCAGTGTCGAAAACGGGATGCGGCCCAGCAGCGAAAAAAGATGCGGGGTAGCGAGCAGCGCCAGCAGCAGCGGCAGGAGCAGCCACGCAACGATGCCCTGCACGGCCCAAAGACTCTCCCAGGCCCAGCCGCGGATCGCTTTCATGGGCACGTAGCTGCTGCCGGCAGAGATGCCGCCAAGGATGAGCATGGTTAAACCAATGAGTACGTTCATATGGCCTGGTTTTCGGTCCTTTCCTTCTTATTGCTATTCGCCCGCCTGTTGAACTGCGCCCGCCAACGCATAAAAACGTTCGGCGTTCCGCGAAAACAGTTTGGCCTGGCCGGCTTCGTTCAGAAGCCGGGCGATCACCTTACGGTAAGCGTTCCACGTGTCTTCGTATCCCCCGGCTAGCAGTGAAACGGGCCAGTCGCCGCCGCAACAA
The DNA here is from genome assembly GCA_035545215.1 of Puia sp. GTDB lineage: Bacteria > Bacteroidota > Bacteroidia > Chitinophagales > Chitinophagaceae > Puia. Next base: position 31,191 of record DASZYU010000292.1, read on the forward strand.
CACCGGTCCGTCCCGAAATGACGCAGGACGAACGCGACACAAGGCTCCAGGTCTTCGGCGGTCCAGTCGCGGCCTTTCCGCGCGGCGGTGCCGAGCCCCGAGATCTTTACATAGAAATTGGAATGTTTGGCGGCCTCCTTCATCAGCGTTGCCCACCCGCTGGTCTCCATCGAGCCGCCCATCGGGGGCCGATTGAGATGATCGAAGATCATCCGCAACGCGGGCCACTTCGCGGCCACCTTCAGCGCCGCAGCGATATGCGCAGGCAATACGCCCACCACGTCGAACGGTATATCGCGCGCGGCCAGCAGACCCAGACTCTCGAGCACCTTGTCCTGCAGCAGCCATTCGGCATCGGGCTCGTCGTGGATCAGGTGTCTGACCCCCTTCAGCAGGCCCCCGGCGACATAGTCCTTTTCGAGCAGCCGGGCCGTCGAGGATGGGTCGGTCAGCGGCAGCCAGCCTACGACTCCTGCGATCCACGGGTGCGTCTCCGCGACGCGGATCATCCAGGCGGTATCTTCGAGGTTATTGGCAGCCTGCACGAGCACGCCCCGCGCGATGCCCGCGCGTTTGCGTTCTGCCTCGAGCTCTTCTATAGCATAGGTTCGGTTAAGGATCGATGTGTCCCCTTTCAGCCAGGCGTACTCCGCCTGATCGAAATCCCAGACATGGATATGTGTATCTATGACATGTTCCAGCATCGTCCTGCCTTTGAGGGCAAATTACTTCAAGCCGCGGCCAAATCCATCCCGGGCTATCCTGCGGACGCTTCCGCGTTGCCCACCTCCAACCCGAACTGCGCATCGATCAACGCGTTGTGCTCGCCCAGGAGAGGCGCTCCTTTTTCCGATGCGGCCATTTGCCCATCGATGCGCAAGGGGCAACGGGTCGTCCTGATCGACAGCCCATTGCTCGTCTTCACCTTCAACTCCATATTCAGCACTTTATATCCCACCTGCTCCATCAGCTCGTGATAGTCCATTACCTTCGCGCACCAGATATCGGCGAGTTGAAGGATGGACAGCCACTCGGCGGCGGTTCGTGTCAGCAGGTGTCTGGCCAGTATTGCCTTTATCTCATCGCGGCGGTCGAACCATTCGGCCTTGTCGGTAAAGTTCTCCAGCGGGGGACATTCCAGCAGTTGCGCTAATTTCGGAATATCTCCCATCGCCAGCGATAAGTAGCCTTCACGGGTCTTATATATACCATAGGGAGCCGGGATGTACGCGTTGCCATTGCTGACCGTGCTTCGCTCGGGCAGTTGCCGCCCGTCGTTGTAGTGACAGGTGAGCACCTCGAACTGGAAGTCGAGCACCGCCTCCATCATGCTGATCTGCACCAGCGCGCCGGACCCGTTCACTCCGCGCCGGTACAGCGCCGCCAGTATGCCCTGTGTCAGGTAGGTGCCGGCGAGGATATCCACGACGGAAACACCCATCGGCGTCGGCCGCGCATTCCGGTCGTTGCTGAGCCAGGTCAGACCCGAGAGCGCCTGTACCAGCAGGTCCTGTCCCGGCAGATCTTTCCACGGACCTTCGTTCCCATAGCCACTGACCTCGCCGTATACGATGTCGGGGCGGATCGCCTTTACGGCGGCATGATCCAAACCGATGCGTTCCATCACGCCTGGCCGGAAATTGTGCAGGACGACATCTGCACGCCTCAGCAACCGCTTCACCTTTTCGAGGTCCTCCGGACGTTTGAGGTCGGCCGCATAGCTCTGTTTGTTCCGGTTGATCGCATGGAAGATGGTGCTTTCACCTTCGATGCGCGTGTCCGAAACATATAGCTGGCGGCAGATGTCTCCCGTGCCGGGCCGCTCGATCTTAATCACTCTTGCGCCCATGTCCGCCAGGCGAAGCCCCGCCGATGGTCCCGACAGGAACTGGCTGAAATCGACAACTAGGATATCCTTCAATACATTCATGGACATTGGTTATTTTAGAACTTCCATCCGGATCCGCGCATTATCCTGTCCGAGCGAAGGCGCGGCTTTCGCGGAGAACAGCCGCCGGCCATCGATACGGATCGGGCATCGCGTCGTGATCATCGTTTTGCCTTCCCTGCTCGCGATCGGCTGTTCCATGCCCAGCACCTGGTAGCCTTCGTGCGCGGTCAGCCGTTTCCAGTCCAGCACTTCCATGGCCCACATGTCCTCGGCATGCAACCGCTCCAGCCAGTACGCCGTCGGATGCGCCGCCAGATCGCGCGTCAGCACTTCCTTGATCTCGTCACGCCGCGTGAACGCCTGCTCCTGTTTGTAACCGGCCAGTTCCGCCGAACCGATGGCCTTCGCCAGGTCCGGTATGTTCACCATGGCGATGGCGATGTATCCGTCGGCCGTCTGGTAGATCCCGTAAGGCGCGCTGAGCAGCGGGTTGCCGTTGCTGTACTTGCTGCGCCGCGGCAGCTGGCCGCTGCTGTGATAGGTGGTCAGGAATTCGAATTGAAAATCCAGCAGTGATTCGAGCATGCTGATCTCGACCAGCGCGCCTTCGCCCGTTTTGCCGCGACGGACCAGCGCTCCGAGGATGCCCTGCACCAGCTGAGCGCCGCAAAGACTGTCGGCGATCGACAGACCGAAAGGCATCGGGTTGTCCTCTTCGTTGCCGGTAGTATACGCCAGACCGCTCATGGATTGCAACAGCAGGTCCTGACCCGGAAGGTCCGCCCAGGGTCCTTCCTTTCCATAACCGCTGATGGCGCCATAGATCAGGCGCGGATGGATACCGTGTACCGAAGCGTA
>DASZYU010000293.1:0-3054 GCA_035545215.1 Puia sp.
GAATCTTAGAAAATCTGATTTCAGGCCATCGGGCAATGGGCATAAGTCCCGATTTGTCATCGCCTGCGCTACCCTGGTCACCGCGCTGTTCTTCGTTTCGTCCGCTTTCGGTCAGGGCATGAGAGGGGACACGGCCGCCATGCGTCAACGCCAGGAGGCTATGCTCGCCAAGATGAAGACCGATCTCAATCTGACACAAGTCCAATGCGATTCCGTCAAAGCCATTCAGAACGATCGCATGGCCGGGATGCGTCAGATTTTCATGGACCCGGCCAACCAGGGGATGAGCCGCGAGGACAGGATGGCCAAGATGCAGCCGCTTAACGAGGCCGCGAACGCCCGTATGCAGGCCGCACTGGGACCCGATCTGGCGAAAAAAGTCCAGGAATGGATGCAGGCAAACCGACCGCAAAGAGGCGGCGGCAACCGATAACCGAATAAAAAAAGGCAGCTGACGCTGCCTTTTTCTTTTAATGCCTTCGGCCATCATTTCGTTTTTCGGCCCCGTGACTTCCGCTTGCATGGCCCCTCCGTCATACACCTTCTTTCTACTCCCGGCCCGTCACCCCGGCTTTTTCTTTTCCTTCTCCCAGGTGTCCCGCAAGGTCGATGTCCGGTTGAACACCATCTTTTCCTCCGAACTGTCCCTGTCCAGGGAAAAATAACCCTTGCGCAGGAACTGGTAATGTTCATGGAACCGCGCCTGCCGCAACGCCGGCTCGGCATAAGCCGCGGGTACCACGTGCAGCGAATCCGGATTGACATACGACTTGAAATCGCCCTCTTCGCTGGCGGGGTCTTCCACCCGGAACAGCCGGTCATAGAGTCTCACCTCCAGGGTAATGGCATGCGGGATGCTCACCCAATGGATCGTCGCCTGCACCTTAATGTTGGACTGCGCCCCGCCGCTTTTGCTTTCGGGCAGATACGAACAACGCAGTTCGGTGACCTTTCCGTCCGCATCTTTCACCACCTCATCGCACTGGATAATATAGGCGGACTTCAACCGCACTTTCTGACCCGGCGAGAGACGGAAGAACTTCTTCGGCGGGTTTTCCATAAAGTCCTCCCGCTCGATATACAGTTCCCGGCTGAACGGGACATCCCGGTGCGTCGTGTCCGGGTCCTCCGGGTTATCTTCGCTGGGAAGGAACTCTTCCTCCTGCGGATAGTTCGTCAGCACGATCTTCAGCGGGTCGAAGACTACCATGCGCCGCAGCGCTATCTTGTTCAGGTGCTCGCGCACGCAGAATTCCAGCAGCGAAACGTCGATCAGGTTCTCCCGCCTGGCTACGCCGACCTTCTCGGCAAACATCCGGATCGACTCCGGCGTATACCCCCGCCTGCGAAGCCCCGAGATCGTAGGCATCCGTGGATCGTCCCACCCCGTGACATGTCCTTCATTCACCAGTTGCAGCAGCTTGCGTTTGCTCATCACGGTGTAGGTGAGGTTCAGACGCGCGAATTCGTATTGACGCGATGGATAGATCTGCAGCTTCTCGATGAACCAGTCGTACAACGGGCGGTGTGGAATGAATTCCAGCGTACAGATCGAGTGCGTGATATGTTCGATCGAATCGCTTTGTCCATGCGCAAAATCGTACATCGGGTAAATGCACCAGGCGTCCCCCGTCCGGTGATGACGGGCATGCCGTATACGGTACATGAAGGGATCGCGAAGATGCATATTCGATGACGCCATATCGATCTTCGCCCGGAGCACCTTTTCGCCGTCGCGGTATTTTCCGGCGCGCATCTCCCTGAACAGCCGCAGGTTTTCCTCCACGCTCCGGTTCCGGTAGGGGCTTTCCGTACCGGCCTCGGTGGGCGTCCCCTTCATCTTCGCGATCTCCTCGGCCGTGCTGTCGTCGACATAAGCCAGCCCCTTGCCGATAAGGTCCTCGGCAAAATGGTACAGTTGCTCAAAATAATCCGACGCATAGAATTCATTGGCCCATTGGAAACCCAGCCATCGGATGTCCTCCTTGATGCTGTCCACGTATTCGACGTCTTCGGTGACTGGGTTGGTATCGTCGAAACGCAGATTAGTCTTCCCCCCATATTTCTGCGCCAGTCCGAAATTCAACACGATGGATTTGGAATGCCCGATATGCAGATAGCCGTTCGGTTCCGGCGGGAACCGGGTCAGGATGCTCTTATATTTCCCGGCCGCCAGGTCTTCTTCAACGATCTCCTCCAGGAAATTCAACGACTTTTCTTCTTCTTTTTTAGTCTGTTCAGCCATAATATGTGCGGAAATTCGCTTTATTAAAAATTAGCGCATTTCCCGCAGAGCGCTAATGTCTGTCCTTCGGACGGGCGACTTCGTCGCCTGGCGCCAAATTTACGTCATCCCCTCCGCCCGAACAAAAGGCTCCCGATCCGCACCATCGTACTCCCTTCTTCTATGGCGATCCTGTAATCCGCGCTCATCCCCATCGAAAGGATCCCGCCATCGCGGAACCACCGGTCGAACAGGCCTTTCAGAACCCTGAACTCCGACCGGATCGCAGCGGTATCCTGCGTATTCGACGCCATCCCCATCAGCCCCCGGATTCGCACCCCTTCGCGCGGCGCGCTCACCGCCTCCCCGATTTCGTCCGCCCCGAATCCGAATTTCGTTTCTTCCCGCGCGATATGCACCTGCAGCAACACGTCGACCGTCCTGCCGGCCCGGACAGCCTGCCGTTCGATCTCTTTCAGCAACCGGAGGCTATCCACCCCCTGGATGAGATGGACGAAGGGCAGGATATATTTCAGCTTGTTCGACTGCAGGTGACCGATGAAATGCCAGCGTATATCGGCTGGCAAGTGCGCCTGCTTGTCGACCAGTTCCTGCACATAGTTCTCGCCGAAATCGCGTTGCCCTTCGGCATAAAGTGCTAAAATATCCTCGGCAGTTTTAGTTTTGGAAACCGCCACGAGTTGCACATTTTCACCCAATTCCGACAAAATGTTCCGGTATTCACCCTTATCGGCCGACATGTTAAAACAGGTTTAACGCGAAGATAGGTACACGAACGGTTAATTTTAACAAAGAACCAAACCGCGATT
>DASZYU010000294.1:0-6510 GCA_035545215.1 Puia sp.
CAGCGCAATCTCAGCGACCGATGCGGCCTGGAGCGTGTCACCCGCCCATCGCCGGAAGGCAGGGAAGATCCCGGCCGCCAGCTGCAGGCTGTCGCGGATTTCCAAACTGACCATGGCGCCCAATCTTTCCGGGATCGGCCCCCGGCTGAACAGGTCTTTCAGAACGGAATAGCTGTACGACGTATGGAGGGTGGCCAGCAGCCGGAGCGCCGTATTCCTGTACCTGCCCCATGCCCCGGTCAGCGAACCATAGGAATCCTTTACGAATGCCACCGACATTGCCGCCGTGGCCGAATCGTCCAATTTAGCTATGATCGCGGACAATCGTTCGTTGACCGTTGTCGAAACGGCGGTGTCCGAGCCGAATGGCTCGCGGTACTCCTGGAACAAGGCCTGTCGCAAAGCAGGCGCGTCAGCCTTATCGAAAGGAGCGTTATTGAGCGCCATATAGGCATCGTAACGGGTCGCAGAGTCCGCGCTGCCCAGGTCCTTCAGCAACAATGCCGTTTTGCGCCCGGTGAGGCTGTTGGGTTGAGCGTTTGTCGTCGCGCGGAAGGAGGTAAAAAAGGTATTGACCGGCTCGCTTTGCAGGAAGTCTTTTTCACCGGCCACGAACAGCTCGTAAAGGATATCGCCGTCGAGCAACAACCGGACCCTCTTGCAATAGACGTTGCCTTTGCTTTCGACGAACAACTCTTTACCGCTGCAATTACCGTTGACAACATCTTTTACTTCGACGGCACGCGTGCTGTCCGCCCGAAAGGCCCCGATCTTCTCCTTCCAGAACAGGCTGTCGTCCGCGTACCAGCGGTATTTATTCAACGTGTCCGGTATCACCTGGTAGGAGACGGCGGTGTTGGTATCGTAAGACGCCCATGTCATCCGCAGATGGGCTCCCTGAACGACCGGTCGCATTGGGGAAGGCACCGTACAGGTCCATTTTCCGTCGGGCGCGGCCCCGCGAACGGCGGGCATCGAAGGTGGCGGCACGAAATGCAGCGAGCTGAAAACACCCTGCAGACGGGCATTCGAATTTTCGGCGGAATCGCTGACGACGACGAGTAACAGGTTCCTGCCGTTCTTCAGCAACGACAACGCACTGGAATACAACTGGGGGTTTGCCCTGTTCCTGCCGGACATCCATATCGCCCTGGTCCCGTCTATGGTGCGCTCGTTTTCGACGATATGTTCGTATTGCGTCCGCATTCTTTCCCTGAAATCGTTCACGACCGTACTGTCCGCGGTGATATAGTAGCCCGGCCGCACCTCTCTCGAGAAAAGCATGACATAGGCCCCGGTGGCGGGATCGGCGCCCGTAAAACACGCGATCTTCCAGGAATCGCCGATGGAGCTCAGCTTGTCATTGTACTCGAGCGTGGCCGGCGAAAGAAAACGAATGCCCATGACCGAATCGGTAAAGGGCCGCACGGCGTCCGACCCGGGGTCAGCTTGCTGCTGGATCGCAAACGAACGAAAGAATTTCTCGGCATCGTCCGACACGAGGTCCTTTTTTTTCAGCGACGAGAGCATCGCCATGTACACCATGCGGTCGTCCGCGAACAGCTGCACGCGGAGGTTGGCATCGCCGGTGCTTTCCATATATTCTCTTCCGGCAATACCGTGCTGATCGAGTCTGCGTGCGGCTTTGACGTTGGCCCCATGCATCATCTGCCGCGCCAATTGATCGAAGAGCGAGTCGCGACTGACCGTCCTGTTGGAGTTGACGACGGCCATGGTGGCGTACCCCGACAAATTGAACAGGTCCAGCAGGAACTTCATATTTACCAAACCGAACAACCTGACCGAAGCCGGGTTTGCCGGCATCTCCGCCCTATAGTGTCCTTTCGGATCGGTGACGGTGACCCAGGGCAGGTGGACTTCCTTGAAGGTATAGTCGGACGCAGGCATCTTGCGGGTGGAGAACACCGGTTCTACGGCGTAACCTCGCTGGCGGAGCAGGTTGATGACGCCGCTGTCGCCGGCAAGGTGGGCCGATCCGATGGCCAGGAACATGGTCCGCACCTGCACCAAACTGTCGATCCTCCGCGCCATCTTGCGGTTCCGGTGGGTCAGCAGCCGGTCCTCCTGTTCAGGCGTGGAATTGTCATGCGTGAAATTCCTGATCCCATCCACATCCCCGCTCGAATACAGCGCGATCATCCGTTCGATGCCCGTCTTTCCCTCCGACTCCTGCACATTGTCCGGGGTGGCCAGCAGATCGTCCACATCCGACCGGTCGACGAGGTCATTCAGGAGTCCCGTCTGATCCGTCAAATCCTCAATCCCTCCGAGCCATTTTCCCTGTCTTCTCGCGACGTTGTAAAGCCAGGCATCCATGAATGTCGGCATCTCCCCTTTTTTCATGTATTCCGACATCCATTTATTCTTCTCGCGCATGACGTCCGAGGTGGTGATCTCCCCGGCCGGCTTGTGAAACCTTTTGGACAGGGCCTCCCGGTTCCTGTCGAAATAATGTTCGCCGAGGACGTCTTTCAGCAGCCGGCCATTCGACAGCTGGTCCATCAGCCGGTTGACGTAATAGGCGGCCATTTCATCGGGGTTGACTTCGATCGCCAGCCCGTCCGTTTTTTCGATGGCCCGGTAAACCGAGTCGTCAAAATTGAAGAGTCGTTTGTCGTTGAGATGGAGCGTCCCGAACAGGTAGGAAGGCTTTTGCAGACCTTTTCCCGATATCCGCCACAACAGCGTGTGCGGGGAAGAAGACTGTGCAAAAGAAGTCCGGGCGAAAAAGATGGTCAGACAGCAGGTCAGCAGGCGGATATAGAGGCGCATCCCTCCTAAACGGCATTTCGCGCGCCGAATTGTGCCCCCGGATCCGGGGTCCTGCGCATCGGGGCGTATCCGGGCAATACGTGGAGCGTTAGTGATTTCGCCAGTCTTCGATCCTGACCCCGGTACATCCCGGGAATGCAGCATTTTTCTGAAACCAGGCCGGCAGACCCTCACCCCAGTGTACCCGGATATGGCGAAGGTCGAGTCCGTCGACGCCGCGGGCAAAAACGGCCGGGATGTCGTGGCGGAAGATCGCCAATGAAAGATCGTTTGCAGGACGCAGATCGATGTTGCCGCCATAGCTGTCCGATAGAGGTCCGCGTCGGATGGTCAGATCGATATCCTCGAACGTTATGTCCTTCACCCGGCCGGCCGGCAAGCCATACACGACGATGCCGGTCTGCGCGGTCGCCACAATGTGCGAAAAGCGGATATTGCTGATCTTTCCGACGGATTTGCTGCCCAGGCCCGGGACTGCGGAGATATGGATCGGCTCGCCGTGTCCCCACCATTCGCCGGTATGCAGCCGCGTCTGGATGATCATGTTCGAAAAGACCATGTTGGTCATCTCCCCGTCCATGCGCTGAAAGATGCCGATGCCGCGGTTGGAGTCGTAAATGCGGATATTGTCGAACAGCAGGTTGCCCGAATTGCGATGATTGAAGACGTTGTAACCAACCCGGATACCGCTGGACCTCGACTGCAGGACACAGTTGCCCACTGTAACATTGTCGCTGCTGATGAGCGCGATCGCGTCGTCGCCCGAATGGATCACGCAATCCGATATGACCGCATTCTTCGAATCATAGAGATCGATGCCGTCGCTGTTGGGGATGGACATATCGTTATCGATACTGATGCCATGCACCCCGACGTCCTCGCAGCTCTGAAAAGCCATGGTCCAGTTCGGCGATACGCGCAGTGCGATATCCTCGATGCGGACATGTTTACAGTCGTCGAAGATGATCATGACGCCCGGACGGTTCTCGTAGAGGCCCTTCCAGAGGACCGGGCCGTCGGCGCTGCCGAACTTCGGATCGCCATACGCTTTTCCCTGTCGTGTATACTTCGGATCGAAGTCGGTGCCGCGTTGCAGACTGTCCGGGTAAACGAAAAGATCCCCCTGGCCGTCGATCGTTCCATGCCCCGTGATCGAAATGTTTTCCGCTGCATGCGCGAAAAGGATACCCGTTCGCGATCCTGCCCCCGGGCCGCTGAATCCGAAATCCTTTTGATGCAAATAGTCTTTGTTATCGGGGCTGCCGGTGAGCGTTGCGCCCGGCTCGAGGTAAAGTTCGATATTGCTGAAAAGCCGGACCGACCCGGTGACGAAACGTCCCGCCGGGAAGACAATCCTGCCGCCACCGTGACGGCTGCAGCTGTCGACCGTTCGTTGTATGGCTGCCGTGTTGAGCGTGGTACCGTCGCCGACGGCGCCGAAGTCGGTGATCGTGTAGACGGACCCGGACGGCTCCTGTGCAATGACCGGCGATGCCGTGGGCAGGAGGAGGAAGGTAATCCAATATGGCTTCATGGACAATGATTGCGGTAAAGATACGGCGAAGCGCGCTGTTCCCTCCGCGCGCAAGCCAACTTATTTCTTTCTATCTTTGTGCCCTTCAAACATGCCCTTTTATGCGATCCGTGTATCTCCTTTTTATAGCCGCCGCGTTCTCCTTCGTCGCTTGTGTTTCTGCCGGAAGATTCAAAGCTGCCCAGCGGCAGGCCAGTCTATCCGACTCGCTGTACAACCAATCGATGCGCACGCTGAAAAGTTGCCAGGACGACAATAGCCGCCTGTCGGGGGAAAAGTCGACGCTGCAGCAACAGAACAAGGACATGACGCAGCAATTGAGCGCAGCCGCCGAAGTCAACACGCAATTGCGGAAGCAGCTGCAAGACCTGAGCGCGGTCAGCAGCGCGCAGGCGGAAAGCATCCGCCGTTCGCTCGACAACATGGGCGCAAGGGACAGCTATATGATCGCGTTGCATTCGGCGATCGCCTATCGCGATTCGGTCAATCTCGTCGTCCTGTTCGAGCTGAAACAATCCATCGGCGGCTATGGTGAAAAGGATGTGGCCATCCGTCTCGAAAAGGGCGCCGTCCACGTGGATCTGTCGGACAGTCTGCTCTTCAACGGCGACAGCGCCGGGTATGCCGTCAGCGACAAGGCTAAACCTGTGCTTGGCAGGCTCGCCCGCGCGTTGAACGACGAGCCGGAGGTCGATCTCATGGTCGAAGGTCACGTAGACAGCCTCCCGCCACACACCGATAGTCTTCCCGACAACTGGGACCTCGGCATCAAACGCGCTGCGGCCGTCGTGCGCGTCCTGCAGGACGACCGGGTTTCGCCGAACCGGATGACGGCGGCCGCCAGGAACGAATGGTCAGCGGTTGCAGCCGCCGATTCAACGAGCGGTCCGGCACGTCCGTCGACGCGGATCCTGATCGTGCCCAAAACGGACCGCCTGATGCAGGTGCTCGAACACGGCCAGCAAACCACGCCGCCGCCGGCGGCTCCGGCGACTTCGGCGACTTCGGCAACTCCCGCGGCTCGCGTCGTCAGCGGATCCTGAGGTTTTATCTTTATCTTTAGTCCTGTTCCTGGATAGCCTGCGAACGGATCTGCTCACCGCTGGAATGGTTTCGTACCAAACAGGCCGATATTTCACCCGACCGCACGAACCGATAAACCGCTAACTTTATGACTGTTTGGACGATCGGTATGCGCATGAAGCCCGGACCATACTACCTGTTGCTTTTACTGGCCGCCGTCGCCGGTTTCGCAGGGCTTTCCTCCTGCCGGAAGACCGATAGCGCCGCCCGCGGGATGGGTTCCGACACGCTCATCACGGACACGACCATTTTTATCGATATTACGCTGGCCGGCAACCGGACGCTCGGCATTTACGACCCGGCGCAGCATCCGGCGCATTGGGGAAATACCTGGGGACAGATCGATCCCGACACCAGCTGGTTTGCGTACGACAGGATGGGCGCCACGTTCACCAGGGGCGCCGCCGATGCATTCCCGCAATTCTCGTTTTCGCTGGGCAACCTGAACACGATCACCAGCGTGGCGCCGGGGCAGCATTTGCTGGTCCTTCCGGTCAGCGTCGCCGATTCCTTTTTCGCCCCGCGCGACGTCGCATTCGCCCGGCCGGTGAAGGATACCAGTTTCAGCGAGATCGGGGGCGGTACGATCGTCTTTGCCGGGACACGCACGCGCACCCTGTTGAGCCCGGGCGTCAACCTGTCGTGGATCGATACGGCCGGGACGCGGTGGGAAACGCTCTATGGCGCCGCAGACCAGGCGGGCAGCTATTTTACGATCACGGGCTGCCGTCTGCACCGGGCAGCCATCCCGGGGTATGCGAATTTGGCGACGGTGACGGCCAATTTTGCGTGCACGCTTTATGACGGGAAGGGGCATACGATGCGGTTGACCGGAGGACGTTTGAGACAGACCCTGTTTCTTTAATAAGGGTTCACGCCGCTGCAGGCGATCCGCATCGCCACGCTTAACGGCGCAAAAGCGCTCGGCATGGAGCCCACCATCGGTTCGGGGCAGGTCGGGAAATTTTAATGGTCAACTGATTCATACACAGACCGCTAGTTGGTCGAAGCGATTGACGGCGAAGGAGGCGGGGCGGTGGGCGGAAGGGCGCGGGGGTGTGCGGAAGGGCGCGGGGGTGTGCGGAAGGGCGCGGGGGCAT
>DASZYU010000295.1:0-4855 GCA_035545215.1 Puia sp.
GACGTTCGGGCTCATGGGCGCCCCGCCGGCCAGCACCTCGCGGATCGAATCGGCCAGGTGATCGGAAAGATGTTTTTTGAGCAGGTAGCCCGACGCGCCGGCGAACACGGCTTCCAGCACGTTCGTCTGGTCGTCGAACACGGTCAGCATGATGATGGGCGTTCGCCGGTCGAAGGAGCGGATCTTCCTGACGGCTTCGATGCCGCTGACCCCGCCGGGCATGTCGATGTCCATCAGGATCACGTCGGGCTTGAGGTCCCTGACCAGCTTGTCGGCCTGCAGGGCATTGGGCCAACTGCCGAGCAGCGTGAACGCTTTTGAATCGGCCAGCAATTGTGCGATGCTTTCGCGAAGGGCTCCATTGTCCTCGAATATGACGACGCCTGTCTGCATAATTATCCAACTGCAAATTTCAAAAAATTCGCCGCCATGTGCATCCCTCAATGATGTGATCTTAGGCGTAATGACACGGTCGTGCCGCTGCCGGGAGCGCTGGCGATGTCGAGCTGCGCGCCGATACGCCGCGCGCGTTCTTCCATATTCTTCAGCCCGTTGCCGAACTTCACTTCCTCCTTATCAAAACCGGCGCCATCGTCCGCGATCCGTACGTCCACACGTCCGTCGGTTACTCCAACGGTGATCATCACCTTCGAGCACAGGCTGTATTTTGCCGCGTTGTTCACCGCTTCCTTGAAGATGAGATAGAGATCGCGGCGGGTCTGTAAACCCAGGCGGGTCCCCGCGAAATCGCCTTCCTGCCGGAACACGTATTCGATGTTCAGCGGATCGAAGATATCGGCCGCGAACTCTCGCATTTTGAAAAGAACTTTTTCGAGCGTGTCGTTGGCCGGATTGATCGTCCACACGATGTCGCTCATGTTCTCGAGGATCAGACCGGAATATTCGTGTATTTTCCTCATTCTGTCAATCATCTTCGCGGTGTCGCCGCCGTTGGACAGCGCAACCCGGCTGATGATGTGGATGCTGGACAGCGCGGAGCCCATGTCGTCGTGCAGATCGCGCGCGATTTGGTTGCGCATCTTTTCGAGCTCGATCAATTGTTTGGCCCTCGCGGCCGACCGGTAACGGCCGATGATGAGCAGGCCGATCAGGATGAGGAGCACCACCACCACGACCAGCCCGCGCTGGAACACGCGTTGCCGTTCGACGATGGCAAGGTTCAATTCGCGTTCGTCTTTCAGCAGGGATATCTCTTTTTCTTTCTTGTCCGCCTCGTACTGCGCCTGGAGCTGCGCCGTTTTTTCGTTCACCGCGCGCAGATCGAGCGAATCGCGCAGTGAATCCTTGACGGCCAGCCACCGGTAGGCTTTGTGCCAGTCGCCCGTGGCCTTGAACAGATCGGACAGCTGCTCGGCAACATCGTGCGTATAGTTGGCCATTTTCAGGCTGTCGTTGACGCGATAGCTCAGTAACAGCCAGCTTTCCGCGTCGGCGTATTTTTTCAGCCGTGTAAAGGTCTTACCCAGGTTCATCGCCTCATAGGCCATATCCGCCCGGTTGTGGTTGTTGAGAAAAAGCCGGTAGGCGCCGTTGTAGGAATCCATGGCCTTGTCGTACTGGTTAAGCGCGAACCACGCGTCCCCATAATGTTCGAGCAGCATGCCTTTTTCGTATGCGTGCAGCGCGCCGGTCATCGGCAGACAGTCGCGCAGGATGGCGAGACTGCTGTCGGGTTTGGACATGGCCATATAGGTAGCGCCGAGACTGGAAGCCGCGCCGAAAAAACGGATCGTATCGCGGAGGGCCCTGAAGATCCGCATGCTTTCCCGGAAGTTGGCAATGGCCTCGGGATACCGCCCCTGTTCGCGGTAAAGGATAGCCATCTGCCGTTTGACCTCTGCCTTGGTGGTGTCGTCGTTCAATACCTGCGCGAGCGAATCGCCGCGGATCAGGTAGTTGGCGCTGTTCGCGAACTCGCTGTGCTGCGAATAGGCCATGCCCAGGTTGACATATGTCCGCATTTCGTTCTTCGTGTCATGGACCTGGTGGAACAGTTGGGCCGCGGTTATCAGGTCGGGGAAGGTCTTGTTGTAGGCGCCCTTGTGAAAGGACGCCCAGCCCCTGGCCAGGTAAGCATGCGCGGCCAACAGCCGGTCGCCCGTACGACGGGCCGAAAGCAGATCTTTTTCCGCGATCGAATAGGCTGAGTCGGGATCCTGTGAGATCAGCCGGTAGGCCGCCTTCGCTTCGGCGACGGTCGCCGAATCCTTTGTCCCCTGCGCCCTGGCTGAACGGACGAGTGAGACCAGGGATGTTATCAGGGCTATCAGAACCGTTGTGCGCATGACTGGCGATGGGGAAGGTTGGGCTAAAGATAAGGCAAATTCCAGACTGATCAGGTCTGTCCGGTCCGCCGGCGGGTGAAGGCCCATCCGATCGATGCGGCCGCATAAGCGACGATGGCGGCGAGACGCGGCATCGGGTACATGGGCATTGCCCAGATCGGCAGCCTGTGCCAGGACGGCCTGTTACGCGGCCCGCCCCCTATTAAAACGCGTATTCGGGCGGTTTGATCCCCCGGCCGCGCAGGTAGACCGTGGCCTGGCCGCGATGATGCGTAATATGATCGATGGTTGCGAAAAAGCCGTAAACCGTGTCGTCATCCGTAACAGCGGTCTCCACCGTCTTTCTCAGCGAGGCGAAGGCCTGCGTGAGGTACTGGACCGCCGCCTTTTTCGTAGCGGCAGCGGCCGGCGGGTTCCACTCGGTTTTCTTTTTCCGGAGAAAATTGTCCTCCCACCAGTAGATACCATAGGCAATGTGATGGATGAGCTCGCCGAAATTCCATACGCCTTCCGCGGGCGAAAAAGCATAGCCGTCTTCGGGCATCAGCTGGGCTACACCGAGCGTGTAGTTTTGTGAGACGTCCAGCGTCGTCAATAGTTTCTGTTTCATGATGCGGTTGTTTGTACCGCAAAGCTAACCGCACTACCCGGCGGGGGCTTACGAAAAATTGCTCTTTTGGCTAAGTGCGCGGCCGCGACTCCGAGCGGGCGACGGTCGGGGACTGTCCGTACATCTTTTTATAAGCTGCCGAAAAGTTCTCAAGGCTATTGAACCCGCACGAAAAAGCGATGTCCGTGACAGGCCGCGTCGTTTCGCGCAGTTGCAGCTGCGCCTGTTCCAAACGCACGCGGAGCATGTACTGATATGGTGTCACGGACGTGATCTTGCGGAAGAGCCGGTTGAAATGATAGGGGCTCAGGTGGCCGACGCCTGCCAGGTCGGCGAGCGCCAGGTCCTCGGTAAAATGCGCGTGGACGTGCTCTTTCACCGCCTCGATGGCCGGGAGGTGAAAACGCTTTTGCCGGTCGTTGAGCGCCGGCGCGGGACGGTGACCCGCCGACAGGACGCGCAGCAGGAGCGTGGTGACCAGCGAGTCGATCCGGAGACGCGGGACGCGCGGCTGGTGCAATAGCCCAAAGATGCAATGGTGCAGGTGTTCGGTGCCGGCAGTGGCGGGGATGACGATGGACTGGCGGTCGGAATTTCGGAAAAACGCGGCATATTCCGGCGCTTGCGCCATCACCATGGGCAAGTGCTCCTCCGGGATACGGAAAACGGTACATTCATCGGGGAGACGGTGGACATGCCCGACGCGATATTCATAACCCGGTTTACTCACCAGGAAAAGCCCATGGTAGACGTCGAGGTCGTTGCGGAAGACCTTGAATTGAAAATTCCCGGTTCGCACATACGCGATCGACAAACTGTCGACGTATTCGCGCGCCGACACCGAACAGGCGGTACAGCGGCAAAGGAAATTGTGCACGGCAAAGGACGGCGAGTGGTAGAGCTGTCTGATCTCCGCCTCCATGGGAAAACGTTTCGATAAAGTTATCGGTTTTCGGCCACACCTTCCAGCTGTTCGACGAGCATCTTCTTATACCACCTGAACTGCATCTGGTTGAACGCATTGGCGACCTCGATCGCCAGGTCTTTCAATTCTTCCAGCTCCGTATTCCGAAACTGCCTGCCGGCAAAATAGGCGTAATCCCTCCCCAAAAAAGCCTGCATCCGGCCAAGGAGCTCATCCGGCAGGAAGCCGGAGACGGACAGCTGGCGGTATTCCTTTTTGAGCTCGGCTTCTTCGTTCTCCTTGAGCGCCTGAATGGTTTCCTCCACCTCGCGGAGACCAAGCCCGCCGGCATACAGGGGCCGGATCCGTTGCAGCAGCCGGTTCACCGTTTGCCCGTATTGTTCGTAACGAGCGCTCAGCTGTTTCCAGCGGCTATAGTTGGCGAGCACCCCGGCGGACCCGGGCCGGTGCAGGAAATACAGGAACGCCTGTTTGTCGAGGTTCCTTTGTTTCTCCGTCAACACGGCCACCTCGGTTTCGAGCTGCGAGGCGATCCGCGGCGCGTCGGCGGCAGCATGTTTGACCCCGTCGAAATCAAAGCTGTTGACCTCCAGCCTGGCCTCGCCGATGGCGTTCAATGTTTCGATGTCGCGTCGCAGACTGTTGATGGCGGATTGGAGATGTCCGGACCCTTCGTTGAACAATTCGTCGAAACGGAGGGCCGGGGCCGGCTCGGCCGATAACCTGTCGAGATCCCAATCCCGGATATCGATGTACCGGCCGTCATAAAAACCTTTATAGGCCGCGGGAAGGGCATACCCATTCTTCATCGCCCGGTATTGTTCCTCGAATTCGCGGTTCTCGTAGAACTCGACGGCGGATTGGAATTTGACCGACTGGTAAAGCCTTGCAGTCATCGTTTCCTGCAACTTCTCCGCGTTGTCGAAAAGGCTCCAGGCGGCGGTGGGGTCGGCAGGCCTTTCGAGTTGCAGGCGTTGCAGGCGCTCTTTGCGCTCCTGCAGGGTGGGGTGGCTC
>DASZYU010000296.1:0-2189 GCA_035545215.1 Puia sp.
GGGCGAAGAAACTTTCTTTTTCCCATACGGAAAGCAGTGGCATAAGCGTGGATTCCTGTGTAAAATAAGCATTATTTTTCTTCCCGGCTGATCACCGGGTTAAGATCCCGGTAGGCGACGGTCACCGTTTGTCCGACTTGCCATATGCCGGCTTCGGCGATCGTCGAGACAACCTTGATGATGGCGCCTGCAGAGAGGACATGAATGATGCAAGCGCTGCCTGCCGGTATGATGGCGACGATCTCTCCCGCGAGCCGCAGGTTACCCGTGATCCTGTCTTTCGGGAAAAGCGATGCCGGCGCTCCGCGTTCGCGGATCTTTCCGCCTTCCAGTACGATCACTTCGTCAGAGAGGCTGAAGATCTCGGGCAGATAGTGGCTCACCAGTATGGTGGTCAATTGGAAATGCCGGTGCGCCCTGGCGATGTAGTCCTGCAGTTTCGAACGCATCTCGTCGTCGAGTGCGGAAAGGGGTTCGTCCAGCAGCAAAAGCCTGGGCCGCCGGGCGATGGCGCGCGCGATGGCGATCCGTTGTTGCTGGCCGCCCGATAGCAGCGCAGGGCGCCGGTGCTGCAGCTCTTCGAGCTCCATCAGTGCCAGCAGTTCGCTGATGATCGAGCGGTCGGCATCCCGGGGAAGCGCATATTCCAACTGGCCGCGGACAGTGAGGTGCGGGAAAAGCGCGAAGTCCTGGAAAACGAAGCCGATGGAGCGCCGGCGCGTGGGCAGATTGATGCGTCTCGTATCATCCAGCCAGACCTTCCCCCCCATGGCGATGTGACCGGACTGCGTTTCGGTAAGGCCCGCGAGTATACGAAGTAGCGTGGTCTTGCCGGAGCCGGATGGTCCATAAACGGCGAGCAGGCGTCCATGCGGCACCTGGAAGGATACATCGAAAAGCTGGCGCCCCTGAGCGGTATGCAGCATTTTCGTTGCCCGGAACAGCAGGTTGTCGGAGGGGACGTTCATACGACCGCTTTGGATTGACTGAAGTGGTGGTTCACGAGGTACACGACCAGCAAGATACTGAAGGAGAAGACCAGCAGAATAGCGGCATAACGGTTGGCAAGCGCATAGTTGAGCGACTGAACCTCGTCATAAATGGCCACCGATGCGACGCGCGTGCGACCGGGGATGGCGCCGCCGATCATCATGACGACTCCAAACTCTCCGATGGTATGGGCGAAAGCCAGGATGGCCGCGGTGATCAGCGAAGGACGCATATTTGGAAGCAGAACACGGCGCAAGGTGGTCCAATCGGATTTGCCAAGTGTCCGGGAAGCTTCGAGGAGGTGTGGCGGAAGGTTTTTGAACCCGGCAAGCAACGGGTTGACCATGAAGGGCAGGCTATAGATCAGCGACGCGACGACCAGTCCGGGAAAGGTAAAGACCAGGCGGACATCGAAGTAATGATCCAGCATCCGGCCGAAAGAACCCGCAGGGCTGAACGCGAGCAGTAGATAAAAACCCAGGACGGTGGGTGGCAATACCATCGGCAGACTGATACAGGCTTCAGCGACCACTTTCCAACGGCGGCGGTTATAGGCCAGGCGGTAGCTGAGCGGAATGCCCAGCACAAACAGGATGACCGTCGTAACGAGGGCCAACCGCAAGCTCAGCCAAAGAGGTAACCAATCGATCATGCGTCTATGCTTTAATGAGAGTTTACGTTGGTCCTGCCCGCCATTCCGGCGAGGGGACGATCCCGTTAGCGTGCCGGTCCGAACCCGAATGCACGGAGGATCTCCTTTGCCGCCCCGGAACCGCAAAATTGCGCGAATTTGGCGGCGCCGGCATTGCCTTTCGAAGGCGGCAGCAGCACGAATCCCTGCAGCAGGGGCTGGTGGGCTGCGGGCGGGACCAACCAATACTTTCCGCCGGCACCCCGCATTGCGGGGGAAAGTGCCAGCGAGAGCGCGATCATCCCGATGTCGGCCGCGCCGCTCTGCGCATATTGCGCCGTCTGGGCGATGTTCTCGCCGAAGATGAGCCTGTCTTTCACCTTTTCATACAGGTTATAGTAGCGAAGGGTTTCTTCGGCCCGCTTGCCATAGGGCGCGTGGGCGGGATTGGCGATCGCGATCTTCGTGACGGTTTTATCGAGCAATGTGTTCATGTGCGCGCGGGCCGGATCGAGCGTCTTGCTCCAAAGCACCAGCTGCCCCGTGCCGTACACGCAGACATCGGAAG
>DASZYU010000297.1:0-2261 GCA_035545215.1 Puia sp.
TTTAGCACCAACTGACCCTGATCCCAACGGACGAAAGGGAACCAATTGAGCAGGAGACCGATGACAAAGATAAGCAGGGTCCGGCGGATCACTTTCCGAAGGAAATAGGGTGTCCCCTGCTGCTCCATTTTGGGCATCACGAAGGCAAGCGCATTGCCCATGGCGAAAAGAAAGAAGGGGAATACGAGATCTGTCGGCGTGAGCCCGTGCCAGGGTGCATGGTCCAATGGCCCATAGGCAGGACCGGCCTGGTTGTTGACAAGGATCATGAAAGCAACCGTCGCCCCGCGAAAGACGTCCAGCGAATAATAGCGTTGATTCATGCGGGTGAAGATAGCCAAAAAAACCGGCGTCAGGCATGTTCTTCCAACCGTCCGTAGCGAGCCATCATCGTACCGGCAGCGAGGATATGTCCTTCCATCGCCGATTGCAGCGCATCCCTTTCGGCTCCCGGCTTCAGGTCGAGACCCGTGTCCAGCGCGAAAACGTGGAAATAATAGCGGTGACTACCCGTTTCGGCGGGAGGATCGGGTGGAAAATAGCCATTTTTGCCCGCCGAATTCCGGCCGGACACGCCGAGAGTGGTGTGTTCGCTGATACTGGTGGCTTCCGGGATATCCCACAAAAGCCAGTGCGTAAACGTACCTCCGGGCGCGTCGGGGTCCTCCATTATCAGCGCGAGGTACTGGGTCCCCTCCGGAACCCCGTCGAAGGTCAGCGGCGGATTGACCCCGGCGCCGTCGGCAGTATATTGTACGGGTATCTTTCCATCCCCAATGAATTCCGGGCTGGAAACAACCAGGCTCCCACGTTCATTTTTCATATCTCGTTTATGCAGGCCGCAGAAATTATCGTGCCGCCGCGACTGCGCCGCCCGCATCCTCATTTGATCTCATTGATCTTCCGGAAGAAATCTTCCCTGCATCCGCGGCCCAACGGTATATCGCGCTGCCCGATGCGGATGACCTCGTTACGGACCGAGCTGATCTTTTCCAGCATGACAATAAAGGAGCACCGCGAGGTCGAACCCCTCCACGGCATAGTCTCGGTACGCCGTGATGAAGATGACCATCGGTCTTCCGGGAAGGCTATTCAAAAAGTCCAGACCGCTGATACCCGGCATTTCGATGTCCAGAAACAACAGGTCGACCGGTTGCTGCTGCAGCGCCTCTATCGCGGCGAAGGCGTTCTTGCACTTCCCCACGAGAGGTAAAAAGGGCACGTGCCGGATACTGTCCTCGAGGATGTCCAGCGCAGGGTTTTTGTCGTCGACGGCAAGACAATTGATCATTGCAATGGGATGTTTAATTGAATGATGAACCAGTGTTCCGATTCGCCCAGGTCGACGTGCAGATTGTCCGTCCACTGCAGCTCGTAACGACCCGGATACAGCATCTCGAGTCGCCGCGTCAGGTTGACCAGCCCGATGCCATGCTTGAAGGCGTTTTCCACCAGCGGGATCAGCAGCATCGGTTCGATACGTCGGCTGCCGACGGGCTCGGGCACAGTGAACCGAACGGTTACGTCGCTGCCGCAGCGCAACAGCTGCAGATCGATATAGGCGCGGAGATAGCCGATCTCGTCCTCCAGACAGATTAACTCCCGGTTCGCGTCATAAAGCATATAGTTCATCAGCCGGGCCAGCTCCATGAGGACGGGCTCCAACAGGCCCGAGCGTTTCCGCGCCAGCAGCACCATGCTGTTCAGCACGGTGAGCATAAAGTGCGGATTCACCTGTGTGCGAAGAAAAGACAATTCGGTCCGCAGGTGTTCGGTCTCCTTTTCCTGTCGCAAACGTTCCAGCCGCGCGTTCTCCCTGGATATGCCCAGACTGGTGGCATCCTTGATGGCATCCGAGTTGAAAACAGAAAAGAAACCCAGCAGGTGTGATGGGTCATAAACGGTCGCCCCATCCAGCAGGATCTGGTTTTGATCGAGCGTGCCGCCCCGTAGATAGAAACCGCTGTTCCCGTCTCCGGCGGATTGCACGCCCGGCAGGAGCTGGATCCAACGAGCCGAAGGCGCCGGTGCGGACTTCGTCGTCCGAAAAAGAAGAAGCTGTACTTCTTGCGAAACACAGCTCCTGTATGGACGCCTATTCCTTTTAATTTTTACAAGACCGAGTTTGAGCGGCTTTGTAATTGTTTAGCAGGAAATCACCGTCCTGTTCGCTTCTATTACTTCCAATACCGTGCCAGGCGGTCAGACCTGTGGGATCGGAGCGCCATTGTGGAAATCCCACATCGCCGGGGAATCGGCTC
>DASZYU010000298.1:0-5252 GCA_035545215.1 Puia sp.
CAATCTTACGCTCGCGCGGGCGGCAAAGGATTCGGTCGCGCACGCCACGGGGGCGGATACGACAAAGAACATGCAGGTGACCGACCTCAGCGACAGTCTCGGTCCGGGCGTCGCCGATAGTCTCGGCAGACTGGGTCTCGACAGCCTCCATCGCGCCCGCGGCATCATTCGGGGGAGCCCGCGGCAGATAGTCCGCATTACGGACTCCGCGGGGAAAAATCCCATCACCAAGGCAGACCTCGAGCGGCTCAACCCGCCGACACCCAAAGAACTTCGAAAACGGGAAAAAGCAAAAGAAAAAGCGGCCCGCCAGGCACGCAAGGATTCCATCTCCGACGTGCGCGAACGGATACGCGAACAGGCGGACAGCGCAAAAGCGCGGCAAAAACGCTATAACGACAGCCTCAGGATCCGGCAACAGGATATCACCGACAGTCTCCAGGCGGTCAAAACAAAAGAACGGGCGCGCAAACATGCGGTAGCCGACAGCATCCGGCAAGCCGCGGTCAACGACAGCCTCAGGATCGTCGCCCGCGCCGACAGCCTGCACCATGCGGCCTTTCTCGACAGCCTCGAAAGGGTCGGGCTCGCCGACAGCGCCAACGCCATACGAAAGCGCGACAGTCTTGCCCTGGCCGCCCGCATCCGAAGACCGCCGCCGCGACGGGCGGATGAAGCCCCCCTGCCCGGTCATGAAGCCGACTCCATCGGGAAACTGCCGACTACCGACACTACCCTGCGGTTTGTGATCGGCTATCATCACGTCCGCATTTACTCCGATTCGTTGCAGGCCGTGGCGGACAGTCTCTACTATTCGTCGAAAGATTCCATCTTCCGCCTTTTCTATAACCCCATCGCCTGGGGCAGCGGCAATTACCAGGTCACCGGGGATACCATGTATGTGTACACGAAAAACAAGAAGGCCGAACGGCTGTATGTTTTTGAAAATGCGCTGGCCGTCAACAAAGTGAGCAGGAATTTCTATAACCAGCTCAAGGGCACGACGATCAATGTCCTGTTCAAGGGCGGACAGATCGATTACATCCGCGCCAAAGGCAATTCGGAAAGCATTTACTACGTCGCCGACGACAAAAAAGCGTACACCGGGGTCAACAAGGCCAATGCCGATATCATCGATATGCTTTTCGCCCCCAAATACGACTCCACGGGCAAACCCGATGGAAGGGAGCTGAACCGCGTCGTCCTTCGCAACGATGCCACGGGAACGATGTACCCCATCCAGCACGCACCTATCGAGGATATGGTCCTGCGCGGATTCAAGTGGCACGAAGACATTCGTCCAAAGAGCAAACAACAACTCTTCGAAGAAGTCAAACGCAAACAATCCGAGGATTTCGACGATACCCAGCCCGCGGCCGGTCCCGACCGTTAAACTTTCCCGCAGCAAAGCCTTCTTAATTCCATCCCGGAGCGCATCGGCGGTGGACAGTTTCACCGGTACACATTAAGAAAGTTCTAACAGTCCCCCGCAAATATCTGCCGCCGACATTCCGTTAGCCGGGAAATTAAATCGTCGTGTATGCGCATCATCTCCCTTTGCCTGGTTCTCATGGTCATCAGCGGTTGCTACGATCGCCTGTCAGCGCAGGATTATAAAGTGGCGATCGGTATTCGCTTCAGCACTGCCCCTCCTACCCTCAGCAATTCCTTCAGCGTTAAATACTTCATGGATTCGACAAACGCCCTGGAGGGGCTCGTCTCCTTTGGCACCCGTTTCGGGTTGGGCGGATTGTACGAGCGCCACCAGCTGATCGGCGCGACCCCGGCCTTTACGTGGTTCTGGGGAGTCGGCGGATACGTGGGTTTCCAGGATAACCAGACCTGGTTGGGACCGACCGGCGCCATCGGTCTGGACTACAAATTTGCCAACGCGCCTATCGATCTGTCGCTCGACTGGAAACCCGAGCTCGACATCCTGCCCGCCATCAATTTCGTTCCAGATGCTTTCGGTCTGACGGCACGCTTCACCTTCGGCCGCTGATCACCCCCCCCGGCCCTTCCACCGAAGACGGGTCCGGTCTGCCATTGCCCCGTTCCATCCGCGGGTCCGGATCATCGAACTACGCCCGCGCCGCCGCTGGCGCTTCTCTTCATCATCCCTGCCATGCGCTTTGGTATGCCGGATTCTGCCGTGATTTCCGGATTCCCGCGCTAATTTTCCGAAATATTGCGAGCTCTTGCGTTTTTATGCAGTTTTTAGCTTACATTAGCCGGCAGACTACCGCGACTCGCGGTCGGCCGCACCGATTGGACGACCATCTAACCAAAACAGTATGCTAAAACCAGAGAGACAAGCCTACATTCTGCACCAGGTAAATCTGCACAACCAGGTCCTCTCTGCCGGTCTCAGCCAGGAACTGGACGTCTCCGAGGACACGATCCGGCGGGACCTACAAGAACTGGCCGACAACAACAAGCTCATCAAAGTTCACGGCGGCGCCTTATCCCTCTCCTTTAACGATTACCACTACCCATCCGCACCGATCTATGCGCACGCGCAGAAAAAGGCGATCGCGCGCAAGGCCTCAGCCCTTATCCAAAACGACATGTTCGTCCTAACCACCGGTGGGACGACCCTGATCGAACTGGCGCGTCACCTCCCGCCCACTCTGAAAGCCACCTTTATATCCGGAAGTCTGCCCGTCGCGCTCGAATACACGCACCACCCGCTGATCGACGTTATCCTCATCGGGGATAAAGTGTCCAAGAATTCGAGGATCACCGTTGGCGGTGAAGCAATCAGCAGGATTCGGCAGATTAAAGCCGACATCTGTTTCCTGGGGGTCAACGCCATCGACGCCGAACACGGCATCACCGACAACGACTGGGAAGTCGTCCAGGTAAAAAAGGCCATGATCGAATCCGCCCGGAAGGTCATCTGTCTCACTATCTCCGAGAAGATCAATTCCTTCCAGCCCTTTCACGTCTGCCCCGTTGAAAACCTCGACATGCTGATCACCGAACTGCCGCCGGAGGATCCGTTGCTGGAACCCTACCGCCGGAAAGGGACCCATATCCTATAGACGAATAGACGAATAATAGCACCCTGTCTAACTACGAAAACCTGCCGGCGAAAGGCCACGGCCCAACCTGCAGGCATAACGGTTACAAAGATTTTTAAAAAAACCAAAAAGTAAAAGTATGAGAAAATGGAAGCTTTTCAGTTTGATCATGATTGCTGTGTTGGGCATGATGACAAACAACCTGAAGGCTCAACAGGCTCCCATTACCGGGACCGTGCTTTCAGACGACGGGACGCCGCTGGCCGGGGTAACCGTTGCAGTTAGCGGAACAAAACGAGCCACTGTTACCGACAACAATGGCAAGTTCACCATCACCGCCGGTCCAAACGCCATTTTAGTGATCAGCTACGTCGGTTTTACCACCCAGCGGATCAAGGCCGCGGCGGGCATGGAAGTTCGCCTCTCAAAAGGCGACTCCGGCCAAATGGGTGATGTCGTCGTCACTGCGATGGGTATCAAAAAAGAAAGGAAAGCGCTGGGATACTCGGTCACCGAACTGAACGCGCAGGAATTGATGAAGAATAAGAACACCAACATCGTCAACTCCCTCGCGGGAAAAGTGCCCGGTGTGAACATCACCCAGTTCAGCGGAGCGCCCGGAGCAGGCGCATCGATCACCATTCGCGGGGGTAATTCCACCTCTGACAGCCGGCAAAACCAGCCGCTGTTCGTCGTTGACGGCGTCATATACGACAACTCGACGACGGTGACCGGCAATACCGGCACAGACGGTTTGTCGCGCAGCAATACCACCTATTCGGACCGTATCATGGACATCAACCCGGAAGACATCGCAACCATGTCGGTGCTGAAAGGCGCGGCCGCGGCCGCCCTGTACGGATCGCGTGCGGCAGACGGCGTCGTGATCATTACCACCAAGAAAGGAGAGGAAGGCGCGGCCCGGGTCAGCGTCGCCAGCAAGGTAAGCACCTCCTGGGCGGATAAATTGCCGGAGACGCAAAGCGAGTTCGGCAACGGGGCCTATAGCAACAACGGTGCTTTCAATAACATCACCTACCAGTCCTGGGGACAAAAGATCACTTCCCCGGATTCGCTGCACGACAACATCGGCAATTTCTTTCAGCACGGCGTTATCTTCGACAACAATGTCAATGTTTCGGGCGGCAATAAGAACGGCTCCTTCTTCCTGTCCGGCTCCGATTTCAACCAAACGGGCATCGTCCCCAAGACGGGCTATCATAAGACCACCTTCCGTTTCAACGGCGAACAAAAATATGGCAACCTGACCCTGGATGCGAATGTCGCTTATTCGATCGCCAATATCAACAGGACCCTGACCACGGCCGGCTTGTACGGCGGCGGCGGTACCGGGGCGATGGGCTCGGTATACAGCTTCCCGCACACCTTCAATATGAAGAATTATATTAACCAGGATGGCAGCCAATACCGCCCGTTCGCCGGAACTATCCCTTTGGAGCAGGACATGGACAATCCCTACTGGATACTCAACGAGGATAAACTGACCTCGCAAACCAAACGCATCACCGGCAACATCAACGCCAATTACAAGATTGCCAGCTGGTGGGACATCATTGCGCGCTTGGGCTACGACCAGTATAACACCGACGATTATACTTATGTTTCCCCGGGGTCGGCCGTCATCCCCTTGTACCAGAACGGCCGTTTGAGCAAAGACTTCTTCGGATACACTTATGTCACGACCACCGTCATGACCAATTTTCATAAGACTTTCGGAGACTTCGATACGCACCTGATGCTGGGAAGTACGACGGAAAATACCGAAACGCCGGTTCAAAACCTGTGGGGATACAACTTCATCACGGCCGGAACGATCAGCTTCTCCAATATCGCAAACACCAACCAGTTCTTTTCCGATGCGACGACGCGGAAACGCCTAGTCGGCGCTTACGGCGAAGCCGGAATTTCCTACAAGGACATCGTCTATCTTACGGCAACGGGCCGCAATGACTGGTCTTCCACCCTGCCCTTGAACAACCGGTCGTATTTCTATCCTTCGCTCAGCGGGTCGTTCGTATTTACCTCGCTTATTCCCAGGAACACCATCCTTTCTTTCGGCAAACTGCGGGCCAGCTGGGCGCAGGTCGGCAAGGACGCCAACCCCTACGCCACGGTTACCTACGTGAACCCTCCGATCAGCATCGGCGGTTTCACCGGGGTCGGCAACCAGTACGTCAGCGGCAACCCCTATCTGAAACCCGAAATTCA
>DASZYU010000299.1:0-9643 GCA_035545215.1 Puia sp.
CGTCATCGCGATGACGGCATCCTGGTCCGGCAGGAGGATGATGAACTGTCCCAGCGCGCCGTCGGCCCTGACGCCGTTGTGACGGCACCGCCACATCTGGTAACAATACCCCTGGAGCCAGTCGCTGGAATCCCTGGCCGCCTGTGAAGCGTTGGGGTTCTGCATGATCTTCACCGTAGTGGCCTCTTCCACCCATTCGCGCGGGATGAGCTGCCGGCCGTTCCATTTCCCTTTCTGCAACAGCAGCTGGCCGAATTTGGCCATGTCCTCGGTGCTGAGGCGTAGACCCCATCCACCGGTGTTGACGCCTTGCGGACTCGTTTCCCAGTCCTCATCGATGATGCCTAAAGGATCGAACAGCCGGGGTTTTAGGTAATCGAGTACTTTTTGCCCGGTCACCTTTTGAACGATGGCCGAGAGCATGTAGGTGCCCATCGAATTGTACAGGAATTTCGTCCCGGGCGGATTGACGACCGGGACGGCGAGAAAGGCCCTTGCCCAGTTGGTGTCCGTCGAGACGGCGCTCGGTTCCGGGTCCTGTCCGTCCGCCATGATGAGAGCGTCCCTTACGGTCAGTGCGGCGAGATTGGGACTGATGGTGGCGGGTTGATCCTTCGGGAAGAAAGAGACCACCTTATCGGTCAATTTGAGCTTTTTCTCTTTGATGGCCAGACCCACGGCGGTCATCGTGAAGGTCTTGCTGACGGAATACAGCGTATGTTTCAGACGGGGACCATAAGGCTTCCACCATCCTTCGGCGATGACCTTTCCGTGACGTAGCAACATAAAACTGTGGAATTCCGTGCGGCTGTGGTTTGCGCCGTTGATGAAATCGGAGATGGCTGCGGCGGGTACGCCCTCTTTTTCGGGAATTCCCCTCGGAAGGTCCTGTGCGCCTGCCGGCGCCTGGCGGAGGGTCAGGGAAAGCGCAACGAGCGCGAAGTACCTTGGGAGAATGGCAAACATACCGATGGTTTATGTGGAAGTGAAGATAATACTTGTGACACATATTTATTCTGTAAGTTTGATGGAAATACCCATTATGGAAATCAGGGATCTCAGCAAAGTGCACGACCTGGCCGGCGATCTTTTCTCCTGGCCGAAAAATAAAGCCGGATGGGACGAGTACCGGCTTACCAGGGAACAGTTACAGCAATATGACGAGCTCGGTTATGTCTCCGGAATCAAAATGCTCGACGAACAACAGATCGCCCGATTGAAAGACGAGTTGGCGGAACTGACCGATCCAAAGCATCCGGGCAACGCACTGTTCTATGAATTTTCGACCAATGAGTCCACGGACGCTGCAAAGGTGCTGTTCCATGCGCTGGGCGCATGGCGGATCACGCCCGGGTTTCACGACGTCTTGTGGAATCCGCGGTTCCTCGTTGCTGCGAGCCAGTTGCTCGGCGGCAGACCGGTACGTTTCTGGCATGACCAGCTGTTCTGCAAGCCCGCCAAACATGGCGGGGTAGTGGCCTGGCACCAGGACTATTCCTATTGGACGCGGAGCGTGCCGATGCAGCACCTGACGTGTTGGTGCGGACTTGACGCGGCCGATGAGGAGAACGGCTGTTTGTATTATGTACCCGGCAGTCACCGTTGGGGACTGTTGGAAAAACCGGTCCTGGCCGGAAATATGGACGGTCTTCTGGAAATGCTGAACGAAGAACAACTGGCCGCTTTTCACCCGGTGGCGATACCGCTGCAAGCGGGTTATGCGACGTTTCATCATCCTCTCCTGATACACGGTTCATATGCCAATACTACTGAGCGCCAGCGCCGGGCCTTTGTCATCAACGTTTTTGCCGACGGCACGCGTTCGAATGCAGACGAGCCATTGCTGGCGGGGACGCCGGCGTTCAGGAAGGGAGAAAAGCTTGCGGGGGACTTTTTCCCGCTGTTATTCGATCCCGCGAACCAGCGCTTTTCATAGCACTCCCGAATGCCGGGGAGCGTATTCATACACGCGGTAACCCCAGGGTTCCAGCATAAACTTAGTGCCGGAGATGTCGACGCTCCGGTTTTGGAAGACATCGTTTGCCGATGCAGAAATGGGCAGGTCCATGCGCACCTGTTGGGGAACGGCCGAGAAATTCAGGACGACCAGCACTTCATGATTCGATTTTTTCCGAAGGAAGGCATAAACGTAGCGGTCGTCACCCGCCGCAATCTTTTTGAACGAGGCGTCGGCGTCCAGAGCGGGGCTGCGTCTGCGAAGCGCGAGCAGGGTCTTATAGAAATTTGCCCGGGCGAAATCATGGAATTTGATCGAATCCTTATCGAAGAAGGAAAGCGCGCGCAGCACCGGTTCTTCCTGTCCGCTGTAGATCAGCGGAATATTCCAGGGCAACGTTTGGGTCAGGACGGCGAAGGGCGCATGCGCGGCGCCCGGGAAAGTGCGGTAGTCGGCGCCATTCCAGCTGTTCTCGTCGTGGTTGCTCGTGAAATACATCTCGAGCGTCCCTTTCGGATAAGCGGTGTCGTATTGGTGCAGGACGCTGTCGAGTGCGAATGCCGGGATGTCGCCTTCGGACACGCCGATCATCTTATGAAAGAAATCCCAGGGATACAGCGCGTCAAAACCGTTCCTGGCGAGGTAGGGTTTGTCGCCTTCGGCCAACATGAACAGGGGTTTCATCTTTCGCAGCCGGCCGATGCAGGTCTTCCAAAAATCCCCAGGCACGTTCCAGGCGACGTCGCAGCGGAAGCCGTCAATACCGGCGGCCGTCACCCAGTACTGCATCGCCGCGATCATGCTGTCGCGCAGGGCCGGGTTGTCGTAGTCGAGCTGACGCGTGTCTGTCCAATCGTACGGCACAGCGGCCTGGCCCGTGCTATCCTTTTTGTAAAAGTCGGGATGCTGTCTTAGCCAGCGGTGGTCCGCGCCGGTGTGGTTCGGTACCCAATCGATGATCACTTTCATCCCTTTGGCGTGCGAGGAATCCACCAGCCGGCGAAAGTCGGCGAGAGTACCGAACTCGGGGTTGACGGCCGTATAATCGGAAACGGCATAGTAACTGCCGAGACTGCCCTTGCGGTCGGTATGGCTGATGGGATTGATGGGCATGAACCATAAGATGTCCACACCCATCGCCTTCAAACGGTCGAGGTGCGCGGAGAACGCTTTGAACGTGCCCTCGGGCGTATACTGGCGGACATTCACTTCATAGATGTTGGCGCGTCGAACCCAGGGGACGTGCTGCAGGACGGTCTGGCAATAGCATTCGGAAAAAAGCAGCAGGCAAAAGGCGGCTGATAAGAACTTTTTCATGAAACAGCGGGCATTTGATGCCGAAGATAACGATTCGGCGGACGCGACGCAAGCGGGTTCGGGGCTTGTGTGGAGCAGCGGAGATCAGGCGGGCGTAGCGAGAAGGCGGAGCCGGCGGGGATCAGGGCTTAACCGTGAACGGTAGCACGGAAGTGGAAACCGGCGAAGCGAACCGGGCAAAAAAAACGCCGGTGGTGAGCGGGACCGGGAGTGTCAGCCGAAAGCGTCCGGCATTGATGGACGTGTGATACAATATCTTTCCACCGTTGTCGAAGATATCCAGCGTATAGGCTGCGCCCGGTTGTCCGTCGATACTGCCCGAAAGCAAATGGCCATCCGACGGGCTGGGGAAGATCTTTATCCCGGATGGTTTCACGGGGCAGCCCGTGGCGGCGATCACCTGCGAATACGCGAACCGGCCGTCGATACCGGTTTGTCTGAGCCGAAACCAGGTCAGGGCCTGGCGCGTTACATCGACTGTATAAGAATAGTGTTGCGGGACAGAGGAATGGCCTGCGGCCCTGATGGAAGCGATGTCAGCGAACAGCGTCCCGTCGGCGCTGCCTTCCACGGTAAACGACTCGCTGTTGGTTTCGGTGGCAGTGGTCCACTCGAGCTCGGTTGTATTGTTACGGCATCGCTCCGTGAAGGAAGAGAGCGACACGGGCAGCACCGAGCTGGTGGCAATAAAGGTCGCCAATTGGGCCACCCAGTTGCCGCCGGCACTCGCGAAATTCGTGCTGTAGGATCCCGCGGAAGTGACATTCCTGTCTTCGATGATATTCTGATTGGCGGATGAACGCAGGGTGAAGCCAGCGCCCTTCGTAAGCAGGCCCGCGGCTCCGATGCTGGCGCCGTAGATGAGCTCGTTGCTGAAGGTGGTCGTTTTCGAACCGCTGCTCACCGCCGCCGTATTGCTGGCGTTGTCAGAATGTTGGTCCAGCGGATCGATGCTCGTCGCTATGCCCGAATATTCGCTGATATACATCTGCAAAAAACTGGTCGGTGAATTGTTTAGCGTGGCAGTCACTTTGACAACGGCTCCGCCGGTGATGTTGTACGCGTAATAAAGCGCCGCCCTGTAGTTGGTGCCGTTCCAGTTCCTTGGCCCGTTGATCAGCCTGTATGTATTCCCGTTGTTATCGGTGACGGAAGCGACCGAGCGGGATTGGTTGTCCCAATCGAGGTGAACGACGATCAGGTCGCCCGCCTGGCTGACGGCGCCGAAGCTGAGGCTGATGGTCTTGCCGGAAGGGGTCTGGTAAAGCGTCGTGGTCTGGACATGCGCCTGCCCAACGCCTTGCATAAACGAGAAGGCCAACAACAGAATGATAATCAATTGTTTGCGCATGGGTTCGGGATCCAGACCGTTGCGCGCAACGGTCTCTTACTATAACGAAAACATGGTCACATTATTTCCTTTTAAAATAGGTCCGCCAGGGACTTTTTTGCACGCGAGCCTCCGCTCGATGTCACCCGTTCGATCCGGTAAAGCCGTCGAAATAATGTAATTTTCATACGGAATGAAAGCCATTAACGGAACCTATCTAAAAATCCCAACAATATGATGCCCGCATTGAAAAGACAAATGCCGTTCTTGTTTTTGACGATCGTCGCAATCAAGTGTCATGCCCAGTCGCCGGATGTATGGAACCACAAGCAATGCGCAGTGGTGTTGTCGTATGACGACGCCATCGACGCCGATCTCGACAACGTGGTACCCGCGCTGGATTCAATGGGGTTCAAGGGTACTTTCTATATCATCGGTTCGTCGCCGGTAGTGTCCAGGCGAATGGGGGAATGGAGAAAGGCAGCGGGGGAAGGCCACGAGCTCGGAAATCATGCGTTGTTCCATCCTTGCGATGGCAGCAAACCGGGACGCGGTTTCGTACAGGCGGATTTCGATCTGAGCAGGTATACCGTGAACAGGGCTGTCAATGAGATCCGGGCGAACAATGTCCTGTTGCAGGCCATCGACGGGAAGACGCGGCGGACATTCGCTTATCCTTGCGGCGATCTGAAAATAGGCGACACTTCGTTTTATACCGGGCTGCGGAAGGATTTCGCCGGGGCGCGCGGGGTGACTCCGGGGATGCAGCCCATCGACAAAGTGGACCTCGACAATATCGATTGTTACGGCATGAACGGGGACAGCGGCAAACGGATGATCGGCCTGGTCAAAGCCGCGATGCAAACCCATACGCTGCTGGTTTTCCTTTTTCACGGGGTCGGCGGCGGGCACAATATCAATGTCAGCCTGGCCGCGCACAACCAGCTGCTCCATTTTTTGAAAGACCACGGGCGGCAGATCTGGGTGGCGCCGATGGTCGACGTTGCCGAATATATCCGGGCTTATCAGCAGGGGGCGGGGCGTTGAAGGAAAGCGCGATCAAACGATAGGGCGCTCACGTCACGGCAGCCAGCTGGTCGTTTGCGGAAAGTTGGCGGTTATTTTTGGTGGTTGCGGTCAAAGCCTTGCCATCTTTTTTTCGATGGTATTCCTGTCGGCCGTCGTCCGGGCAAGCGTCAGCGCCCGCTGGTAATTTTCGAGCGCTCTGGCGTCGTCGATCCCCGTAAAGAGGTAACCCAGCAAGACGAAATAGAGATGGTTGTCTGCCAGACCGAGTTTCTCCGCCTCCGCTATGGCAGTCTGTTTGCCCTTGGCCCGGGCGAGCGCATAGGTGCGGTTTAACGCCGCGATCGGCGAATAGCGGAGCGGTAGCAGGCGGTCGTAAAGATGCAACAACTGGTCCCATTTCTCCGGTTCGTCCGATTTGCGGGTGCTCCAGAAGGCGATCATCGCTTCCAGATGATAGCTGGAAAGGCTTTGTCCGCGCGCCGCGCGGCCGAGATAGAACCCACCCTGCGCGATCAGCGACGCATTCCAGAGCGAGCTGTCCTGGTCGTCGTAGAGGATGATCTCCCCATTCTTGTCGAGACGTGCCTCGAAACGGCTGGCATGAAAACACATCAGCGCCAGCAGCGCGCTGACGGGCGGCTGATCGGTGAGCGGGTTCTCGGTCAGCATGTGACAAAGCCGCACTGCTTCCAGACAAAGATCCTTCCGCAGGACGTCATTGCGGCTTTCCGAATAATACCCTTCGTTAAAGAGCAGATAGATAGTAGTCAGGACGGTTTCCAGTCTCGCCTCCAGTTCGGCGGCCGGCGGCATTTCGATGGGAATGTTTTCTTCTCGCAGCCGTTCCCTGGCGCGGAACAGCCGTTTATTGATGGTCTCCTTATTCGTCAGAAAGGCATCGGCGATCTCTTCAATACCGAATCCGCAGAGGATGCGAAGCGACAGCCCTATTTGGGATTCGGGTGGAATGGAAGGATGACAGATGGCGAACATCATCTGGAGCTGGCTGTCGCGGATGCCATCGGCGGACAGGTCGATCTCGGGTTCGCAGGCTGGATCGCCTGCGTGCCGGATGGCGGGTGAGATCTTGTCGCGGAAAACCTTTTCGCGTTGCAGCAAGGTCTTTGCCTTGTTTTCCGCCACGGTATAAAGCCAGGCGACGGGGTTGGGCGGAGTGCCCTGCAATCCCCAGCTATGCGTCGCGATCAAAAAGGTCTCGCTGGCGATGTCCTCGGCGGTCTCCATCTGCGCAAACCCAAACCGTTTGCACAAAACCGAAACGATCTTGCGGTATTCGGTCCTGAACAGGTGCGGGATCATTGGCGGTTGTTCCATATCAAAAAATGCCGGGATTCCGCCCTGAAATGTAGCGAATTCCCGGCAAAGCTGTTAACGCCCGTGAGGCGGTCTGGCGAGTCTGCGGACTTCTACAGTATTCCCGTCCCCTTGCAGGACAGGGCTACCCTTGGCGAATTCAACGGCATCGTCTATCGAATCGGCTGTGACGACGCAGTATCCACCAAGCGTTTCCCGCAAGCCTCCGAATGGCCCGTTGGTAACGACCTTTTTATGGTGCACGACGCGGCTATCGTCGAAAAGAAGGCCGTTTCCGCCCACGTATTTCATTGGCGCCGGAATGCCGGCGATCCAATCCATCGTCTGTTTCATCCAAATCTGCATCTGCTCCGGCGAGGCGACCTTATGGCCATCCGGGTGTCTGAAAATCAACATAAATTCGTCCATTTTTGTAAATTTATTCGTATCAGGAAATTGGTTGACGTGGTTATTACCAACGAGGCATCCCCGATTGGACATTCCCCCGGCGCATTCGTAAAATAAATTTTTTTGCCGCTCTGTCCAATTTTTGGGTTCCCGGTCCTTATTCGGATATATCATCTGTTAAAAATTTAAAAAGAACCAGTATGAAAGAATTTGCATTGTTATTCCGGTTTGCCGATATGGATGTCAGCAAGCTTTCCCCGCAGCAATTCCAGGAGATCGCCAAAAAATGGCAGGACTGGGCCGGGGGTATCGTCTCGCAGGGTAAAATGAGCAGTAACGGGATGCGATTGGCGATGGAAGGGAAGGTCCTAAAGGCCGGTGGCGTAATCACCGACGGGCCGTTCGTCGAGATCCGGGAAAAGCTGGGCAGTTTTATCGTGGTCAAAGCGGAAAATCTCGAGGAGGCCACCACGCTGGCCCACGGTTGTCCTGTCCTGGACCAGGGCGGCAGCGTAGAGATCAGGCCGGTGATGAACTACAATTAAGGAGATCGTCATGCGGGAATCGTTAAAACAGCTGTTCCAGCAGGAATTCGGGAAGATGGTGGCGGTGATCAGCAAGTTGTACGGATTGGAGAATATCGGGACAGCGGAGGATATCGTGAGCGAGACTTTCCTGCAGGCGGCAGAGAGCTGGGGGGTAAAGGGTTTGCCGGCGAACCCGGCCGGATGGCTGTATACGGTGGCCAAACACAAGGCCCTCTATTACTTCCGGAGGAACGCCGTTTTTCAAAAGAAGGTCGTCCCCGAGCTGCGGGCGCGATCCGACCCGGCATCGCATACCGAAGAGATGGACTTTTCGCATGAGCATATCCGGGACAGCCAGCTGCAAATGCTGTTCGCCGTTTGCGATCCCGCCATCGCCAGCGAGGCGCAGATCGGACTTGCGCTGCGTGTCCTCTGCGGATTTGGCATCGATGAGATCGCCGAAGCCTTCCTGACCAACAAGGAGACGATCAACAAGCGGCTTTTCCGGGCGAAAGAGAAACTACGAACCGCGAACATCAAGATGGAAATGCCGGAGCCGGAGGCTGTGCCGGGCCGACTGGAGAATGTGCTACGCACTATCTACCTGTTGTTCAACGAAGGCTATTATTCGAGGAGCCAGGATCAGATACTCCGCAAGGAACTTTGCGCCGAAGCGATGCGGCTCGGTTTGTCGCTGACGGAATACCCGGTGACCGATCGCCCGCAGACGAATGCGTTGGTTGCGCTGATGTGTTTTCATGCTTCCCGTTTCGATGCCCGGACCGGGACACCGGGCGACGTAGCGCTGGTCCTCTACGATAACCAGGACGAATCCAAATGGGACCAGGCAATGATCGGCCGCGGCATGCACTACCTCGGGCTGTCGGCGCACGGTGAACACCTGACCTCGTATCACCTAGAAGCAAGGATCGCTGCCTGGCATTGTACGAAGGAAGACACGCGCGAAAAATGGGAGGACATCCTCCGGTTATACGATCGGCTGCTGGAAGTGAACTATTCACCGAGCGCCGCGTTGAACCGCGTCTATGCCCTTTATAAGGTAAGCGGCAAAAGGGTAGCGCTGGAGGCCGCCGAAAAACTGCGTTGGGAGAACAATCATTTTTATTTCCTGTTATTGGGGGATCTGTATACCGGTGTCGATACTGCGAAAGCGCTGTCGAATTTGCAGGCTGCGTACGACCTGGCGAAAACGACGGCCGAAAGACAAGGCATCGGGGAGAAGATCGCAGCGCTGGCAAACAATATTTAATCACGATTAAAATAATTTCCTTATGGAACAAAGGATCAACCCCCTGGCAAAGGGGCAGAAAGCCATGCAGGCTTTATTTGGATTCGGAAAATACGTCAACAATTCGTCAATCGACCGGCATCTTTTGGACCTCATCGATTTCCGCGTTTCGCAGATCAACGGGTGCGCCTATTGTCTAGATATGCACTCCAAGGACCTGCGGTCGAATGGTGAGACGGAACAACGGTTGTATGGGCTGAGCGCGTGGCGTGAAGCGCCCTATTATACCGAACGCGAAAGGGCCGCGCTGGCGTGGGCGGAAGCCGTTACAGTGTTGTCGGATGGCCATGTGCCCGATGCGGTATTCGAGAACGCGCGCGGGCAATTTTCCGAAACGGAGCTGATCGATCTGACGATGGGGGTCATCGCCATCAATGCATGGAACCGCATCAACGTGGCGTTCCGTACGCCCGCCGGAGATTATCAACCCGGGCAATTCGCCCATGCGTTGT
>DASZYU010000300.1:0-4411 GCA_035545215.1 Puia sp.
TTTCATTTCAAATAATTATTGACCACTGTAACGATGATCATCTCTTCGACGAAGATCAGGAACATGCTCACGACCACCGATGTGTTGGCGGCGCGTCCGACCCCGACCGTGCCGTGATCCGCGTTGTACCCGTTGAAACAACCCGCCATCCCGATGGTGAATCCGTATACGGCCGATTTGAATACGAGCACATAAATGTCCGTGAAGGTGATCCGGGTAAAAGCAGCCTGGAAGAACAGCGTGGGGCCGGTTTGTTCGTTCCGGTACACATTCAGGAAAGCCCCCAGCATGCCCATCAGACCCATATAGGCAGCGAGAACCGGAACGATGCAGGTCGTCGCAATGACGCGGCTGACCACGAGGAACTTGAACGGATTGGTAGAAGATACTTCCATGGCTTCGATCTGTTCGGTCACCTTCATCGAACCCAGTTCTGCGCCAATGTTGGAACCAACCTTGCCCGCGACGATCAGGGCCGACACGAGTGGAGCCAGCGCCCGGATGATCGCGATCGCCATCAGCGAAGGGAGCCACGAAGTAGCGCCGAATTCCGCCAGTGACGAACGGGATTGTTTGGTAAAAACGAGCCCTGTGATGAAGCCGGTAAGCGTGATGATGGACAGCGAACGGATACCCACTTCAAAGAACTGGTTGAGGACTTCTTTGTATTCATAGGGAGGAACAAAGGCTTCCCGGAAGAAGCGGCCGATGAACTCAACGACGGCATAGACGCGTAAAAAGAAAGCCTTCATTGCATTACCGGGGAAAATTTAATGCCATTGGAATTGGATGCATCCTGGGGTTGAAATTCCCCAGCGGGCCGATGGTATTACCAGCCATTCCGCAACGCCGCATGCATGCGGGAATTTTCCAAAAAATCGTAGTTATTCCCGAAATGGGATGAATATGGTAGCCAAACTATCTGTAATCAATTGATTTTTAAGTGTATTGTCTTCTGGCATGTACTTGGAATATAAATATTCAAATCCGTGTTATGAAAACAAATGCCCCTAAACCTATGAAATCACTCCTGGTATTCCTTCTCATCCTTTGCAGTATCACGTCCCTGAAAGCGGGATCGATCTATAAGAGTACCGTCGCTGCCGTTGCCTCCCGAACGATGAATGTGACGAAATCCTCGCGGGCCGCCCAATCCAGCGCCGCCAAACGTGCCGAGATGCGGATGATCCTGGCCACTGCCGCCACCATCTATGACGAAATGGACCTCCAGGATTCCGGGCTGAGCCGCAAAGCGTTCGAGTCGGCGTGGACCGGGTATTACAAACTCAAAAAGAAAGGCCTGTTGCGCAAGACGAATATCCTGTCGATCTGCGATTTCAGCCAGTCTTCCAGTAACCAGCGGCTATACGTGATCGACGTCCGGAACCGGCGTGTGCTCTACCGTACGTACGTCGCGCATGGTATCAATTCCGGCGAGGAATTCGCCTCGTCGTTCTCCAACCGGATGCAGTCCTGCAAAAGCAGCCTGGGATTTTATGTCACCTCTTCAACCTACACCGGCGTGAACGGTTTGTCGCTCCGGATGGAGGGTCTCGATAAGGGTTTCAACGACAATGCCCGCAAACGCAGCATCGTCATTCACGGCGCAGGCTACGTCAGCGCCCGCATCCTGCATAAATATGGAGTCATGGGTACGACCTTCGGTTGTCCCGCTATCCCGACGGAAATGAGTACGCAGATCATCCCGGTGGTGAAGAATGGCAGCTGTTTCTTCGTCTATTTTCCGTCCAAAAAATATTTGACGCAGTCGCGCGTCCTCAACAGTTAGGCAATAGTGCTCTCCTATAAACGGTGCCGCCCTTTCCAGGGCGGCTTTTTATTTTCAGGACGACTCATCTCCACGCGGATGAACGGCGCTTTACACCGATATTTGCGGGTAGAGTAAAACTATGTTTATGAAAGGAGTTAAGACGATCTTCTTTTTGCTGATCTCCAACAGCTTTATGACCATGGCCTGGTACGGCCATCTGAAATTCAGGGAATATTCGTGGGGCCGGAACCTGACGCTGTTCAGCATTATCCTGATCAGTTGGGGCATGGCGTTCTTCGAGTACCTGTTCCAGGTGCCTGCCAACAGGATCGGTTTCCAGGAAAACGGCGGACCCTATTCGCTGGTGCAACTGAAAACAATCCAGGAAGCCATCACGCTGACCGTGTTCGTGGGCTTTACCCTGCTGTTCTTCCCGGATCAGAAGATCGCGTGGAACCACCTGGTCGGTTTCGGGCTGATCGTGCTGGCCGTATTTGTCATCTTCAAAAAATGGTGACCCTATGTCATCAATTACTTCAGCCGGACAGTATGCCCCGATCGGCGCCCTGGTGGTCACCATGATCGACGCCTTTCTTCGCGATTGACCGGCGTTGACAAGGTCGATGCCCGGCGCGGGCAGGCAGTTCAGAACGCGGAGTCCCGCTGCCTGCAGAGCTATCGGCGCCAGTCACCGGCATGTTCCGTTAAAAACCCGTAATTTCGCACCTCACTCTTTCACGATCGTATGACCGTCGTTCATAACAAGGATTTAGGAACCAAGCAAAAGGCTTTAGCGATCAATCTCGACCCACAGATCTATGGCTCTTTCGCGGAAATCGGCGCCGGTCAGGATGTCGCAGCTTATTTTTTCAAGGCAGGTGCTTCGTCCGGCACCATCGCCAAAACCATGTCGGCTTACGACATGACGTTTTCCGACGCCATTTATGGCGTCCAGGAAGGCCGTCGCTATGTCAGCGAAGCCAGGCTGATCTCGATGCTGGAAAAGGAATATGGGCTGCTGATCGAGCGGCTGGCCGATAAACGCGGAGACAAGACGACGTTCTTTGCGTTTTCGGATACGATGACGGCGCTCAATTATTACAAGACCAATGAGGGGCATGGCTGGATGGGCGTACGTTTTCAGCTCGAACCGAACGGAGGATACAACGATGTCGTGATCCATGTCAAGCTGCTGGACAATGACAATGTGCTCCAGCAGCAGGCTGTCGGCATTCTCGGCGTCAATCTGCTGTACGCCTGTTTTTATTACCATACGGTGCCCAATATCCTGTTGTTGTCGCTGATGGACAACCTGTCGCGCGATTCGATCCAGATCGACATGATCCGCTTTGAAGGTCCGGGGTTCAGCAAAGTAGACAACCGGCTGATGAGCCTCCATCTCGTACTGTCCGGATTTTCGGACGCAGCCTTGTTCGGACCCGACGGAAAGAACCAGCAACCCTCCGAGGTCCTGCACAGAAAACATATCGTGGTCGTCCGCGGCCGGTTCCGCCCCGTTATCAATGTACATATGGACATGCTGCACACCGGCGTAAAACAGTTCATGCAGGAACCCGACGTGGACAGGGACCACGTCGTCGTTGTCGCGGAGCTGACCCTCCAGGCATTGAAGGAACGAAACGCGGGCGTGGGAATGGAGGTGGACGAGCAGGACTTCCTCGACCGGGTCGACATCCTGTGCGCGCTCGGGCAAACGGTCCTGATCTCCAACTTTCACGAGTATTACAAACTGGTCGCCTATCTGTCGAAGATCACCAAACTGAAGATGGGTGTGGTGATGGGCTACCCCAATCTCGAATACATCTTTTCGGAGGAGCATTACCAAGATCTCCAGGGCGGCATCCTCGAATCCTTCGCCACGCTGTTCAGCCGCAACGTGAAGCTTTTCATCTATCCCACGTTACGCAACGGCATCATCTACAATTGTCTCCGGTTCAACCCGCCGGCGCACCTGGTCGACCTTTACCGGTATCTCATCGCCAATAACAAGATCGAGGATATCCATCATTACGAGGAACGCAATCTTCAGATCGGGACCGACAAGGTGCTCCACCTGGTCAAGGATGGCGCGGAAGGTTGGGAGGAATATGTGCCCGCGGAGGTAGCCGCCATGATCAAACAGCGTTGCCTCTTCGGATTCAATTGCGCTGTCGCTCCCGCAAAAGATGGCGGCTGATCTTTACGCCGCTTTCATAAAAAAACCCTGGTTTCTTCTTCAGGGGTCATGCGTCGAGCCGGTTTGAAAAGATGGATGGTTACAACGACAATATTAATAATTTTATTCCCATGAAAATCGCCTTTTACTCGCTCCTCGCGTTCTTTTGTGCCGGTTCCCCGCGGGCGCAGGGGACGATCCGCAGCGACCGCCTCCGGGTTGCAAAAGTCGAGCCCAGCCCATCGACCAGACCAAACAAATGGCAACGCGCGCAGATCGCCAGGAAATACGGCATGTTCATCCATTTCGGTATAAACACCTTTTGCGACGAGGAATGGACCGACGGCACCAGGCCGCCTTCTGTTTACCATCCATCCGGGATCGATGCCGAACAATGGATCGCTACGGCTAAGGCCGCGGGGATGAAATATGTTATCCTCGTCACCAAGCACGAGGACGGCTTT
>DASZYU010000301.1:0-11485 GCA_035545215.1 Puia sp.
ACAGCGACCAAAGACCGGTCGTATCGTCTCCGGAACCTGACGCTCAACCGTATCGATATGAGGCGTGACAATATCAAGACCGCCTTCGAACCGGTCGTACTCGAAATGGCGGAGCATGATCCTAACCGGGTGGTGAAAGGGAAGGCGATCGAATTGCTGGGGGGCTTGAAAAACCCAGCTTACAAATCTTTATTCGCAAAGGCTACGGCAGATTCCTCGTATACGGTGTCGGGGAATGCGCTGAGTGCGCTGGCGGAGATCGATAGCGCTCAGGCGGTGGAGATCGCCAAGCGACTGGTGAAGGAACCTGCGAAGGGCGATTTGACGGTCGCTATCGCCGGGGTCCTGATCAAGGCAGGTGATGAAAGCGATTTCGATGCGATCTCGGACAATTTCGAAAACATGCAGGTAGGACAGGCCAAATTCAATTTCTCGCTATCCTACGCCAATATGCTGAGTAAAGTATCGAACATGGACAAACTCAAGCGGGGTGTCGATCTGCTGATCCAGTTCAAGGAAGCGATCCCATCGGCCTTCCGCGGACAGACCGATCCCGTTTTCAATAATGAACTGCAGGGTCTCGCTAAAAAGAAAGAAGCGGCAGGTATGAAGGACCAGGCGGACTATATTACATCGCGCCTGGCGAGCGAAAAGAAAGGCTTTTAATCGTTGTCAATTTTGAACGTTGCAAAAGAAACCCCGGGTCACCCCGGGGTTTTTTAATGTCTTTACCAACTGCCGCCGGCTCCGCCGCCGCCTCCGCTGCCACCGCCGAAGCCGCCACCGAAACCTCCTCCGCCGCCTCCCCAGCCGCCGCCTCCGCCGCCCCACCCACTTCCGCCACCGCCAAGACCGCGTCCGACCATGGTGCCGAGGAAGAAGGGCCAGAAACCGCCACGGCCGTAGTAGCCTCCGCCTCCCCTGCCCCCTCCGCCGCGGCGGCTGATGATGAGGATGATGACAATAAAGATGATGATGAAAATGCCGATCCCATTCCCTTTCCCGGAGCCACGCTGGCGCCTGGCATAGCCTTCGGGCGCTTTGTATTCGCCGGCTGCCGCTTTGATGAGCGCGTCGGTAGCCTGGTTGAAGCCGCGATAGTAGTTGTCGTCACCGCCGCCTCTGAAGTTCGGGACGATCTCGTTGTCGATGATCGCTTTTGCCGTAGCATCGGGTATCGCGCCTTCGAGACCGTACCCGATGGCGATATAGATCTTGTGGTCCTTGATATCCGCGAGGATAACGATGCCGTTGTTGTTCTTTTTATCACCTACTCCCCAGGTGCGCAGTATTTTCAGGGCATAGTCTTCGATACTGGCGTCGCCGATATCCGGGACGGTGACGATGACGATATCGGACGTGGTGCTGTCATTGAAGGCGATCAGCTTTTGCTCGAGCGCCGATACCTGGTCCGGCGTCATGACATGCGCATAGTCGTTGACCCGGGTGGGCGGGTTCGGCTTGGGCGGCACGTCCTGGGCGAAGGCCCCTTTTACGGTCAGCAGGCAAAGGGGGAAGATGAGTAACGCTAGAAGCTTGTTCATGGAGTTGATTTATGGACCGGAGTCATCCAGGGATGCGCCGGCTACGCGGCGGATCATCCAAGGTCACCGGCCGAAGACAATATCATCCGGAAGCTCGTTCCTGTCGCTATTGGGATCGAACGGAAAATGGTGTTCGAGGGTCTTGCCGATCTCGGATACCACGGCCGCGATACCCCCGGAATAGTTGGCTTTGTTGAAGTGCGAAAGAATGTTCCTCACCTGATCGTTCCAGAATTGAGGTCCGACCTTTTCGTGGATGC
This sequence comes from Puia sp., assembly GCA_035545215.1. Lineage (GTDB taxonomy): Bacteria > Bacteroidota > Bacteroidia > Chitinophagales > Chitinophagaceae > Puia. Next base: position 1,805 of record DASZYU010000301.1, read on the forward strand.
CCCGGTCGCCCAGGATCGCCAACTGCCGGTCTTTCAATGCGACGTAGACCAGAACGCCGTTTCGGGCCGCGGTTTTTTCCATCTCCAGCCCGACAAACACTTCGGCGGCCCTGTCCAACGGATCGACAAACCGGCAATGCCGCTCAACGTACACGCGGATCTCGCCGCTGGTGCATCGTTCGGCGCGCTGGATGGCCGAGACGATCTCCTTTTGCTGCTCTTCATCGAAGAGCGGTTTGGGTTTGAAAAGGGACATATTACTTTATATCGAAATGGATGTCCGGCGCATTCTCGCTGCCCGGCTCGGATTTATAATAGGGTTTCTCGTGGAATCCGAACATGCCGGCAAAGATGTTGTTCGGGAAAGTCTTTACTTTCAGATTGTAGTCCTGCACGGCGGCGTTGAAGTCGCGGCGGGCCACGTTGATCCTATTCTCGGTCCCTGCGATGTTCGTCTGGAAATCGGCGAATTGCTGCGTGGTCTTCAGGTCGGGATAGGCTTCGGCTACCGCCATCAGACGGCTGAATGAACCCGCGAGCTGTTGTTGCGCGCGCTGAAATTGACCGAGCGAGGCGGAGTCGTTGACGTCCACATGCACCGCGGTGGCGTTGGCACGAGCGGTGATGACCTCCTTGAGCGTGGACTTTTCGAAATTCGCAGAGCCTTCGATGGTCTTGATGACGCTGTTATAAAGGTCGGTCCTCCGCTGGTAATTCGTTTCGACGTTGCTCCAGGCGGTCTTTACACCCTGATCCGACGTGACCAGCCCGTTGTACCGGCTGCAGGCGCAACCGCCGAACAGGAGGATGACGACCAATATAATGATCAGGGATAAATTCTTTGTGCTCATGTTTAAGATTTTAGGTTAAAGAGGACCGGCCTGTTGGCAGGCGCCGGGTCCGTTTCGATGATAAAATTAGCATTTTTGGGCGGCTATGGGTTTGATTTTAGGCGGCCGGGGCGCTTATGTCATTTGATCGCGGCAAAAGCGTCGGCGAGCTGCCTGATCCTGCCGGTGGAAAGTCGCTGGTCCCCGGCGGCTATCACTACCCGGTACCGGAACGTGGCGGACCGGCCTTTGGCGAGGTGGAAGTTCATCGACTCGCGGCCATTGCTGAAAATATGCTGTCCGAGCGGGTTGGCGGCGAACAGACCGTATCCGCGGGCGTGCCAGTACGTGGGATAACCGGGGTTGCCGGGGTGGTCGATGATCGCGATGCTGAGCATGTCGTTCTTCTTTTTTCCATACAGGAGGCACCAGGCGCCGCGAGTACCCCAGGCGCTGTCCCCCTGTTTGCCCTCGCTGGTGAGGTAGTTGCCGTTGATGTCGGGCGTATTCCCGGCAGCGACTTTCGTCACGTTGCCTTTATCATCGACGAATAGCCCGGGAGCGTTGGAGGGAATTTGCAGCTCTTTCGTGACGCGAAGCCCCAGCATCCCGTCCTTGGCGTCGGGAAACGATACACCTCCGTCGGCAACGGCGGTGAGTGTCGTCGTCCGGTCGATGATGCGTTCGTTGGCGGTAGCGCTGAACGTGTAGGTCGTGGCCTCGTCGAGGAGGGTACGTCCCTGCTGGTCGGTCCAGCGGGCTTTGTAGCGGAAGCCGTTCGAGCCGCGGCTGAGGCTCGATGGCCCGGAGGTTTTGGCGGCTGTGGCCGTTCCGAATATGCTATCGGTGCGGATCCATCCGTACTGCGCCTTTTTTGCGGCCGGTATGGCGTAGGAGTTGTTCCAGAAGTCGAGGCCGTTCACCTTCTCGTAGTTGAACCAGAGACCGAGGTGATGCGGATGGTCGACGGGTTCGCCCGGCCGCGGGTTGACGGGAAAACCGCGGGTGACCAACTGGCCGTCGGGCGCATAGATCGGATAAAGCACGGGTTTTTCGAGGGTATCGGGAAACATAAAAGTGGTGAATGGCCGGCCCCCGGCCGTGACGGTCACGCGGTGGTTGGGGATATCCGACGAAATGCCGATGGGCAGTTGTTGCGCGGGCAGGACGCCGGGAAGCAGCGCAAGCGACGACAAAACACTAAGCGACAGCAGGGAGGTTGTACGAAAACGTTTGCGTAAAAAGGAGAAGATGCGAGTGGCCATATTGGAAGCGTTTGCGTGAGCAATGACCTAAATTAGTACATTTAACCATCAAAACTCACTTCAATATGTCAACGACCCGAAGAGAATTTATCCGCAAGGCTTCAACGGCCGGTATGGTCGCTTATACCGGCGCGCTGGGGTTTCCTTCAAGCAGCTATCGCAGGATCCTGGGCGCCAATGACCGGGTGCGTGTCGGCGTGGTAGGTTTTTCCGACCGGCACCGAAGCTCGCACGTCCCCTGTTTCATGAACCATTACAAGGAATTGAATTTCGACGTGGTGGCGGTATCGGATATCTGGAACAAACGAAGAGAGCAAGGCGCGGCATTGTGGAAAGACAAGATGCAGCACGATATCGTCGCGTGCCGGAACAATGAAGAGCTGTATTCGAAAAAATTGGTCGATGCCGTGTTCGTCAGCACCGCGGATTTTCAGCACGCGCGGCATGCGATCGAAGCGGTCAATGCGGGTTGCGACGCCTACGTGGAGAAGCCCTTTGCAGAGACGATGGAAGATAACCGGGCGGCGCTCAAGGCGATCAAGGCCACGGACCGGATCGTACAGATCGGTTCGCAAAGAAGGAGCGGCGCGAATTATCATGCGGCCAATGAATTTATCCGGTCGGGAAAATTCGGCCCGATCACCATGGTGGAGTTGACATGGAACGTCAATCAGCCGGGTCGTTGGCGCAGGCCTGCGCTGGTAGGTCAATTGAAAGAGGAAGACACGGACTGGAACCGCTGGCTCCTCAACAGGCCGCGCGATACCTTCGATCCGAGGAAGTACCTCGAGTTCCGGCTCTTCTGGCCCTATTCATCCGGCCTGCCCGGTCAATGGATGAGCCACCAGATCGATACGGTGCATTGGTTCAGCGGGCTCAAACATCCAAGGAGCGTCGTGGCCAACGGAGGCATTTACGTATGGAAGGACGGCAGAAAGAACTGGGATACGATCACCGCCGTTTTCGATTACGGCCCGGAAGACGATCCGTCCTCCGGATTCCAGGTAACGTTTGCGTCGCGCATGCACAACGGTGATGAAAAACCTGCCGAGATCTATTACTCCAATGGCGGCGAGCTGAACCTGATCACCAACAAGGTTTCTCCAACCGGCGGGTTGACAAAGCATTTTGCCGATGAGATGCACATGCAGCCTAACCTGTTGCCCGAACTGAGCCTCTCGGAAGTAGAACCCGTGGTCGCATCGGCCAATACCGGCGGCGACCGGCTCACTTCCAACCACATCCGGAACTGGATGGAGTGCATCCGCAGCCGGAAAACACCGAATGCACCCGTTGAAGCGGGCTACAGCCATTCTATCGCAAACATCATGACCAATGCCGCGGTGCATACGGGTCATAAAGCCTACTTCGATGAGAAAACGCAGGAAGTGATGGCCGGCGGGAAGGTGTTCAAGTATTGACAGAGGTGGCGCGGGGAAGTTGATGGCCCGCGCATGGTGGGCGGTGCCGGGGTTTCCAGCCGGTGGCAAGGGGTATGAGGGATTCAATCAAAAAGACTATTCGTATGAAAGCGCTGGTGTTGACCGAAAAAGGGCGGGGGCCGGAGTGGAAAGACGTGCCGGATAGGCGGCCGGGGCAAGGCGAGGTGGTCGTGCGGGTGCACGCCGCGGCGTTGAATCACCGGGACGTCTGGATACAAAAGGGGCAATATGCCGGTTTAAAGTATCCCATCGTCCCCGGCTCGGACGGTGCAGGTGTAGTGATGCCGGGCCCGGATGCAGGCGCCTGGGCGGAAAAGGAAGTCATCATCAATCCCGCGTTGCAATGGGGAAACCATTCGGCCTACCAGGACCCTGCGGATTTTCGGATCCTCGGGCTGCCGGATGACGGAACGCTCGGTGAATATGTGTGCGTCCCGGTGGAGAACCTGGTGGCCAAACCGGCGCATCTGTCGTTCGAAGAAGCTGCCGCTCTCCCGTTGGCGGGTGTGACGGCTTACCGCGCGTTGATGACGCGCGCGCAGGTGCGGCGTGGCGAGACGGTATTGATAACGGGCATCGGAGGCGGCGTGGCGTTGTTTGCCCTGCAGTTCGCCGTCGCGGCCGGCGCGAAAGTTTATGTGAGCTCGGGCAGCGATGAAAAGATCGACAGGGCGATGTCGCTGGGTGCGACCGGCGGGGCGAATTATAAAAATGCGGGTTTGGTCGAAGCGTTACGATCGCTGTCGGGCGGTGGTTTCGATGTCGTGATCGATGGTGCGGCCGGCGATGGTCTCAACGATCTGCTGGATGTCATGAGCCCCGGGGGCCGGTTGGCGATCTATGGAGCGACGCGCGGCAATGTTTCGAATGTGGTCGCTCGGCGAATCTTCTGGAAGCAGCTGAACATCCTTGGATCGACCATGGGCAGCCCGGAGGATTTTGCTGCGATGGTAGCGCTGGTCGACCAACATAAGATAAAGCCGGTGGTCGACCAGGTTTTTGCAGCAGCGGACGGCGCCGCCGCCTTTCAACGCATGGATGAAGGCCTGCAGTTCGGGAAGATCGTGGTAAAGATGAGGTAGGTCAGGCTTTGACCGCGGCTATCCCCGGCAATTCTTTCCCTTCAAAATATTCGAGCATGGCGCCGCCGCCGGTGGAGACATAGCTCACTTTGCCGGCATAACCGAATTGGTTGACCGCGGCGACGGAGTCTCCTCCTCCTACCAGTGAAAAGGCGCCGTTTTCGGTTGCCTCTGCCACGGCTTTGGCGATACCGCGGGTCCCGCGTTGAAACTTCTGCATCTCGAACACGCCCATGGGACCGTTCCAGAGAATGGTCTTGCTGCGATGGATGACGTTGGTGAACTGTTCGCAGGCATTCTCGCCAATATCGAGGCCCATCCATCCATCGGGGATGTTGTTGCTGGGCGCTGAGGAATCGTTGGCATTGGGGTCGAACTTGTCAGCTATGATCGAGTCGGAAGGCAGATGGATGCGGACGCCCTTTTTTTCCGCCTTGCTGCACAGTTCGCGGGCCGTATCGAGCCGGTCGTCTTCGCACAGCGAATTGCCGATCTTACCGCCGAGCGCCTTGAGAAAAGTGTAAGCCATACCGCCACCGATGATGATATCGGTCGCGCGCTCGAGCAGGTTTTCGATGATGAGGATCTTGTCGGACACCTTGGCGCCGCCGATGATGGCCGTGAACGGCTTTTGCGCCTGGTGCAATACTTTTTCGGCGCTGTTGACCTCGGCTTCCATCAGCAGCCCGAACATGCGTTTTTCTTTGGGAAAGAATTGGGCGATGACGGCCGTCGAAGCATGGGCGCGATGCGCGGTACCGAAGGCGTCGTTGACATAGACGTCCCCGAGTTTAGCCAGTCGTTCCGCAAAAGCCCTGTCGCCTTTCTCCTCTTCTTTATGGAAACGGAGGTTTTCGAGCAGGAGCACCTGACCGGGTTTGAGCGCAGCCGCGGCTTTTTCGGCGGGGTCACCGATACAATCTGTCGCAAACTGAACGGTCGTACCCAGCAGCTGTTGGAGATGCGGAACGAGGTGTTTCAGGGAATATTTATCCGCCGGGCCTTCTTTCGGTCTGCCGAGGTGGCTCATCAGGATGACGCTGCCGCCGTCTTTCAGGACCTTTTGGATCGTGGGGATGGCCGCGCGGATGCGGGTGTCATCGGTGATCTCGAATTTGTCGTTGAGGGGGACATTGAAATCGACCCGGATGAGGGCCTTTTCACCCTTGAAGCTGTGCTGGCTGAACTGGCTCATGGTGTAAAGATAAAAAGGCCCGGCGATGGTGGCCGGGCCCGGGAAAGCAATGTTATTTGGAGATCAGTTTGGCGAAGTAGTAAAGGCTGCGGACGAGCTGGCTGACGTAGCTCATTTCGTTATCGTACCAGGATACGGTCTTGACGAGCTGTTGGTCGCCGTTGGTGATGACACGCGTTTGGGTGGCGTCATAGAGCGAACCATAGGAAATGCCGATGATATCGCTGCTGACGATCTCGTCTTCGGTATAGCCGAAGCTCTCGTTGGAGGCGGCCTTCATGGCGGCATTCACTTCTTCGGCCGTGACCTTTTTGTTGAGGACGGTCACCAGTTCGGTCAGCGATCCGGTGAGGGTGGGAACGCGTTGTGCTCCGCCGTCGAGTTTACCTTTCAGTTTGGGCAGGACCAGACCGATCGCTTTGGCGGCGCCGGTGCTGTTGGGCACGATGTTGACGGCTGCTGCCCGGGCGCGGCGAAGGTCGCCTTTGGGATGCGGGGCGTCCTGGGTATTCTGGTCGTTGGTGTAAGCGTGGATCGTGGTCATCAGGCCGGTGACGATGCCGAATTTTTCGTCGAGCACCTGGGCCATCGGCGCCAGGCAGTTGGTGGTACAGGAGGCACAGCTAATGATCGTTTCGCTGCCGTCGAGGATATTGTGGTTGACGTTGAAGACGATGGTCTTGAGGTCTCCCGTTGCGGGTGCGGAGATGACGACGCGTTTTGCGCCCGCTTTCAGGTGGGCTTCCGCTTTTTCTTTATCGGTGAAGAAACCGGTGCATTCGAGGACGACGTCCACGTTGTGTGTCTTCCAGGGGATCTCGGCCGGGTTCTTTTGCGCGTATATCCTGATCTCTTCGCCGCCGACGACGATCGAGTTCTCGGTAGCCTTGACTTGTTCTTCGAAACGGCCCTGTGCGCTGTCGTATTTCAGCAGGTGAGCCAAAACCTTGGGGCTGGTCAAATCGTTAATCGCCACTACTTCTATTCCTTCCAGACCGTGGATCTGGCGGAAAGCCAAACGTCCGATCCGGCCAAAACCATTGATAGCAACTTTAACTGTGCTCATAGACGTTGAATTGAGATTTAAAATTTTGAGGTCACGAAGTTACGTTTTTGACGATTAACCTGATTGTAATTTTTTGGATATCAATTGAAAAGATGGCCTAAATTTTTTAAAACCAAGGATTTGACGGGGGCGTTTAGGCGTTGGAGATAATAGGAATGAGTGTCGCGCGGGATTTGCGGGAACGCCGCAGGCCCGGGGTTTGGCGGATCGTTCGATGGTTTGGCGCGTTCGCGCGGAGGCGGCCCGGGGTTTGGCGGATTGGTTCGATGGTTGGCGCGATCGCGCGGAGGAGGCCAGGGGTTTGGCGGATTGTTCGATGGTTTGGCGCGATCGCGGAGGAGGCCGAACGGGGGTGGGTGCTGGTGCGAAACGCATAAAGTTGTCGGTTTCGACCGCTTGCGCGTGACGCTCAGGTGATAGTGAAAGGAAGAAGGCAAAAAATTTGGCGGGTTTTTCGAATGCCTATATCTTTGCACTCCTTTCGAGGAAAACCGGTGAAACGGTTTAACTGAACGCCGCGTTGGTCAATCGGTTAAGACGCCTCCCTTTCACGGAGGAATGAGGGGTTCGATTCCCCTACGCGGTACAAAAAACGGCTTGAAGATCAAGCCGTTTTCCTTTTTAAAAAATTACAGTGACCAAAACAGTGACCAAATTTTGGGCAACTTTGTCAACTGGAAGCCGCCTAAGCTTTACAAAGGAAAGCGCTGGTGGATAGAGTATCAGTTCCGCATCCCCGAGGAGCTGTGGCCACGTTATAAAGGCGCCCGATGGAAGGGATTCCCGGTATTCGAGGACATCAATCGCTACAAGACCGACGAATACGCCGAGCTGCTGCTAAAGGCCGTCCGGTTCGCGCTGGAGCAGGGGTTCAACCCGTTCGAATACGAGAAGAAAGCATTTCTCGAATTTCAGCAGACGATGGCCAAAGACCCCGACAAGGTCTGGACTTATATCGAGGCATCGAATTATTTCATCCAGGAATGGGAACAACGCGGGCTCGAACCAGCCACATTGACCAAGCTCCGGCGTGCAATCGAAGTGCTAACAGCCTATCTGACCAAAGCGAACCTGCAGCACGGTCCCGTCAAAAACATCACCCGCGATCATATCAAGGCGGCGCTGCGACAGGCCTCCGAAGAATTCGCCTGGAGCAACCGCACCTTCAACAACAATAAGACGGCTTTATCCACTCTATTTACTTTTCTGCAAAAGGAAGAAGACCCGCTGACCTATTTTGCGACCAGGCTGATCTATTATCTATGCATTCGTGCAGAAAAAGAACTGAAGCATTTTCGAGTCGGCAATATTTTCCTTGACCGAAAACAAGTGCTAATCCAGGCGGAAGAGGCCAAGACGGACGCCGATCGGTATATCCCAATCCCTGATGAGTTGACGGAAGACCTAACGAATATCCGGACCCGGTACCCTGAGAATTATTATGTGGTGGGCAAAGGAGATCGCATCAAATTCGTTCGGGAAAACACCCCCTCGGCGACGCCATTTCCCAATAACATGATCTCGGCCCGGTTTGCCAAGATCAGAAAAAAAGCAGGGCTTTCATCAGATCATACGCCTTATTCTTTCAAACATACCCGTGTAATCCACCTCAAACAGGACGGGGCTCGCGATTCGGACATCATGCAGGTGACAGGGCATACGTCGTTCCAGGCCTATGCTGAATATCTGCGGGACCTCGGCGCCAAGCACTCATCAAAATTGCAAATCACGAAATATAAAACATTGATTACCAACACAAAAATCTTGACAAAACCGAGGGTGGAATTCGATCTCCTACGCGGCACGAAGCTTTCATCGCACGAAAATATGACGGCCATCTCTTATGAGGTGGTCTTTTTGTTTATAGCCTTGGGAGACCACTAAACATGGAAGAAATCATTTGGATCACTCCGAGCGTAGGCATTTCACCGGATTGACGATCGCCACCTTCGCTGACTGGAATCCAACTGTCAATACGGTGATGAAAAATGCGATCCCGCCTGCAAATGGAAATATCCACCATGCAAGAGAGGTGCGGTAAGCATAATTCCCGAGCCAGCCTGTCATCAGGTACCACGCCAGGGGAGCGGCAATCATCAGCGCTATTCCCACTAACAGCAGGAACTCCCGCGATACCAACAGGAACAGCGTTTGAGTGCTCGCTCCCAATACTTTGCGAATACCAATCTCCTTTGTTCGCTGTTCGGTTGTGAACGATGCGAGGCCAAACAATCCAAGGCAGGACACGATCGTCGCCAGCAAAGAGAAAATGTCGGCCAGGTTGCGGACAACCTGCTCGTTTTGGTAGGAACGCAAGTAGCTTTCAGCCGAGAATTGGTAAGTGAATGGAAAACCTGGATTCGTTTGGCGGCAAAGCGATTGGAGAATGGAAAGCGCCTGCCTGGTTTTTCCAGCCCTGGTCCGGACAAGAATGGTGCCGTATGGTCTGGGATGAAAAAAGGTGAAAAGTACGAGCGGTATTATTCGTTCGCGCACAGGCTTGAAATTAAAATCCTTTAGAACACCGATGATCCGTCCCTTCCGTCCCCACATCGTCAGCGTTCGGCCAATCGGATTCCGAGAACCAATTTCCCGTGCTGCAGTTTCATTGATAAGGAACGAGGCAGTATCCGAAGGGTAGTTGTTTGAAAAATCCCGACCCCCGATGAGGGAAAGTTTCATGGTTTGCACGAAACCCGGGGTCACTTCCGCCTGTGCGGCCTCGAGCAGCCGGTTCGGCTCCTTTCCTTCCCACGAAATATCCGTGGTATTGTCGTCCAGGTAGTCCGGGTCATCAGATA
>DASZYU010000302.1:0-9011 GCA_035545215.1 Puia sp.
CTTCCGAGTTTCACCATTTATCCGTAGGTTTGAACACTAATGTCCGCCGGCGGACCCGCATCCTATGACCTTGCGGCTGCCACCGGAGGCTCCAGTACCAAAGATAATTGCCATTGCTGAAAGAAATCATCATAGCCTTCCAATCTTATCTGAAAGCCCACCAGTTCATTTCCAAACACCGCATCTGGAAATGGATCCTGATCCCCGGCATCCTCTATACGATCCTGTTCTGCATCGGCACCTATTTTTTCTGGGCATCCGCCACGACCGCCGTCGCCGCGCTCAGCCGTTTCATCGGCATCGAACGCTTCCTTCAGCACCAGCATAGCCCGGGCCTCAGCTTCCTGTTCATCCTGGGCAGCATCATGGTCCACCTCGTCCTGGTCTTCTTCTATTTCTCGCTCTTCAAATATTTTTTTCTCGTCATCGGCGCACCGTTGTTTGCCTACCTGAGCCAGCTGACCGAATCGCTCATCAAAGGCCGTACAGACGGCTTCCTGCTCGACCGCAGACAACTCCTGCTCGACACGCGCCGCGGCATCCGGGTCGCCCTCCGCAACGCGGTTTGGCAAACCGTTTACATCGTATCGATCCTCATCCTCTCCTTCATCCCGCTGATCGGTTGGATCACGCCCGTCATTTCCACCTTCGTGGAATGCTACTACTATGGGTTCTCCATGCTCGACTACAGTTGCCAGCGGCACCAGCTGTCGCAGTCCGCCAGCCTCTCCTACATCAGCCGCCATAAAGGCCTCGCCATCGGCAACGGCATCATCTTTTACGGCATGCACCTGATCCCGCTACTTGGATGGGTACTCGCCCCCGCCTACGCCGTCATCGCGGCGAACATTAGTCTCTATCACCAGAATGTCGAATAAGAAACGATGCCCGGCACCCTCTACCTCATCCCTTGTTGGCTCGAAGAGCAGGTCACAGCACCCCTGCCCGCCTATCTCCTCGACGCGGTGAAAGCCTGTCAGGTATTTTTCGTGGAGAACGAACGCAGCGCCCGCCGCTTTCTCAAAGTCCTGTGGCCCCAGATGGTCATTGATAATTATGAATGGCACACCATCCACAAGGCGGAGCCCGAGGTCCTCTCCCCCTTCCGCGCCGCGCTGTCACGCGGCGCGACCATCGGCATTATCAGCGAAGCCGGCTGCCCGGGAATCGCCGACCCCGGGCAGATCCTGACCGAACTGGCGCACCAATCCGGCGCTACCGTCCGGCCCCTCGTAGGACCCAGCTCGATCCTGCTCGCCCTCATGGCAAGCGGGCTCAACGGCCAGCAATTCCGGTTCGTCGGCTATCTCCCCGTCGACAATGCCGGGCGTGCAAAGGCGCTCAAAGACCTCGAGGCGGACTCCCAACGCTACCACGCGACCCAGCTCTTTATCGAAACGCCCTATCGCAACAACCAGCTCCTTGCCGCGATCCTCCACACCTGCCGCCCAACCACCCGCCTCTGCATCGCGGCCAATCTCACCGGCCCCGCCGAGTATATCCGTACACTACCCATCTCCGAATGGAAAAAATCAGGCGCCGCCGCACACGCACCCGCCGCACCCGCCGCCGCACCCGCCGCCGCCACCGGCCTCCCCGATCTCCACAAACAACCCACCATCTTCCTGCTCCTGGCCTGACCGCACCATCTCTACCATCGCCGACCACACCCGGCATCGCCCCACCACGCCCGACACCATCGCACCATCTCTACCATCGCCGACCACACCCGGCATCGCCCCACCACCTAGCCGTTGCGAATGCGGATTATTTTCCTTCGATCGAAACGATGCTGTCGACGATGTATTTGTTGTACCCCCTCCAGGGTAGGGTACCGAAATAGCGTTTGTAATGCAGGTTCACTTCCTTCCCGCTGGCCAGTTCCAGTCGCTGTGCAATGGCCGGATCGTCGATGCTGAAATCGAACTGATTGCTTTGTATCACGCCCGGTGTCTTGCTCTTGATGCCCGTCTGGATCAGCTCGCCCTCATACGTCTTCCAGATATATCCTTTTCGCACGACGTAATTGAGCGTTCCCGCGCGGTAACCGTCCTCGAAAACGCTGAAATACCGGATGCCGACAAATACGACGAACCCGGCTACGAGCACCCCCACGAATATCCCCGCAAATTTTTTCATATCAGGAGTTATAACCCATACTTATCGACGAGATACACCAGCGCCGCCATGTCCAGGGCCCCCAGTTCCAACTCGCGCTTGTTCACTACCTCCAGCACATCTCCGCGCGAATGGTGATAGTCGAAATACCGCTGCGAATCCGGCCGGTACTCTCCGACGACCGAACCCAACACCCGCTGCATGGGGTTGACATCCGAACCGCCTCCGCCCCGCTCGATCTCCGAGATGCCGTATGGCCGGAGCAACTCGACCCAGGGCTTCAGCGCCGCCAGCTTTTCTTCGGGCAACGACAACGTGAACGCCCGCGGCGTGAATCCGCCGTTATCGCTTTCCAGCCCGAGCAGGTGTTTCTCGCCCGCCTCCTTTGCCGCCTCCGCATATTTCCGTCCGCCACGACCACCGTTCTCCTCATTGGCGAACAGCACCACGCGAATGGTATGCCGCGGACGATAACCCACCGCTTTCAGCACGCGCAATACTTCGATCGACTGTACCAGCCCCGTGCCGTCGTCCATCGCACCCTCGGCCGGATCCCATGAATCCAGGTGTCCGCCCACTGTAATGTATTGATCAGGGAACTCGCTGCCTCTCAATTCACCGATCACATTGTGCGCTACCGTGTCGGGCAGCATCCGCGCCAACGTACGCATATACACGTTCACCGCTAAACCGTGTTCCAAAATGGCGGCCAGCTTATCGGCATCCCGCAATCCCACCGCCGCCGCCGGTATCTTCGGAAAAGAATCGTTGTAATTTTGCGCCCCCGTGTGCGGGTTATTGTCGACCGACGAGCTCATCGACCGCACCAGCACCGCCACCGCGCCATATTTTGCTGCCCGGCTCGCCCCGGCCCCACGGTATCGGACCGCGTCCCCATACGCGGCAAACGTCTCGATAAAGAAAGGATTGAACTTATAGTTGTAAAAAACGATCTTGCCCTTCACCTCGTCCTTCCGCCGCTCCAACTCATCGAAATCGTGCACCAGCATCACCGGCGCCGTGATTCCTTTCGGACCCGTTCCTATCGAATTGCCTAGTTCCAGGATGTCCAGCGTTGTAGGGCTGATATCGAAATACCTGCGAGGCATTCCCGCCTGCCCTCCGGATCCACTCGTCGGATGATTCAAAACAAGCCTCGCCTCATCCTTCCCCCCTCGTACCCAATGCGGCACCATACATTCCTGTAACCAGACCTTATCGGCCCCCGCATCCTCCAGCGCGGCCTGGCCCCATTTCTCGCCTTTATAAAAACCCGGGCTCCCCGATAAGCGTGCCCCGACCTTCTTCGTCAACACCTTCAGGTTCCCATATGTCTTGCCGTCTGTCAGGACCGTATCCGCAATCCGCCGGATCATCATGGAGTCCTCGGTTGACTGCGCAAAGCCCTTTCCAGTCATGATCAAAAAAAATAATAGGAGACTGCCTTTCAACAATTTAGGGCCCATAAGTGTTAATTTCCGCTAAAGGTAGGAATTGCAGGGGATGCCGCCCACAAAAATATCCTTTCTCTGCACCTTCCCGCCGTGTACCTTTATTAACCAGAAATCTCCGGCACATGCGTATAGGCATCGTTTGTTATCCCACATTTGGCGGCAGCGGCGTTCTCGCTACCGAACTCGGCAAAGCCCTGGCGGATAAAGGTCATCAGGTCCACTTTATCACGTACCAGCAACCCGTGCGGCTGAACGAGTTCAACGCGAACATCTTCTACCACGAGGTGCGGGTCACCACCTATCCGCTCTTCGATTATCCGCCCTACGAGACCGCGCTGGCCAGCACCATGGTCGACGTCATCAATAACCAGCGGCTCGATCTGCTGCATGTCCATTACGCCATTCCGCACGCAAGCGCAGCCTACATGGCCAAAAAGATCGTCGAAGCCCAGGGCCGTTATATCCCCGTGATCACCACGCTGCACGGGACCGATATCACCCTCGTCGGCCGCGACAAGACCTTTGCACCCGTGGTAGCGTTCTCGATCAACCAGAGCGACGCCATCACCGCCGTCTCGTACAATCTCAGAGACGAAACGTTCCGCAATTTTTCGATCGAAAAAGACATCCGCGTCATCCATAACTTCGTCGACACGCACCGCTTCCACCGCAAACCGATCGACGCCTTCCGCCGGGTCATCGCTCCCAACGGGGAACGCATCCTGCTCCACGCATCCAATTTTCGTAAGGTCAAGCGGGTTCAGGACATCGTCCGCATCTTCGAGATTGTCCGCCGGAAAATCCCCAGCAAGCTGCTGTTTGTAGGAGACGGCCCCGAGCGCTCGGGCGCAGAAAGCCTCTGTCGCGAACTGGGCATCTGCGACGACGCCCGATTCGTAGGCAAGCAGGAACAGATGGAGGATATCCTGGCCGTGGCCGATCTCTTCCTCCTGACGTCGGAATATGAAAGCTTTGGATTGGCCGCTCTCGAAGCGATGGCGGCCGGAGTTCCGGTCATATCGACCAATGCGGGCGGTCTGCCCGAAATTGCGATACAGGGGGAGACGGGTTTCCTCGATGACATCGGGGACATCCGAAGCATGAGCGATCACGCCATCGAGATCCTCGGCGATGATGAAACACTGAAAAAGTTCAAGGCCAACGCCGCCGCACATGCGAAGAACTTCGACATCCACCGCATCGTGCCGCAATACGAGGCGCTCTACAACCGCTTCCTGGCGCTTTCGCCGGTCAGCTAGCCGCCGGTGCCCGCCCCTCTCGACCGCCCCGGATCAGGCAACGTTTTTACATGCAAAAATTAACTCATTGGCTATCAACAACTTGATTTTCGCTTGTATTTTCTGCGCGAAATAGCAACACACTCCCATCCGGCGATCGCCCCCGGCCTCTACAAACCGCGCAATTAACCGCCATCCGGCGATCGCCCCCGGCCTCTGCAAACCGCGCAACACACTCCCATCCGGCGATCGCCCCCGCCGTCACCTCAGCTCGACGCACCCGCAGCCTCTTGCCCGACCTGGGGCTCGATCATTTTTTGGAAAACTTCCGGACCCACGAACTCCACGCGGATAGACGACTGCTTGCGGATGCACTGCAGCGCCTCGCCCACCATCGCGCGGTCCATGAATAGCGAGACAGCACTCACCGTGCCGTCTTCGTAAGTGATCCGAAGATGCTGACGGAAGAACGACAGCCGAGCCTCGATCTCCGCGATATCGCCGAACGGCATCTCCTCATGATCCGCAAGACCGGGGATAAGCCGTCGGTTCTCGACGATAAAACGGTCCTCCGCAACCGAAATACTGCCGCGGCTGATAGCGACCAGGCTGGCAAAAAAGCCGAAAATGGCCATCACCGAAATGCCGGGCATGTCGTCGAAAAGAAAAATAAAAAGGATGATGGAAGAAAAGCAAAGTGTCCGCCAGAGGACGACGAACAAGCCGGACATGCCGGGCCTGCTCCGGTAAAAGAAGTTTGCGCGCATAGATAGGAATTGAATTTTAGCTCCCAGTCCGCCCCGCGCTACACCTATTAATGATAGGGTCCGGCCACGGCGGTTCTAAGGGTTACCTCTTAAACGACCCCCGGGGGACGGAAATTGTCCCCGAATGCGCTTTCCTCGATAATTCTTGACGTATGCTGTTGATTTTCAATAGACCCCAGGGTCCCCCACGGCGCTGCCTGCAACCGCGCCCACCCGTCACCGCGCCACCGCGCCTACCCTTCACCGCGCCACCGCGCCTACCCGGCCTCTCTTATCGCTTCAACCATTTCTCCGGGTCCAGCATCGTCCCCTTCTCATTCGAAACGGCAAACTCCAGCTGCCCGACATCGCCTACCCTTCCGAGGATTTGGCTCGTCGTAATATGCTCGCCCTTCGTGACCGAGACCGTCGAAAGATTACTGTAAGTAGTGAAATATCGACCGTGCCTGACCATTACCGCTTCCACGTCGCCGACATTGAAAATTGCTTGCACCTCACCGGAGAATACTGCCTTCACGGCTGCACCGGCCTGCACATCGATCGTTACACCAAGATTATTGTGAATGATGCCCCTGATATATTCATGCGGTCCGAAAGCCATCGAGATCGTACCCGATACCGGCCAGGGCAGACGCCCTTTGTTCCGTTCGAAGTCGCCGGTCAGATGTACGTCCGCATCGTCGCTGAAAACCGTCTTTGAACCCGACCGCACCGTATTCAACGTGGCCGGCGCCACCTCTTCCTCACGCCCGTTCTTTGCGGCAGCCGCAGCCTCCGCATTCTTCCGGGCATTTTCCTTCGCGGCCGCGGCGGTAGCGCGGCGGATGACAGCCGAGATCGCCGAAGCCAGCTTCTGGTCCTGCTTCTGTTTAGCGACCATCTCCTTCCTTAGCTCCTTTTCGCGCGATTGCAATTGCGAGACGACCGCATCTTTCTCGCGCTTCTCATCCTCGAGCATCGATCGCTCCTTGCTCTGCTTTTTGATCGCCTCCTCCTTTTCGACCCGCGTCACCTTCAACCCGTCGATCTTGTCCTGCAACAGCTGTTGCGTCCGGCGGATGTTCTCCGCCCGCTCCTCCCGGTAAGCCCGGTAGGACTTCAGGTACTGGATCCTCCGCAAAGCGTCGTTAAAGCTGGTGGCCGAAAAAATGAAGTTGAGGAAGTCATAGCTGCTGCGGTTCTTATACGCGAACACGATGCTTTGCGCATACTGGACACGGAGCGTATCCAGTTCCGCCCGCAGCTTGATGATCTCTCTCCAGGACTCGTTCATGTCCCCTTGGATCGCATTGATCTGGGCGTTCATGTTCCGGATCGCGGATTCGCGCAGCCTCAGCCGCCGCTGCAGGAGGGCCAGCTCTCCCAGGGTCTGACGTTTGTTCTTATGCGTCTCATCGAGTGTGCGTTTGACGTCTTCTATCTCTTTTTGGATGGCCGCGCGTTCTCTCTCCAGATCGGCCTTCGTCTGCGGCTGTTGCGCCAGGAGGCGCCCGCCGACGGCCAGCATCAGCATGACCAGGAAGATGAGCTTACCTTTCCGACCACCGGCGCGTCCAACCGCCGGTGAGAGATGTCTTTTGAGCATGACCCTGAATTTCGATGGTTAATGATTGACTGTCGGCGCCCGGCCCCGACCCTCTTTATAACGCTTATCGACGCTTATAATTTTTCGGTATCGAAAAAGGATAGCTTAAAGGTTCGTTAAACTTGAACTGCTTGTACCCGATCTCGATGTCCACCTTCGATCTCTCGGCCACGGATACTTTTCGATAAGCTGAAAAAGGGATCCCTCCCCCATAATTGTAATCTCCGTAAGTCATATCGCCAGTCCGGGCCCGCAACGGGTCGGTATCATCCAGCTTGCTGTGCTGCGGCGTAAAATCCGGGTTCAGCGTCATTAAATTCGAAAACACGGGTCCGACGGAAAACAACGTCAGCCCTTTCTTCTCCGACCGGTAGTAAAGGATATTCGACGTATCCAGGAAGATAGGATTGCCGATCAGCAGGTCTTGCAGCGTGTGAAAACTGACCGGCAGGTGGACCTGGTCCTGCAGATAACTCACGCTCCGCAGCCGTACGATCTTCTTGCCGCGCTCGAGGATCTTGACGCTGTCGGGGGTGACCTCCAGCCGGAACCCCTCGATGCCGAACACCGCGGTGATCGAAGCCCAGATGATGCTGTCCTTTTTAATATGGATCACGGCGTTGAATTCATAGTCCTTTCCATCGCTGCCCTGGTAATGCACGTGGACATGACCCGAAAACGTCCGGAAATCGATGTGGTTCCTGGCCAGACCACTCACGGCCTGACGGATCACCTGCATCGAGTCGGCGTGCAGATCCCGCACCGGTTCGGTCGCGGCCTTCGCGGCGGCGCCGGTAGTATCCGCGCGCGGGGACGCCGGGGTCGCCATGACCTTTTGTATCTTCTTTGCGGAACGACAGCCTGCAACAGCGGCCGCCGTCACAACGACGGCGGCCGCAACCACTGCAAACACGAAAAATTTATGTAGACTCATATTTTGCCGGTATGTCCGAATCCGCCGTCAGCACGCGCGGTTACGCTGATTGTTTCCACTTCCTCCCAGCTCGCCTGCACGACCGGGCTGACCACCATCTGCGCGATACGGTCTCCATGATGCAACGTCTGTTCCTCCTGCGAGAGATTGATGAGGATGACCTTCAGTTCGCCGCGGTAGTCCGAATCGATCGTGCCCGGGGAATTGAGACAGGTGATGCCGTGTTTGAGCGCCAGACCGCTGCGGGGCCGCACCTGCGCCTCGTAGCCCACGGGCAGCTCGATAAAAAGCCCGGTCGGGACCAGCGCCCGCTCGAAAGGACGTAGCACCACCGGCGTCGCGACATTCGCCCGAAGGTCCATACCCGCCGACCCGGCCGTGGCATATTCGGGTAGGGGATTGGAAGATTGATTGATGATCCTGACCTTTATTGACATGCCGCAAATATAAGGTTTGCGCCTTCGTACCGGCCAGCAAATTTCGGCCCTCGGCGCAAACTCCTAATGATTGGCCTTCCGCCACAGGACCGGCGGCCCGGTTGGCTTGGCATCGCTCAATCCGTTTCCACCAGGACAGTCGCATACGCCACAAGCCCTTCACCCCTTCCGGCAAAACCCATCCGCTCCGTCGTCGTCGCCTTTATCGAAATATCTCCCGGCGTGACCTCCAGGATCCTGGCCATCGTCTCCCGCATCACCACGGCATACTTCATGATCTTCGGCGCCTCGAGACAGACCGTACTGTCGACATTCACGACACGCCAACCCTTGCCGCGAACCAGCTCGTAGGTTTTCTTCAACAGGATCTTGCTGTCAATGTCCTTGTATGCCGCGTCCGTATTGGGGAAATGTTGCCCGATATCCCCAAGCGCGAGCGCCCCGAGCAGGGCATCGCAGATCGCGTGGATCAGCACAT
>DASZYU010000303.1:0-18138 GCA_035545215.1 Puia sp.
TGATCGTCAGAGAATTCGTAGGATAGAGCGCCTCCCCGTCCACGGAACCGCGTTGCCTGCGAAGGTTCACGTGTGGGCAACCCCAGCGGGGCCAGCTGTTCGGCGGAGACCAGCGTCGACTTTGTCATCGCCGGGAGCGTAATTTCGACGATGGCATTGTCCTCTACGGTGGTATAGCTGTTGCCATCCTGGTTCCACACCATCTGGGCAGAGCCGGAGCCCGGCAGGGCGAGAGCCAGGACCAGCGCGATGGCTGGCAGTCGGCGACTCGTTACCGCCGACCGGAATCGATCAAAAGACATATGCCAATTATTTAGCTAAATGTATAGCCGATCCGGCTGGCCCGCTTGCTTGTTTTTGCTGCAAGCTGTGCGAATTTTAACAATTTGATGTTGGTCGATAGCAACCGTGGGACACAAAACAGGAAGAGCAGCGGTACGATGACCAGCGCAGGGAACGCCCATTTCTTCCCGGAATCTGTACCCTAAGAAATATTTTGTAAACTTGGTCATGGTTTTCGTCTAATACTATTCTGATCAAATGCTAAATCAGTGAAAAAAAGGTCCGTTCAACTGCAGGTGTCGCCGGAGATCGGCGTAGTGTCCGGCGAATACATCCTTCCGGAAGATTGCCGTTATCTTATGACGCTGGCGCATGGCGCCGGCGCGGGCATGCAACATTCTTTTTTGGTAGAGCTGGCGACAGCGCTGGCCGGGGCGCGGATCGGCACCCTGCGATTTAATTTCCCTTTTATGGAGGGAAAGAAGGGGCGGCCCGATAAGCCCGCGGTGGCGCACCAGACGGTCGCGGCCGCTATCAGTCACGCGCATGAAGCGTATCCTTCGCTTCCGCTGTATGTGGCTGGCAAATCCTTCGGGGGGCGGATGTCTTCACAGTACCTGGCAGCGCACGCGCGGCCCGGTGTAAAGGGGATGGTGTTTTATGGCTTTCCGCTGCATGCGCCGGGAAAACCGTCGACGGACAGGGCTGCGCATCTAAAAGATATTACCGTACCGATGCTTTTCCTGCAAGGGACGAGGGATGAACTGGCGCCCTGGGACCTCATCTATAAGGTGTGTTCATCGCTGCGGAAAACGAGATTGGTAAAGATCGAGGGGGCCGACCACGGATTCCGGGCAGGAAAGAGGGATGTTGTCGCGTTGCTCGCCCGGGCGACTGCGGAGTGGCTCGCGAAATTCTAACCGGCGGCGTCTGCCCGGATGGCTGCTCTGTGCGTGCGAGCAGGTCTGCCACGGAAATACCCTTTGATGTTCGTCAGCCGGTATGTTTGCGCAACTGTTGGAGCAACGCGCGCATGTCTTTGGGCAATGGCGCTTCGAATCGATAAGACGTGCCGGCCGCGTCACGGAAGGCGAGCGTGTGCGAGTGGAGTGCAAGACGGGAGAGGATGGGTCGCTCTTCTTCTTCGGATTTGGATAGTTTGTAGTTACGTTTGATCGACGAGAGGAAGACCGGGCGGCCGTCGCCGTAGAGTTCGTCGCAGACGATGGGATGACCGAGCGCCTGCATGTGCACGCGGATCTGGTGAGTGCGGCCGGTATGGATGCTCCACTGCACGAAGGAATACAGGTTCAAGTCCTCGAGTACCTCGTAGTCGGTGAGCGCCTGTTTCCCGCGGCGGTTGGTCACCATGACACCGGGTTTGCCGGGATGTTCCATGATCGGCAGGTCGATGCTCCCCTTTGACTGCGGAAGGACGCCCCGGACGAGTCCCTGGTAGCGCTTTTCGACGTCGCGTTGTTCGAAGATGCCCGATAGGTATTTCTGCGTGGCTTCGTCCTTGGCGAAAACGATGACGCCGCTGGTATCCCGGTCGAGGCGATGGACGACAAAGATTGCGCCATAGCGTTCGCGGAGGATCGACTTGAGCGAAGCCTCGCGGCCTTCGCGGTCGGGTACGCTGAGGAGGCCGGCGGGTTTGTCAATGACGACGAAATGCTCGTTTTCGAAAAGGATGTTCGGGCGGTGCATGATCAATCGGGTCGGGAAGATTTGGGATGAGGTTGTTTCGGGGCGCGGGCCGAAGAGCCTTTGATCGAGGAGTTGAGGTATTTCAGCACGCGGACCTCTTTTTCCGTAAGCAGCCGCCATTTGCCACGCTGGACATTCTTCTTGGTAAGGCCGGCATACATCACGCGGTCGAGGCCCCGGACATCGTAACCGAGGTGTTCGAATATGCGGCGGACGATACGGTTGCGGCCGCTGTGGATCTCCAGGCCAATCTGCGTCTTGTCTTTGGCATCGGCGAAGGCAATCGCGTCGACTTGCGCGGCGCCGTCTTCGAGGACGACCCTCCCGGCAGCTATCTTATCAAAATCGGCATGCGTGAGCGGTTTGTCGAGGGCGACGTGGTACACTTTCTTGATCTCGTGCGAAGGATGGGCGAGTTTTTGCGCGAGATCGCCATCGTTGGTCAGCAAAAGCACCCCGGAAGTGTTGCGGTCGAGACGACCTACCGGAAAGACGCGTTCGGTCGTCGCGCGGCGGATGAGGTCGAGGACGGTCCTGCGGCCCTGCGGGTCGTCCGCGGTCGTAATATAATCCTTTGGTTTGTTCAAAAGAATATAAACGAAGTTGTGCGAGATGGTGATCTTTTTGCCATTGACCTTGACGGTGTCGCTGGGGACGACCTTTGTGCCGGGCTCAGTGACGAGTTTGCCGTTTACGGTGACTTTTCCATCGCGGACGAGACCGGCGGCATCACGCCGGGAGCAAATGCCCGCGTGCGCGATGTATTTGTTCAAGGGAAGCTGCTCGAAGGCGGGTCCAGCGGCGGCAGGTGCAGCTTTTGCCCCGGGTGCAGCTTTTGCCGTCGCGCCGGCGGCAGGTCTTGCTTTTGCGGCGGCGGGTGCAGCTTTTGCGCCGGGTGCAGCTTTTGCTTTTGCGATCGCGCCCGCGGCAGGTCTTGCTTTTGCGCTGCTATTATGACTCTTGCGACGCTCCTCATAATACCGGTCGATGGATTCCTTTCGTTCTTTTTTGGCAGCCTTCTTTTCCTGCCGGAACGCTTCCTTGATGGCCGCGTTGTTCTTTTTATTATAGAACTTGCTGAAATTGTCGGTTTTCCGCTTCATTTGTCTTGCTGTTTTACAACAGTAATGGTGAAGCGGCAAAGGTACGATAAATAAAATCATCGATGTCAAAGGCGTAATTTTTGCAGTAAATTGCTGTATGCTTTCACAAGCGGACCAAATACGCCAACTGCAGGAGAAGATTGCTTTGTATGAGGACATGAAGGCCTACGAACAGCTTTATACGATGCTGGCCGATGGGTTGCAACGTTTTTCCTACGCATTCGTCAAGTCGCGTGAGGCTGCCGAAGAGATCGTTTCGGACGTCTTTATCAAGGTATGGCTGATCAGGGGCCGGCTCGCAGAGATCGGGAATCTAAAGGTCTATCTCTTCATGATCGCGCGCAATTTTTCCTGCAATTATCTCACCCGCCACTACAAAAAGGTCGTTTTAAGCCTGGAGGATGCCGACCCCGAGGTCCTGATCACGATCGAAGATCCTGAGACATTGTGCATCTCGGCGGAGGCCGTAGAAAAGATCAGGCAGGCCATCCGGCAGTTGCCGCCCCAGTGCCGGATAATCTTCCAACTCGTCCGGGAAGAGGGAATGCGGTACAAGGAAGTGGCCGAAGTCCTGCACATCTCCGTATTGACCGTCCGCAACCAGGTCGCTATCGCGACGCGTAAGATAGCCGCGTTGCTGCCCGAAGGCATTCAGGCGTTGCCGGTTGGTCGCGGAGCTTCGCGCTAATGGGCGCCCCGCCCAACCCTCGACCACCATTCCCCTATCGCCACCTACTCTTCTTTTTCTCCCGACCGCCGCAAAAACCGCGACGTCGCTTTGCCGACAGACCGGTCCCCCTCCCCTTTTTGCCCGCCGGCCTTTACCACCGCATCCTTCCCAAACCTGCCCTTCACATCGTCGATCGCCTTATACAATTCCGTCTTCCGCTGCGTATTCTCGAAGAGGTTCGTCTGGATAGCCTCCGACGTCAATTCGCTAAGCCGCACACCCAACAGCCGTATCGGCTGGCCGCGACGGTACAGCTTATGGAACAACTCCTTCACCTGCACGATCAATTCATCATCATAAAAGGTATAAGGGATCGTCGTCTGCCGCGACGTCGTCTCGAAATCGGGGTAGCGTATCTTCACCGCCACACAACCCGCGGTCTTATTGTCCTGCCGCAGCTCGTACGCCACCCGCTCGGTCATTCGCACCAGCTCGGCCATCAGGAAATCCATATCTGTCTTGTTCTCTTCGAACGTATTCTCCGTCGAGATCGACTTAGCCTCGTGATACGGCACGACTTCGCTGTCATGCTGGCCGCGCGCCTTGTGCCAGAGATCCGTCCCGTATTTTCCAAACCGCCGTTCCAGCAGTTCGACAGGCTGCTCGCTCAGATCCCGGATCGTGAGGATCCCCAGTTCCTGCATAACCTGCCAGGTCTGCTCCCCGACACCGGGTATCTTGTTGACCTTCAGTGGCGCCAGGAATTCCTGTTCCATCCCCGGTGGAACGTATATATAACCGTTAGGTTTGGCCTCCTGTGTGGCGATCTTCGAAACCATCTTATTCGAGGCAAGCGCAAAAGAGATGGGCAATTTCGTGGCCGAAATGATCTCCTCTCGCAGCGCGATCGTCCATTCGTACGGGTCGTAAAACCGGTCCATCCCCGTGAGGTCGAGGTAGAACTCGTCGATCGAAGCCTTTTCGAAAAGCGGCGCTTTAGCCGCGATGATCTCCGTCACCCATCGCGAATATTTGCTGTATTCTCCCCGCGCATTTCCGACCACCGTCGCATGCGGGCAAAGCCGCAAAGCCGTCCGCATCGGCATCGCCGAATGAATGCCGTATTTCCGCGCTTCGTAGCTGCAGGCCGCTACCACCCCGCGATCGCTATGACCGCCGACGAGCAAAGGCTTGCCCTTCAGCGAGGGGTCGTTGAGACATTCGACGCTTACAAAAAAAGCATCCAGGTCGAAATGGGCGATATAACGCTGAGGCGCCGGCACAGGCCAAAGATACTAATTTCTTTAGTGGGGAAGCCGCGCGCCCGGCGTCACCCGTTCAGAACCTGGTCAGCATGATCTTATGCTCATCCCTGTTGTAGTAGGCGTAGATATAGTTCCCGGCATTGCGGAATAAAGTTTCTCCCTGGGGAGGAATACTGACGCCGGTGGTGTATTCTTCTATCCTGTCGCCGATATCGGCCGGCATATCGCCCGCAATGTGTTGGAGGCTGGCCGAATCCATCAGCATCTTGAAACGCGAAGACCGCACGGTCGTACTGCGGAAAAAGATCCCCGGCGACGTGAACATGGGTGCGCCGGGCATCATGGGGCCCATCCCGAACCCTCCGCTGCGCTGCATTTGCTGCCACGCCCCGATGGTCAGACAGACCCGGCCGCTGTCCTCCGGGGTAGCAAGCAGGACCGCATTCCCGCTTAACATCTTCCGCAATAGCTGGCGCGTCTTGGCCAGCTCCCGCGCGCCGGGATGGTAAAAGCTGCCCTCCTGGATGATCGGGGTATTCTTGAAATTGATCTCGTCATCCCTGCCCGCGGTATACTCCTTCAGCAAGTTGCCGTGATAAAAATCTCTTACCTGGACGTCCAGCTTGTTGTCCTCGGCCGACACAAAATAGAGCTTGTCGCCGAGCAGCATCGAATTGTCGACATACGCGTGCTCTACCGCGTCGAACGTCTGCGCGTTGTTGTGCGTGATCTTCCGGAAATCCACTTTCTTCCCCCGCATGTCAAAGCTGAAGATCGCCGTCACGCCCCGCTGGTATTTGTTCATCAACAGGAACAACGTATCCCGCATCCAGTACAGTTTGTTGGGGACTTGCGCCATATCCGGGCTCATCTTTTCGTCAGGGTCCACTTTCAGTACGGCCATATCGCGTCCAAAACCGCCATCATAAGTGGTCAGCGCCTTCCAGATCCCATTCTCGAACTGGTAATGCAGCGTATCACAGGTCTTGTTTTCGCCGAAATCATAGATCGCGAATTGCGAAGCCTTCTTATTGGCCGTCATGAAAAGGAAATGATCCCCGGCGCTGATCTCCTCCACCGCACGCTCGTGCCGCATGGCGAATGGCACCGTATAATCGTCGCCGATTCCCTCCGCAATATCCAGCATCCAGACGTGCAGGTCCGAAATGCCCGCCGAAGGCTGCAGGAATGCATACGCCTTTCCGCCCTTGATGAATCCACCCAGAAATTCCTCTTCCTTGAGCCGGTTGATATACCAATGCTGAACGACGGAGTCTTTCGCATCCAACAGGAATACCCGGATACTGTCGCCATTGCAAAGGAAAAGACAGGTTTGTTGCTTGTCCCTGTCCGAAACGGTGTGCAGCTCGATGCTTTTTCCACGCCATCCGATCGGCTCTTCAAAAAATTTGTTTTGCGCGCGCAGCGACAACGCGACCGGCAGGCTTAGTAGGAACAGGAGTCTTTTCATGCCACCTAAAATAGAAAAAACGCCCAAAACTTGCAAGTATTCACATTCTTATCCCGTCCCCATGCCCCTTCTCATCTATTTCGTCAACGCCGCCGTCGAGGTCATTCCTGGGCGCCCGGGTCAGTTGACAGGCATAGCCAGCCCCATGATGCGGTTTTAGTAGGAAAATGCAGTTCGAGCAGGTATCCCCGGGTTGGCCGCTGCCACCCTGAGCTCCCTTGTACTTCTGGCCACCCTGGGCGCATCCGCGCAGGATTCCACGAAAAAACTGGAATACAAGCCCAGGGTTTTCGTCAAGGTCGAGGTCGAAGCCGGGTATCCCGGCGGCAAGCCTGCCTGGAACGCCTTCCTCGCCAGCCGACGCGCCTTCGCGCGGATCATCACACCAGCCGAATTGCCGTCCATGGATAAGCCGGCACCCGGCATTGAACTCGAGCCAAAAATGCGTCATCTTATCAGCATCGTCGTCCCCTTCGTCACTTTTCGCGCGCCATGCTCATCGGTATATTCGAGTGTCCAAACGTAGACCCCCGGCGGTTGCAGTTTCCCGCCGGCACGTCCGTCCCACTTCTTCGTCCAGTCCTCCGTCTCGAAAACCATCTCGCCGTTACGGTTAAAAACGCGGAAATGAAGATCGCTTGCCTTCCAGGCGTTCAGGGGATAAAGATAATCGTTATGACCGTCTCCGTTGGGGGTGAACCCCGAAGGCACCCCGATGAAACAGTTGTTCACAGACTTCACGATATGGGTAGCGGTGTCCATGCAACCGGAGGTATCCGTAACGACCAGCCGAACCGTGTAATTCACGGGCTCGCTGGCATACGCGTACGATTGATCGGGCGGGAAACTATCGGTACTCGACGAACCGTTCCCGAAATCCCAGGAAAAGGCGGTCAGCTTGCCCTTGCTGCCATTGCGGAATGCCACGATATCCTGGGGACAGGCCACGTCCGGCGCCGTAAAGGCTGCCTCAAGCAACGTGTCGCGCAGATGGACCGTCACGCTTGCATAGGCGCTGCACCCCGATGTGTCGCTCACTTTCACCTGGTATTGCGTAGTCGTCGGCGGCGAGGCCAGGGGCGACGCGCTCGCCGGATCCGAAAGACCTCTCATGGGTGTCCAGCTATAGACGGTTCCGCCGCTGACCTCCAACTGTGCAGGCTGACCGTAACAGATGGTTTGATCGCCGCCGATCCTCACGGCTGGGCCGCGAACGATCACATGCGTACTGTCTACAACGGGACATCCGCCGAACGACGTCACCTGGACGTAGTACCACCCGCTGTCGGCCAGCGATGGGTGATAACGCTGCGGCTTCGCGATATCGTCGAAATAACCATTCGGCCCGGTCGTGATATACCTTGCACCCCCCTCGAGATCGAAGATGAGGTCTCCGTCCTCGCACACCGGCGAATTGCTGCTGAAAACGATGCCGGTAGGCAGACTGTCCACGTCGACCCGGATAATATTAGACACCACATTGCAGTAGAGATTCCCGATATCCGCGGCGCCCGCAGCCCGCACGCGAACATAAAAGGTATCCGGCTGATGGAAGACATGGCTGATCGATAGCCCGGTTTCACCCGGGATATCCTGCCAGGTAAATCCCGTATCGAGACTTTGTTGCCATTGCACCTGCGGGTTGTCGAACGTTGCAGCGACCGAATCCGGCGAGCCGAACAACGCGTACTTCGAAAGGACCTGTGCGTTCAGGCTAAGAGGCACATTGCCCAGGTAGCAGGCGCCTGCCTGATAGCCATTGGAACTTCCGGGAATGGAGATCAGCACATCCGGCCCCATGGGAGTCAGCTCGATGTTGTCGATGGCCAAACCCGCCCTGCAATCCTTGTAAGCATCCACCGGGGGGATTATAATTTTCAGCACGATATCGCTGATTCCCGCCGGCAATCTGAACGTCTGGCCATAGAAGGGCGTCTGCGGGTAGAACATCGGGTTATAAAAACCGATGTACCATTTGGCGCTGTCCCCCGCCTGGCCCATCGGGCCCGTGGACCACGATTGGATAACCGTGCCCGCCAGTGTCTCCACCTGGAAGGTGAGATCCGGTATGATACAGGTCGATTGGATGAGACTGCGTATGGCAGCCCAGAACAGGTAGTCGCGATTACTACACAGACCCGTCACCGTTTTGGAGAACAGCAGGCGCGCAACGGGCGAAGGGCCATACGACGCCAGCATCATATACCCCGGGGGCTGCTGACTCTGCTGCGCATAGCCGTAAAAAAAAGCGGCGCCCATCTCGTAACCGCCCTGCTTCAACGGCGGCACCGGCATCCCCGGGCAGTTGACGGCATTCGAAATGGCATATTGGTTCTGTAGCGGGCAGGCTTCGGTTGTGTAGGCGAGGTCGGAAGTCGCCCCGCTGATCGGTGCACCGGGATTGGTGATGCCGCGCCCGAACGTATAGTTGACGCTGTAGCTCCACGGTTGGGTCAGCTCGTTCATTAACTGGCCCTTCCCCCAAAAAGGCAATGCAACGGCTACCAGCAGCCCCAGGCCGTATTTTCCACGTCGCAGCAGCATCGGCTCGAATTGCGGT
Source organism: Puia sp. (assembly GCA_035545215.1). Lineage (GTDB taxonomy): Bacteria > Bacteroidota > Bacteroidia > Chitinophagales > Chitinophagaceae > Puia. The sequence continues at coordinate 9,062 of DASZYU010000303.1, forward strand.
CAAGATACGCCTTTTCCATGGCCGGCCCGAACCGCCGTCCGCATCCCGCAACCCCACTACCCACACACCTCCGCAACCCCCCATCCCGGCAGCCCCGCAACCCCCCATCCCGGCAGCCCCGCTACCCGCGCACCTCCGCAACCCCGCATCTTCCTTATTGCTTTGGCGTCAGTGCCTTGGTTGGCGACAGCGCAGCCTTAGCCCCCATCTTGGGCGCGACATACCCGCTGTTGTCGATGACGGAATAGTAGGACGGCACCTGGAACATCGACGCAGGTAGCCGCGTTTTTGTATCGACACTGACGAGATCCATAACCGTAGTCTGCCCGATCCCGCTCATCTTCGTGCGGACGACCACCCCGGTGCAACCCGCCGCAATCAAAGCCTGCATACGCTGGGAGCCGGGCGTATAGTAAAGATAGCTACCCATAACATCGATCCCGGGGTTGCCGAGTGCACTCGTCACCCAGATGTCCCGCTGAGTGGCGCCGAACGGTTTAGCGCCGTTGTATTTTTCAATGAAATGCGTACAAGGGTAGCCGTTAACGGTCTCCGTACCTACTGGCTGCACTGACACGGACGAAACGAACTTTCCATAACCCGCCTGCGCGGCAAGCGTCAACGTGTACGCAGTTATAATGGCATAGTGCGTCTGTCTTTGCAGGTGCGTCTCCGTCCCCTTGGACAGGTCGAAGAGGATCGTGTCCTGCGCGAAAAGCGTAGACGAATCGGGTTTACCCTTCTTGACGTCGATAGAATAGGCTTCGACGTGCACATTGTTCCCGCTTTGGTAATAGGTCATGGTCAGCACCACCGACGGGCGCACCACCTGGTAGACCAGCTTACCGGCGAATTGAGCCGTCGCGGCGCCTGCCGACAGGCACACGGCGGCTGCGGCGATCATCATTTTTTTCATGGCTGAGCGTTTCGCGCAAGCTACTCCCCGCAGCGCAACCCCCCGTTGCCATTCCATATCCGGCGGAAATGGCTTTGTTTATGGCAATTTTTGCCTTCCGTGCCGATACCGGAGCCGGCGGGCACTCACATCATCCGGGAACTAGCGATACACGTCCAGCAACCCATCCGGCAACTCGACGTGCACCTTCCGCGCCCGCTGATCGATCCCCCGCAACGTCTCCCCGTGCAGCGGGATCAGCGCCTCTTTCCCCCCCAGATCGATCCGGCACAGCACCTGGTGCGGCTGTTCGATGACCTCCAGTATCTCGCCGAGATCCGTCGTTCCGTCGAATAAGCGGAAACCCACCAGCGAGATCGGGGCCGATTTCCCCGCGAGCCCCGGAAAATCCGCCTCCCGTACCCAAACTTCTTTACGCACCATCCGCATCGCCGCCTCTTTCGTGTTCAAACCTTCCAGCTTGACGAAGACCTCGTCCGGCGCTTTCGAGCGCGCGCTTTCGATGAACCACGGCAGGAGTTCGTCCTTCTTTTCTTCGAGGAACAACGTCTTCAATCCCTTGAGCTCGCTCTTCTTTCCGAGCGAATGCTTTAGTACCATCTCACCCTGCAGACCGTGCACCGCCACGAGACGGCCGATATTTCTGAAATTCTCCATTCGTCCTAAAGAAACAGGAGGCCGTCAGGCCTCCTGCACAATAATAGATTTACACTAAAGTCATCCTGATCACGCCTCCGCGGTTGCGGCTCCGCCTTCGCTTTTCTTTTCCGGGCGTTCCGTGCGCTCGACCCTTCTTACAGGAGGACCGCCGGGGCCTCTTCTGGCGGGCCTTGCCTTACGGTTCTCTTCCTGTCTTTTCTTCATCTGGATTTCATGCTCGCCATGCCATTTTTGGAACTTTTCCATGGCGGCTGCGTCATCGAATAACCCTAGTTTCACGCCCCTGAGTAAGTGTTTCAAATAGAGGACTCCTTTGTACGAAAGAATGCGGCGAACGGTATCCGTCGGCTGAGCGCCCTTATGCAACCAATCCAACGCCTTTTGGCGATCGAGTTGAACGGAAGCGGGAACAGTCAAAGGATTGTACGTGCCGATCTTTTGGATGAATTTACCATCCCTTGGTGCACGGGCATCGGCCACTACGATGAAGTAAAACGGACGTTTCTTAGACCCGTGACGTTGCAGTCTGATTTTAACTGGCATCTTAAATAGAAATTTAAATGCGTGAACTAATAAGGTTACCTTTTTTCCTAACAGACCTATAAAGGTCTTAGTTTTGGGATTGCAAAGCTATATATCCCGATTTACATTTCAAAAATAATACTTAGCGAATTAAGGAGCGAATGTTGCTGCCAAAATTTTTGTATCCCCCGCCGATTTTAACTACTACGTAAAGTTCCCAAAACGATGAGGCTTAATCAAATTCCGCGCCAAGCCCCCCTCATCCACATCTCGCCCGGCTACCTTCCGAACCCTTTCTGTCCCAATAGCTTGCGCCCCGGTCGCTTATGACCCGACACGCCCCGCCGCGCCCCTGCCGCGCACCCGCCGCACCCCCGCGCCTTCGATCTCACCGCAAACCGCGTTTCAACGCGCCCATCCCCATCGGCATCTTGTTCATCATTTTCATCATCTGCTTCATCTGATCGAATTGCTTTAGGAAAGCATTCACCTCGCTGATATCCTTCCCGCAACCTTTGGCGAGCCGGCGCCGCCTGCTCTGATCGATCACATCCGGGTTGGCGCGCTCATACGGCGTCATCGAATTGATGATCGCCTCCACGCCCTTGAAGGCGTCGTCGCTGATGTCGATATCTTTTATGGCTTTCCCCACTCCGGGGATCATCCCCATCAGGTCTTTCAGGTTACCCATTTTTTTAATCTGCTGCAACTGTTGCTTGAAATCCTCGAAATCGAATTGGTTTTTGCGGATTTTTTTCTCCAGTTTCTTCGCCTCGGCTTCGTCGAACTGCGCCTGCGCCTTTTCGACCAGGGTAGTGATATCCCCCATGCCCAGGATCCGCTGCGCCATACGCTCGGGGTAGAACACATCCAGCGTATCCATCTTTTCGCCGCTCGAAATGAATTTGATCGGTTTTTGGACCGTATACTTGATCGACAAGGCCGCCCCGCCTCGCGTATCACCGTCTAACTTAGTGAGAACCACCCCGGTAAAGTCGAGCCGGTCGTTGAAGGCCTTGGCCGTGTTCACCGCATCCTGACCCGTCATCGAGTCCACCACGAACAGAATTTCTCCAGGATCCACCGCTCCCTTGATAGCCGCCACCTCCTGCATCATCGCCTCGTCGATAGCCAGACGGCCGGCCGTATCGATAATGACGACATTCTTATTCTTCGACCGGGCCTCCCGTATCGCATTGCGAGCGATGTCGACGGCATCCTTGTTCTCCGGTTCGCTATAGACATCCACGCCGATCTGTTCACCCAGCACGCGCAGCTGCTCGATGGCCGCCGGACGGTAGATATCGTCCGCAACCAGCATGGGCGACAGGCCTTTGCGACCCTTGAGGTAGTTAGCCAGTTTGCCGCTGAAAGTCGTCTTACCGCTACCCTGCAGACCCGCCACCAGGATGATGGCCGGATTGCCTTTGGCGTTCAGTTCGCTTTCCGAGCCGCCCATCAGCGACACCAGCTCGTCCTTGACGACCTTGATCATGAGTTGCCCCGGGCTCACGGCGGTCAGAACCTTCTGGCCCAACGCCTTTTCCCTCACCGTATCGGTGAATTCCTTCGCGATCTTGAAGTTGACATCCGCGTCGATCAGAGCGCGGCGGATGTCTTTCACGGTTGCCGCAATATTCAATTCGGTAATGCGACCCTCGCCTTTTATCTGCTTGAAGGCTGACTCCAGCCGTTCGGACAAACTCTCGAACATATCCTGATTTGATTTGACGGGCCACCGCGGCGGCCCTAAAAAGCAAAAGTGAACGTAAACAAATACATTCACTTTCGGGAGGACAAAATTACAGAATTTTCAGTGTATTATTTTCTCTATAATTTTCGCATTTTATATTCCCAGATAACTCCTCAGCATCTTCGACCGCGAATTGCTTCGCAGCTTGGTGATCGCCTTATCCTTGATCTGCCTCACCCGCTCGCGGGTCAGGTTGAACCGTTCGCCGATGTCTTCCAGGCTCATCGGGTGATCCACGCCGATGCCGAAAAAGAAACAGATCACCTCTTTCTGACGCTCGGTCAGCGTTTTCAGCGACCGGTCGATCTCCTGCTTCAGCGATTCCTTATGCTCGATATTCGAATTGGCCAGCTCGGCATTCGGGTTCTCCAGCACATCGATCAGCGTGTTGTCCTCGCCCTCGGACAACGGCGTATCCATCGAAACATGCCGCGCCGCGATCCCAAGCGTCGAAGACACCTCTTCGATGTCCAGCTCGAGTATCTCGGCCAGCTCCTCGGCGGAAGGCTCGCGTTCGAACTCCTGTTCCAGCTGCGAATAGGCCTTCTGGATACGGTTGGTCAACCCTACCTTGTTCAGGGGCAGACGAACGATACGCGACTGCTCGGCCAGCGCCTGCAGGATACTCTGACGAATCCACCATACTGCGTAGGAAATGAATTTGAAACCGCGCGTTTCATCAAAGCGTTGCGCCGCCTTGATCAATCCCAGGTTACCTTCATTGATGAGGTCAGGCAGGGAAAGGCCCTGGTTCTGGTATTGCTTGGCTACGGATACGACAAAGCGGAGATTTGCTTTTGTCAGTTTATCAAGAGCTTTCTGATCTCCCTGCTTGATACGGATGGCGAGTTTGACTTCTTCTTCGGGACTGATCAACTCCACTTTTCCTATTTCCTGCAGGTACTTCTCCAGGCTCTGAGATTCACGATTCGTTATACTCTTCGTGATCTTCAGTTGACGCATGCTCATAGGCAGAGGTCTTTTAAAGGGTTTTTAGGTTTTAAGGTCTTTTGCTTTTAATAGTACGTGAAAAAGAGGCCCTACTTAAAACACCCATTTTCACGTTCACCGCCAACGATTGACTTTTGGTCAAAGCGCTTCCAGCGGTTTTGTCACCGCCGGTCTCGGATCTCGATCGAGATCTTGCTCTGGCAGCGCTCATCGGATTAGCTAAGTTTCACCTCGATGACGAGGCGCCTCGCGCGTCTCCTTTTGGGAAAATTGTAATCGGTTTTAGTCTTGGTAAAAAACGAATTTCTTAGGCTTTTCTTATATCCTCTGATCGTCAACTGATTCCTGTAAGTAAACTATTTTAAATTTACCGATTTTGGAGACGATAAACAATTATTTTACTAAGACGTTGATTTTCACCATTAATTTGTTAAAATTTCATTAAAACATACCCACTTGCCGCCATCAAAATCACATGAAAAAAAATTTTGACGGTTGAATTATTTTTTTATTATTGCACGGGCGGCCCCTGCCGGGGCTGCGTCATAACAGCAGAGGACAAAGATTCAAACGCATTAGATGAGTAAGAAACAAATTTTTACATTGGAGTATCCGGTCAGATGTTCACCCTCGATCTTATACGAATTTTTAAGCACGCCTGCAGGACTGCAGGAGTGGTTTGCAGATAAAGTAGACGAACGGGATAATGTGTTCAGCTTTTCATGGAATGGCACCACCGACAAGGCGGAAGTAACCGAAAGCGAATTCGAGAAGTTCATCCGGTTTCACTGGATGGACGCACCCGCGGAAGAGTTCTTCGAATTCCGCATCGAAAAGTCGGAAGTGACCAACCAGACCATTCTCGTCATCAAAGATTTTGCAGGCAAGGGTGAGGTCAAAGATCAGAGCCAGCTCTGGAGCTACCAGGTGAAAGACCTCTTTCATCGCCTTGGTAACTAGCCAGTGTTCTCACCAGCAACGTGAACCACGCTGCCAGCGTTCCTGTGGCTTCTTCCCAACGATCGACCGGCAGCGCCGCCGATAATTTCAAAAAAGGCAGCCCCGTCGCCAGGTCTCCCGCTCCGGCGAGCGGCCGGTATGTCTCCAGCGCATGTTCATGCCGCCATTCATCCTCCGTGATCCCGATATGGAAACCCGCCTCCTCCAGCCTGCCCGCATTCTTTTCCAGCGCAGGTAAACACAGTTCCCTGTACCTCCCTTTCAGATGCAGGGTGACGATAAAGGAATGACCCCACCAGAACATGGTGCGTATAGCCAGCACTTCATCCCGCCCAAAGATCCGCGGATAGTCCAGCATTATCCACGGCAATCCCTGATAGTTCTCTCCCCGCGAGATCTTCGGCGACCCGGGGTCCATCGCATGGATCTGCGATTCTTCCCATTTCCCGCGATACACCTCGCTCAACACAGCCATCATCCTGACCACCTTCTCCATTACGGAATTCTTCGTTAAAATCCACGATGCATCGGTGACCAGCCGTATTTCCTCTGGTGAAAATCGTAGCTTTGCGGCGTGCGCGTCTTTTGCGCCGTGCGCATCAATTGCGTCGTCGTTCATAAAATCTAAAGATACATCATACCCCGTGCTTAGCCGCGTCGTCAAAAAACTGGATCTCCTCATCGTCAAGGCCTTCCTCGGTCCCTTCATAGCCACGTTCTTCATCACGGCTTTCGTCCTGGTGTTGCAGATCATGTGGCTCTACATCGACGACTTCGTCGGGAAGGGCCTCGACACCTGGACCATCATGCGCTGGCTCACCTACGTATCGGCAACCGTCGTCCCTTTGGCGCTGCCGCTGGCGGTATTGCTGTCTTCCATCATGACGCTCGGCAACCTCGGCGAGACCTATGAACTCGTAGCCATCAAGTCGGCCGGGATCTCCCTGCTTCGGTTCATGCGTCCCCTTTTCGTCGTCACCATCGGCATCACCCTGCTCGCCTTCTTCTTTAACAACAACGTCTACCCGATTGCCAATCTGAAAATGAACACCCTTAAATACGACATCCTCGTATCCAAACCGGCGTTCGACATCAAGGAAGGCGTTTTCTTCGACAAGATCGAAGGCTTCGTGATCAAGATAGGCAAGAAGGAGAAGGACGACTCCACGATCCGCAACGTCGTCATCTACGAACAGAACAACTCCGGCCAACAGGATAACATGATCATTGCAGACAGCGGTACCATGGTCGTTACACCCGACAAACGCAACCTGATCTTTACCCTCAAGGATGGTTCACGATACCAGCAACGCGGCGATCGCACCGGCCAGGGCACCGAACTCATCCGTATGGCGTTCCGGCGGTACAAGAAGGTGATGGACCTTACCTCTTTCATGCTCAACCAGACCAACGACAGCGCCTTCCGGAATAACTACCAGATGCTGAACATCGTCCAGCTTGACCATTCGATCGATTCGATTCGCCGTCTGAATCAGACCTACATCCGCCAGGCCGAAACGATGACGGCCTCGAACCTCAAATTCTCGGCTTATCTCGACACTACCGGCTGGGAGGCGGCAGTTAAAAAACCGCAGTCCCGCTATCTGCTCAACGCCGACCACATCCGCGATTCGCTCCGGAAAGTATGGACCGCCGAGCGCAGGGCCTACGACTCTACCGTAAAGGCGCAGGACTCGATCCGCAAAATCCAAAAAGCCCTGGCAAAAAACAACACTGGCGCCACCGGCAAACCCACCACCGGCAAACCCACCACCGGCAATGCCCCCACCGGCAAGCCCACCAACGGCAAACCCACCACCGGCAATGCCACCACCGGCAAAGGCGCCATGCCTCCATCTTCCGGCCACCCGACACCCACCGGGACCACTCCGTCAACCGCCAACCCTGCCGTCCAGGTCGCACAGGTTCCCGCACTCACGCCGCCGGCGCCGCCGTCCAAAAACCCGCCTCAGCCCACCTTCTCGAACATCCTTCCGGACAGCGTTCGTCTACGCGTAATGGAAAACGCGCTCACGACAGTCAACTCCGCGAAAACCTCTTTATTCCAGCCGGTGGCCCTATACCAGGCCGAACAGCATGCGCTGATCCAACGTCGAATGGCCTGGCACGAAAAAATGACCATGGCAGTCGCCTGTCTCGTCATGTTCCTTATCGGCGCGCCGCTCGGTTCCATTATCCGCAAAGGCGGCATCGGCATGCCACTCGTCTTCGCGGTGGTCTTATTTGTCATCTTTTTCCTGCTGAACAACTTCGGCAAGAAACTGGCCGGCCAGGCCATTCTCACTCCGGTCGGAGGCGAATGGATGGCGACATATGTCCTGACGCCGGTCGGCCTTTTTCTTATCTACAAAGCGCTCCACGATTCCCAACTGTTTAACAAGGAATTTTATTTCCGTTTGGGCCGGAAAATCAGACCTTTGTTCACCCGATGGAAAAAAGCCGGCAAAATATCGTCGTCCAACGTTGGGTAGCGGCCATTGCCGTTATCCTGTTCTTGCTGAAAATCGCGGCATACTACCTGACCGATTCCGTCGCCGTGCTGACGGACGCATTGGAAAGCACCGTCAACGTGATCGCAGGCTTTGTCGGACTTTACAGCCTGCATGTAGCCGCCAAGCCGCGCGATGAAGATCACCCTTATGGACACGGCAAGGCGGAATTCCTTTCGGCGGCGGTGGAAGGGGCGCTCGTCCTGATGGCCGGCCTCATTATTATCTACGAGGTGGTGATCGACTTCATCCACCCCCATCCCCTGCAACGCCTCGACAAAGGTCTATACATCATTGGCTTCACGGCCATCGTCAACTTCATCGTCGGCACATATTGCGTCATCAGGGGACGGCGGAACAAATCGATGCAGCTGGTTGCCGGCGGGCGTCACCTCCAGACCGACACCTATTCGACCACCGGCATCATCCTCGGACTGCTGCTGATCCTGTATACGAACCACGCCTGGATCGACGGCGTCGTGTCGCTGATCTTTGCCGTGATCATCCTTTATACGGGCTATAAGATCCTTCGCAGGTCGGTCGCAGGGATCATGGATGAGGCGGATATCGCGCTGCTGCACGACATGATCTCCTACATCAACCAACACCGCCGCGAGAATTGGATCGACCTGCACAACCTGCGCGTCATCAAATATGGCGACGTCCTGCATGTCGACTGCCACCTGACCGTACCCTGGTACCTCAGCGTGCTCGAGGCGCACGCCGAAGTCGAAGCCCTCACCAACCTGATCCGTAGCCGCTTCGGCGAAGCGATGGAGTTCTTTGTCCATACCGATCCCTGCTA
>DASZYU010000304.1:0-4915 GCA_035545215.1 Puia sp.
GGCCAGGGCAATCCAGGCACCTGGCTTTCCATTTTCACAACGGATGTCGACGAATACTTTGAGACGATCCGGGCCCGCGGCGCCAGGATCGTTTCGGAACCGAAGACGATGCAATGGGGTGTTCGCGAAATGCTGGTCGAAGACCCGGACGGCCATCGAATACGGTTCGGTCATGGCGTTGGGCGCGACCGAAAGGGAAAGAGTGGAAAGTTTCCGCCGGCCGTGCGGATCGTCCCCCGAAAACCAACGCCCGGCGAGTACCGGCAGTTGATGCTATCGGTCGGATGGACACCGGGTGAAGACGAAAGGCTGGTCAACGATGCGCTGGACGCCGCAGTTCACGCGGTGGTGGCGGAAGACACGGTGTCGGGCAAAACAGTCGGCTGCGGGCTGATCCTGGGCGATGGCGCTACTTACTATTACATCAAAGATGTGATGGTTCATCCGCAATGGCAGGCCAAACGGATCGGGACCGCGCTGATGGAAGCGCTGACGGCCTGGCTGGATCGCCATGCGCCCGAGAATGCGCTCGTCAGCCTGATCACCGGTAGAGGTCTTGCTCCATTTTACAATCAGTTTGGGTTCCAGCCGGTGTTTGCCATGAAGCGCACCGTTCACCACGCGCCGTGAATCACCCGCCGCTCTGTGGTCATGTACCTCCCTTCATCCATTCACCACGCGATGAATCAACCGCCGTGGCCGTCCTCAGTTTCCATGAGGTTTCAGACTCGGCCAATTTTTCCCGTCTCTCAGGTAAGCATCCAGGAAGGTGCGGATGGCATGGTTGACTTCTTCATAGTGTTCGGCGAGACTGTGCTGCCCCCCTTCGAACTGCCCGTGAGCAGCAACAGCGGCGTCGAGGGACAAAGCTTATCCGCCCAATAAACGGCGGACCTCGTTCTCAGCACCGACTCTTTATTTTTCGCATAGCCGGGCGCCAGCAGTTCATATTGCCTGATCAGCTGCGGCCGCTTTTGAATCGTCGTAAACGCGTCGGCCATGCCCGAAGCGATCACTCCCGCCTTGATCCGGCAGGTTTGCGCGAGCGCAAGATAAGTTTCCATTCCTCCGCGGCTCCAGCCGAATACGCCGATCCTCACCGGTACAATTGTTCCGCCACTTTCCCGTGCACAAGATAATTGTACAGCCAATCCTTGACGACCGTCGTCCAACCCTGTTCGCACCTTGCATAGCACTCCTTTTGAGGGACGAACCCTTCATGCCTGAAACAAAGCACGGTATTGTTGCCTTTTGCGCGCAGCTCGAAGATCATTTTCGTATTCGTCCACTCCTGATTATCGCGGAGCCAGGGCAGCGCGCCTTCGGTAACGAGCCAAACGACCTTATCGCCCGGTACACATTCGATCAATTTTTGCTTCGAATAATGGGAGCCCGGGTGATCGAGTCTCCCGACCGGAATACCAATTCGTCACCTGGCCCGGAACACTCCCCTTCCACCTCTTCGGGCCACCATCGCGAAAGATCGATCACATGCTGAAAGACATGCGCCGGGGGCTTTGAAAACTCCATCTCCACCTTGTGGACAGCGTTTGTAGTATTCATTTCATTTGTTTGCGCGTTTGCATCGCCATTGTGTCAGAGCTTCAATTCCACCTCGTCCGATTCGGGTTCGATCCGTAATGTCGCCCTTCCACCGGGATGCGAGAAAGAGCCTTTTACCGCGAAAACGCCGTAGTTCAATCCCTGGAAACTACAAGCTACCCGATGCGATGTGATGGACGTGAAAGGCAAAGAAACCTTATCCGCCACCGTAAGGTCGAGGAACCAATGGACCGGCGCCGGCGCTTCGACCCTCATCCGGATATGGCGTTCGTCCAGGTCCGCCACGAGCCTGCCGCCGCCGCGCAACGGCCACACGATATGCAACCTGCCCAATACACGACTCGTCACCACCGGACGTCCGCCTTCCATCACCGTGTTTCCGGTTGACAGGAAGCGAAGCCCGGCGATCTGCGGGGGCGCGCTCCACAGATAGCCATCTACAAAAGGGAGCGTGAAAAAGGCACAGGCATTGTCTTCGGCCTTTTTCCTCAGATACGGCGAAGCCAGGTTCTCGTTGAACAGATGGATATCCCGGATACGGAGCGTACCTTTTTCCCACAGGAAGTTCACGCGATAAAACCGGCTGTCAAACCAGACGGTGCTGCGATCGCTGCCCGGCAGGTCTTCCGATGCGACGACAGCCGTGGCCGGCGTTACTTTGAAATGCGCTTTGAACCATATTCCCGACTGGGCCAGGGTTTCGACGTTCACCTGTTTTTCGTCCCTCAAACGGGCGATGAGCGACAGCTGGTAAGCCAACCCTTTCGCCATGGCTTTCCAGGTGAAAGAGTTTTCCTGGCCCGCCTGTGTGTAAGCAAACGCCAGCGGCTCCCCTTCCACAAATTGCCGAAAGAACCAGTCGACCCACGCCGGGTCTCCTCCGGCATGTTTATACACCGGTTCCAGCGTGGTCACTCCCTGCCGCTCCGATCCGAGCCCGTTATCGTATTGCCGGATCGGGTCGCTTCCCAACATCCGGAAGATCGGCACGGGGATCTGCCGGTCCGCTTCCTGCGCAGGCATATAGGCGTTCACCTTACTCGGATAGTACGCCTGGTTCCAGTAACCGCCCCATAAGGTATATCCGTCGGTACCATATTGGTCCTTGCAGTTGCAGGAAGCCACAATCCCGTACCTGGCATAGAGATAATTCAGGGTGTGCGCGTCGATGAACCAGCAACCCACCGATCGGGGATAATAACCAAAGACCCTTCGAAAATCGTGCATGTAAGCATCCGCGAGCTTTTCGCGTTCGGCGGGCGTGTAACCGGTCGCAAAGCCGATGTTCGCCCTCCAGTCCCAGGGATAGCGGCCCCTCCATAGGAGACCCGCCCTTTCCACGAGCGGCTGCGGCAGTTCCCACCAGGCGCCAATCTCAAACGAGTCCCGCGGCAGGTTTTTCAATAGTTTTTGATACCGGGGATCCATGAGCGCATCGTATTGCAACAGGAAAGTGCCGCCTAACCGGTTCTTCCGCATCCCGCGGACCTGCTCGACCACGGTCTGGTACAAAACGTCCTCGGTGATGTTGCTGTCCCTGGGTTCCGACAGCCGGATGAAATTGACGATGTTTACGATGCGCGGCGGAGCCGCATCCTGACAGACACCCTGGCCTGCCGACACCAGGCATATCCCGAAAAAACACAGGCTTGCGAAGACATTGCCCGCAGTCCTTCGAATCTTATGCAATATAACCTCCGGATTTTGTCCAAATGTACTACTGACCCGGTAAAAACATCCGCCGGTTTGTCTATCTTTAAGGCAGCATGCTACAAAATGCGCAGCAAATGACAGCGTTCCGATTCAAACCGGTCAAACCGCATCCGCTGCTCGATCCTTACATTTCAAGGATATGGGTATTCGAAAGCAGCGGCCGCCTTCCCGCAGCCGAACGCAAACTGATCGTGCCCAACGCCAATCTCAAACTGACACTAACGTGCCATAACGGCATCTCTGCACGCGTAGGGGGCAAAGCCTTCCTTCAACGTGAAAACGAACTGACCCTGACCGGCCTGATCGACGAGCCGGTTACCCTGGACCCCTGCGAAGATGCGCAGACCGGCACCATCATCATCGAATTTAACGCGCTCGGCGCTTACCGTTTCTTTCATTTGCGATTTTCCGAGGTCCGAAACGAGATCGCCGATCTCGTAGCGCTTACCAGCGACAAGGCCCGGACGCTTCGTTCACAGTTAGCCGATGCAGGCGGGACGAGCCGGAAATTGCAATTGCTCCAGGAATTTCTGCTCAGCCAGCTGGAGCAACGCCCCGCGGACCCGATCTATGATCATTGTATCCGCCGGATCGGTGCAACCGGCGGCCTCATCCCGGTTGCGCAGCTGGAAAAAGAGACGGGATACAGCGCGCGCTGGCTTCACCGGAAATTTACCGAACACCTGGGTACGGGCGCCAAGAACCTGGCGGAAATCGTCCGGTTCAAACGCTTTTACCACGCCTATTCGACCGGCGCTTCTTCGGACAGCTTGAAACAGCATATTTACGAAAATTACTACGACCAGTCCCATTTCCTCCGGGCCTTTCGGCGGTTCACCGGTACGACGCCTACCGAGTTGCAAAATAGCCTGAACGAGCTCAGCACGAGGAACTATATCAGTTGAGTTCCGATTTGTACAATACGGCGACCTTCCGCTCGCCGATCTTTGATAAAAAAACGAAAATGGGAACCAACGATTTCAACAGCAGCTTTTCGGCCAACATCAGCGCGAACGAGGCGATCAAAAAGATCGGCGACCTGCCGGAGTGGTGGGGAGTCACCTTTACCGGGAGCACCGCGAAGCAGGGAGACAATTTCCAGGTCAGGATGACGGGCGATTCGTACTTCGACTTTACCGTAGCCGAATTGATACCTGGCAAGAGGGTCGTCTGGCTCGTCACCGATTGCCACATGCCCTGGTATTCGGATAAAACGGAATGGACCGGTACGAAACTGGTCTTCGATCTGTCCGAAAACAACGGCGCAACCGAGCTCACTTTTACACACCAGGGTCTTACGCCCAGCGTGGAGTGCTACAAGGACTGTGCTTCCGGCTGGAGCCATTGGATCAAAACCAGCCTGTTTTCGTACCTCACGACCGGGAAAGGCGTTTTCAGACCACCGACGAAATAGTGCAACTTCCTGCAATTCAAGCTTCCGGCTTTTCGAGCCTCCGGGCCAGTCCGGCCGGTACCGGCCCTGAAAAAATACCTCCCTCCCGGCGACCCTGACGGCGTTTCTTACGTTCGTAATCCAGTAAATTTGTAGACACACGAAATTTCTGCTATGAGGGCGCCGGGAAAACATTTGGGCTGGTTGGCGATAGTTGCGCTTCCCGCACTTTCGGCCATGGCTCAA
>DASZYU010000305.1:0-11042 GCA_035545215.1 Puia sp.
CGCAGCCCCGTTGGCTTTTTCTTCATCCGTCTTATACGCGCACCCGCAGTCGTTGCTGGCGCGTCCGATGCCGAAGTCATAGTTACCGGCGATCGTTGGGATTCCCCTTCGACGGATCTCGTTGATCACTTCGTTTGGCCAGGTATTGTATCCGACCAGGTCACCCAGACAGTAAACGGCATCCGGTTGCTTGCGGTCGATACTCGCGAACAGCGCTTCCAGCGCAGGCAAATTGGCGTGTATGTCGGAAAACAGCGCGATTTTCATGATCTGTTGTTTAAGAATTTCCAGGTGGGGATAGACAAGGCCGCACCAACGGTCGGGGCCGCCAGGTAGATCCAAAGACTTTCCAGGTGTCCGGACACCACGGCGGGAGCCAGCGAACGAGCCGGATTCATCGATGCTCCGCATATCGGTCCCGCAAATAGGGCTTCCAGCAGGATGACCGACCCGACAGCCAGGCCGGCAAACAACCCCTGCTCCTTCGGGCCGGTCGAGACCTGGAAGATGACCAGCATCAGGAAGAAGGTCAATATCAGTTCAAGCACAAACGATTGCCCTTCGGTGCCCGTGGGCAGCGTAGTCCCAAGCAGTTGGTCGCCGGGGAACAATTGCCTTAAGGTAAGACTGGCCAGGAAAGCACCGGCCAGCTGACTAATGATGTATGCGCCGAGCGTTTTCACGGGAAGCCTGCCGGCCAATGCAAACGCGATGCTGACAGCGGGATTCAGGTGCGCCCCCGAGATCTCCCCCAGACCATAGATCATGGCCATCACGACGAGACCGAAGGTAATGGCGACTCCCACATGCGTAACAGCGCCGCCACTGGCTTTGTCGATGACGATCGCGCCGGTTCCGCAAAACACGAGCGCATAGGTTCCGATGATTTCGGAAACGGATTTCCTGATCATAAGCAATAGTCGCGGTTTTAGGAGCAGCAACCGGGCGCACAACAGGCTTCGGATTGGGGCTTTTCACCGTAGACGGTGATACTGTAGATCCCGGTATCCGACCGCCGGAAGGCTGCGATATCATCGGCATTGAGGTATTGGCCCAGAATGTCATCCGGCAAATGGATGGGCTTCTCTTTCTGGATCGAGACATTTGTAAATTGATTGGCAGTGATCAGCTCCAGGTAGGTTCGTTTCTGGATGGCGCCCGATACGCAACCCGCATACAGCTCGGCAGCCTCGCGGATTTTTCCAGGCAATTCTCCCACCAGCACGACATCTGAAATACTGAAGTGGCCACCGGGTTTCAGCACCCGAAAGATCTCGTGGAACACTGCCTCTTTGTCCGGAACGAGATTCAGGACGCAATTCGAGACGATCACGTCCGCGACGTTCGAGGTGACCGGCATTTTTTCGATATCGCCCTGACGGAACTCCACGTTGTTGTATCCCAGCTTTTCGGCGTTGGCGCGCGCCTTCTCGACCATGGCGGGCGTAAAATCGATCCCGATGACCTTGCCCGTTTCGCCCGTCTCTGCCCGGGCGATAAAACAATCGTTGCCTGCACCGGAACCCAGGTCAATGACCACGTCGCCCGCTTTGATGCGCGCAAATTGTGTCGGTAACCCGCAACCCAACCCCAGATCGGCGTCCGGGTTGTATCCGTCCAGCGCTGTGTAGTCGTCGGTCATAATGTTGTAAACTTCCTCGGAGCAGCATCCCGAGCCGCAGCAGGAAGATTGATTCGTGTCCTTGTCCTGCAGCGCGATCTCGCTGTATTTCTGCCGGACCAGTTCCTTGAGTTGTTCTGTCGTTGGCATATGGTCGATTTTATAAATTAACAGTTGCAATCGTCTTCACGTTTATAAGCTGCAAACAGTGCCCCCAATTCCTTTTGGTATTGCGCCCAGGTCTTCGGGTCGATACAATAGCACACACTGGTCCCCTCTATCGTGCCCTGTATCAGCCCGGCGGTTTTCAGTTCTTTCAGATGTTGCGAAATGGTCGGCTGCGCCAGCCCAAGTTCATTCACCAGCCCTCCGCAAATACAGGCATTGGCCTTAATGAGGTGTTGAATGATCGCGATCCTCGCCGGATGCGCCAGCGCCTTCATCATGGCGGCCAGCCTGTTTTGTTTCTCGGAGAATATTTCGGATTTCGTGACACCCATCTTTCATCGTTTGATTGCAATATTACGATAAATCAGACAACCGGCAAAATAAATTTGACGCATACCGCCTATTGCTCCGGCCCGTTCAAATTCGTATCCGGCTGGTCCGATTTTTCTTTTTTTACCACCAGCCTGCCGAACTTCCAGGTAAAATTGACGCCGATCGAACGGTAGGGCACCTGCCGCAGACTATTACTGGTAAACTCCGGACCATACAGTTCCGTCCGCTGGTCGACATATTTATTCAGGAAATTGTTAGCCGTCAGGGCAATGCTGCCCTTCTTGTTCCAAAACTGCTTCCGAAACGCGAGACTGTAAGAAACGAACGAAGGATAGAAACCCTGCGCCTCGTGGTGTTTTGAATTGAAATTGCCGAAGAACTCCATGACGAAATTGCTGCTGACCTCGTACGATGCATTGAGATTCAGCCGGTAAATAGTCGTGCTCGAATTGTAACCGGGGTCCACTTTGTTGATGGTCCGCCGGTAAAAGAACATCGTATTCGACCGGACGTTGAACCGGTCGTTGAGGTGTAACTCGAAGAAAAGGTTGGTGCCCGCATTTTCCTCGATCCCGATATTTTCACGTGTCGTGACGGACACATTCGTGTAGACAGTATCGCCCACTTGTTTGGACGGATAATAGGCGACGAAACGTTGTATGTCGCCATTGCTCTGCCGGTAGAACAGGCCGATCATGAACGACCCGATCTTTCCCAGGTCCCTGTTGTAAGACGCTTCCAATCTGTCCCAGACTTCCGGCTTCAGATCGGGGTTGCCTGTCGAAATATTCTTCGGATCGCTAGTATTGACGAATGGGTTGAGGTCGCCATAATCCGGGCGGTTGATCCGAATGGTAAAATTCAACCGGATATTTTGCGTTTCGTCGATCTTTTTCATCACGAACACCGAGGGGATCCACGTGTTATAGCCGTTCACCACCGCCTGGTGCGCATTCGCATAGAAGGCATTCACCTGCGTCCGCTCATATCGGCTGCCGAGCCGGCCCTCCACCGACCTGGTGATCGGAAAATTCATTTCGGCGTAAGCCGCGTAAACGTGTTGATGATAGGTGAGATCGTTCGATAATGCCGAATTGTATACATAATCTCCGGAAGAAGGCTCCCACAGCAGCGCGTTGCCCGTACTGGCAATGTCATAGCCGCTGAGTTTCCCACCGATACCGAGATTGACGTCCTTTGCCAACGGTTGCACATAATCGATCTTTGCTTCATACTCGCTCTCGGCTGCAGGATTATGGTTCCGCGTGCCGTAGATCAGTGAATCCTCCGGCTGCAGGAATTGATCGTTCCCCGAGCTGACCAGGTTGTGCGAGAAACTGCCGTCCACACCGATCTCCAGCTGCTGGTCGCTGTTTTTGAAAGTATGTTTGTAATTGAGGCTTGGGTCGAATCCGTATTGCCGGAACGAACCGTTGGTATTGTTGGTCGATTGGATGACCGAAAAGGGCGCCGCGGGATTGGCTTGCGTCTGTTCCGATTGACCGATTCCGCCGTTCGACCGGTTGCCGAAATCCGTATAGTTCACCCCGCCCGACAGGCTGTTCCGGTCGCTGTCGCTCCAATCGAACCCGAGCCCTGATTGCAGACCGTGACGCGTGAAGTTGCTGCTGCCCGTTTGCCCCAATATGGCTGTTGTCTGGTTGACCGTGTCGGTTGAAACGCGCTGGCTGCTGGTCGGCGTGGTGGTCGAAAGTCGCGCATTCCCATCGAAGAATGCGGTCACTCCAAACCTTCCGCTCCGCGCGTTGATGTTGACCGACCCATTCTCCATGATCGTCCCCGCCGTTAGCGAGACATTGCCGTTGACCCCCTGCAGCGTACTTTTTTTGAGGACGATGTTGATGATGCCGCCCGTCCCCTGCGCGTCGTATTTTGCGCCGGGATTCGTGATTACCTCGATGCTCTTGATCTGGCTGGCCGGTATGGATTGCAATACGTCCGCGATATTGCTCCCGAAGATCGTAGAGGGCTTCCCGTTGATGAGGAAAAGCACATTCGCGTTGCCCTCCAATTCCACGTTTCCATCCACATCGACCGACACCTGGGGCACTTTTTTAAGCACATCGGTCGCAACTCCCGTTTGAGAAGTGATGTCCCTCTCGGCATTGTACACCAATTTGTCGATCGAGTTCTCGATCAGTTTTTTTTGACCGGTGACCGTGACACCCGCCAATTCCTGCGCGCTGGCCGATAACGCGATAGTCCCCAGCCCCCGATGCGGTTCCTCGGCTGTTAGTTTGATCATTCGCGTCCTGGTCCTGTAGCCGACGAATTCGATCACGATCCGAAGGCTGCCCAACGGCACATTGCCGGTTTCGAAGACGCCCCTGCTGTCGGTGGATGTGCCGGCAACCGGTTTCGCGCCGCCATTGGGAAACACCGTGATAGTCGCGAGCTCGATGGGTTTGCCGGATAAAGAGTCGACTACCCTGCCGCTGATCTTGCCCGGTTGGTGTTCAGGTGTGCTACCTTGGGAAAATGCGGACGCGGGCAACCTCAAAAGCAACACGGCAAAAAGAAAATAACGCATGCGAAGGCAAAACTAAGCTCGAATTTTGCAGGAATGTTGTAGAACGGCCGCGATTTTTTTTTGCCAACTCATGGCGCCGCCACGACCGAACAGGCATTGCCGCCATCGGCCACCAAGGTCGCGATACCGTTCTTCCACAAGACGGACCCGTTGGAGGTCGATCCGGAAACCACGCGCGGCCTCTTTTCATCCGCCCTTGGGCCAGCCTCCATATTGTCATATCTTTGCGTATGCGTTCATGGGTTAGGCTTTTGGAAAAGAAAACGGTAAGAGGCTACCGCAACACCGTACAGTTTCTTCGCACCCGCGTTTCCAGAGTTCAATACATTCTGATCACCGCCGCCCTCACCGGGTTGGTTTCCGGTATCATGGCGGTGTTCCTGAAACGTTCGGTGCAACAGGTGGAAAGACTCGTCCAGCATTTCAGTGGCAAGGAATACCTGTTCCTGCTTTGCCCTGCCGTCGGTTTGTTGCTGACCACCTGGATCATCCAGCGTTTCTTCCGGGGGCATATCGAAAAAGGCATCGCCATGGTGTTGACAGCCATTGCGCGCAAGTCTTCTTTCATCCCCGCGCGAAACAATTATATTCATTTCATTACCAGCGCCCTGACCGTAGGTTCGGGGGGATCGGCCGGGCTCGAGTCTCCCATCATCGCGACGGGCTCCTCGCTGGGGTCTACGATGGCGCGGCTCGGATTGCTCAGCTATTCCGAACGTACGCTGATGATCGCCTGCGGCGCCGCCGCGGGCATTGCCGCCGTATACGATGCTCCCATCGCAGGCGTCATGTTTGCGGTAGAGGTGCTGCTCTCCGAGACGGTCGTCAGCTACTTCGTTCCGCTGATCATTGCGGCGGTCGTAGGGGTGCTTTGCTCGAAAATATACATCGGCGCTCCGAACATGCTGAATTTCGAACTGAGGCAGAGCTTCGATTATAAGAACGTCCCGATGTACATCCTGATGGGCATTGGGGCAGGGTTCCTGTCCCTGTACTATGCAAAAGCTTTCCGGAGCGTCGACCGGCGCCTCCACGGCTGGAAAACGAGCCCGTATACCAAGGCGATCGGCGGCGGCCTGATGCTGGCGGCGTTTTTCCTCCTCTTTGCCCCGCTGTACGGCGAAGGATATGAGAGCGTCCGAATGCTTGCGACCGACACTCCCGGCCGCATCCTTCCCGGAATTCCCTGGTTGCATCGCTTGCCGCAGGATGTCGTCCTGCTCGTGTTCACCGGCTGTATCCTCTTCCTGAAACCGGTCACTGCCGCCATCACCATCGGGTCCGGGGGTAATGGCGGAAACTTCGCGCCCTCCGTGTTTGTCGGAGGCTACCTGGGGTTCTTTTTTTCGCGGCTGGTGAATACCACCTGCTGGCCCTGGCTACACCTGCCCGAAATGAACTTCACGCTGGTCGGAATGGCCGGCATCCTCAGCGGCGTGATGTACTGCCCGCTGACCGCAATCTTCCTCATCGCCGAGATCACCAATGGATATGGACTGATCATTCCCCTGATGATCGTTTCCAGCATCGCCTATTTTATCGCGAGGACCTTCGAACCCTATTATATGGAGACCAAACAGTTGGCGATGGACGGGCTCATCTTCACCCATCGCCGCGAACGCAACATCCTCTCGGCCCTCAGCCTTTCCAATCTGCTTGAGCGCGACCAGGAGATCCTGAATCCCGAAAGTACGTTCGGCGACCTCGTACGCCTCGTTCAACAGGGAGACAAACAGGTCTTCGCTGTTGTCGACGGTAAACATCACCTCGTCGGCGTCATCGCATTGAAGGATGTCCGCGCCATGCTGTTCAGGCCCGAATTGTACGATACCTCGCTAAAAGATATTCTTCGCGAACCGGCCGCCATCATACCGGTCGATACCCCGATGACGAAGGTGATGCGCGAATTCGATGCAACCACGGCCGGCTACCTGCCCGTCGTCGACGAAGAACGGCGGTTCGTCGGCTTCCTGTCGCGCGCGCGCCTCTTTGAGGAATACCGGTCCCGCGTCGCCCAGCAAAAGGACATCTATGAGGACGAATAGGGCCGACCGGCATCTGTTCTATCTGCGCTCAGTCTTTGGAAACATCGCCGGGCTCTTGCGGCCCCCCGCCATTATTCCCTTCGAGGTTGATCAGCGCCGGTACACCACCGGAAAGCAAAGCGATAGCGCTGGAATTCGCCAGGAATGGCGCCGACGTGGCGATCTGTTACCATAAGAACGAGCCCGCGCCACCTACTTCATCGATGGAGGCCTGATGCTGAAAATGGCCAGGGAGCTGTGACTAGGCGCCCAGCCCCTTTCGAATTCCACTTGGCTGACGCATCCGAAAAAAACCTGCGATCGAAAGAATATGCAGCGTATAAGCCAGCGGCACCAGCAGTCCCGGTAAATAGATATAGGGAAAGCGGCTGAGCAGCGAGCTGTCGGGCTGGTTATGAAACACACGCAAAGGCGTCGGCATGGACAGGACGGAGATCGTAACGATATTGATCAACGATAAGAGCCCCGCAATGTTATAACCGAGCGCTACCGCCGGCGACCACACCTTCCTGACAAAACAATAATATCCAACCGGGAATGCCATCACACCGATGGTGATGTCGAAATTTCGGCCTTCAAAACTCATTTGCAAAGGCAACGCCCCGCGTCGGACCAATAGCCAGATACCTGCTTCGACCGCAATGCGAAAGCTTTGCAGATATACCGGCCATTGGGGTGCAATCTGCTGCAACAACGCCCGGCCCGGCTGCCGCCGAAGGAATATCAGCAGGACGGCTAACGGCGCCAGCAAGGCAAACGACAGCCGTGGAGGCAAGGCTGAAAAGTCGGCAAAAAAGCCGCCGGCCGACAACAGCCCGAGCAGCAAGAGCCACACGGCGAGCAGGACCGCGGTCGTGCGGATAGACGATTTGTACATGACAGGTGATATAAGGACTCGAAGTTCCGAACGCCAGGCCGCCATCCGGATAACCGAAATTGCTATTTTATCCCGCAACGCCGGGCGTCACCGTCTCGCCATTTGCCTGTAGGAGCTCGGATACATCCCCATCCGTTGGAAGAATAGCCGGCTAAACGACTGACCGTCGCCGAATCCCAACTGCCCGGCAATGTCTGCTATAACCATGCCCGAGCCGGCCAATAGCTCGCTGGCTTTTTGGATCCTCAGATGCTGGACATATTGAAAAGGCGACAAGCCATAAGCGGCCCGGAACAGCCGCAGGAAATGGTATTTCGAAAAGCAGGCGGCTGCAGCCAGCCGGTCCAGGCTTATCTCCCCGCAGTACTCGACGCGGAGCATATCCATGGCACGCGCAAGCCGGCGGTATACTTCGATGCGGGTGGCCTTTTTCGCAAGCGGCAGACGGTCGATGACCCGCGCAATCCCTTCGTGCTGCTGCAAATGATAAGATAACAACGCCACCAGTTGTTCCTCGAACCGAAGCCGGTCCTTTCCAGCATCCCGGTCGGAAGCCTGGATGGCCCGGATCATCGCGTTAAAGGTCCGGTCCCTGCGGTGCAGCTGATTGAAGAAAACGACCGGAACGATCGGTATTTCGGTGCCGTAGTCCAATATCCGGTCCGCGGGAGTGACCAGCGAATGGAAGACGCTCTCACTGAAAAATTCGCCGAAATGAATGTTGAACGTTTCGGTTCGATGCGCCTTTTCCTCGATCTGCAGCGTATAAGCCTGCGACCGGTTTGTGACAAAATAGTTGTCCTCGTCGATTCGCGTCCTTTGGCCGTCGACGCTGCAAAGGCTGTTTCCGCGTAAATTGAGAAAGAAAGAAAAAGGTCCCTTGATATCCGGCCGAAAACATTCCCTGACCGTCGTCTGTATGATGACACTGGGGAACCCTTTGGTGTCCAGGGGTAGATTGCCCCATCCCCGGCGGTTGCTGAACCCATCCGCTATCTGGCTTTTCAGCCAGCCCAGGTCCGGGAATTCGTGGAAGATCATCATTCTAAGTTACGAAAAAGGCCGTCTCATGGGGAGACAGCCTTTGCTTTATCGGTCCGGCGTAAAGAGTTAACGCGCGATCAGCGACTGCAGCGATCCGCCGTTAAAATTTTCGGCGAGCTGACGGTCGATAGCGCCGGCATGTGCGTCGTCGGGGTTGTAGCGAAAGCAGACCAGCAGGGATTTGACATCTTCGGTGCTCGTGAAATAGGAAGGATTGATGCGGACGAGCAGCGAGCTACCGGCCTGACCGTCTTCGAATCCGTGAAAATCAACGGCGTCTACCGAAACGACGGCGCCCTGCGCCAACTGCTGCGGAGTGCTGTTGCGCTCGATGCTGTCGATCATGCGGATCGTATGGTTGTAACCGGCAACGTCACGGGCGATGGTCTGGATGATGAGGTCCTCGTCCTTCATGTAGTTGTGGAGGTAAACCTTGATGCGGGCTTCCAGTTCGACACCGGAATACGTTTCCCTCAACCGTTGCAACATAGCCTGCTTTTCGGCTTCCTGCTCGGCTGCGCTGCGTACGCGTACCTTGCCGCGTGCATTGGCTACGGCGACATCTTTCAGGTCTTCCAGCTGCTGGCGCGCCTGATCGAGATATTCTTTCCTCGTTACGGGGGTGTAGGGGAGAGCGGTGCTGTCTGCGGTTACCAACCAGGCCTTTACATGCAGGCCGTTGTCGAGGTTGAATTCGAAACGTGCGCCGCCCTTGTTACCGGTATAACCGCGCAGCGTCGTATATTCGGTTTGACCGACGCTCAGGTGGCCTGCCAGCGGAGCCAGGTCATTTCCGAAGATCGTAAGATCGTTGTCCGAAGCGCTGTTGTCATCATTATTAAAGAGACAGCGGATGCCGAAGTGCACCTGGGGGCCGCCGTTAATGGCGGGGAAATACTCGCCATGCCAAACGGGGCTGAAAGCGCCTTCTG
Source organism: Puia sp. (assembly GCA_035545215.1). Taxonomy (GTDB): domain Bacteria; phylum Bacteroidota; class Bacteroidia; order Chitinophagales; family Chitinophagaceae; genus Puia. Next base: position 9,572 of record DASZYU010000305.1, read on the forward strand.
TCAGCACGGAGTCATGAAAGAAAGCCATGATGCTCGCGGAAGTATTTTTCATCGCGGCCAAACGGTAGTTACGGATATGACCGGCGACCAGATCGTTATCTTTTTGCCAGACACGGGTGTTATGCGCGGGGGCTTTGTCAGCGGGAGTAGCAGGAGTGACGGGCTCATTGGCATTCGCCACACCGGCGAGAGCGAACATCGTGAACAGTACTGCGTAGAAGCGTTTCATGGTACGAGTTTTATAGGGACGTAATCTTGATCCGAATGAACGCTTTTCAGAAGGATGGATCCGCAGGAATTCTTAGGATGTGGAAGAAGTAGAACTTAGAGGAGATCGGATAAATGAGGTGGAGATTCCGGGGATATCGGGGACTCGTGAGATTCCGGATGAAGCACCAACGGGGTGCCAAAATGTAACCGCCTGGCCGGCAGAGCCGTAGAATTTGGCAGCACCCGGGATCATTCCCCATTTGGGATAATTTTGTCCAAAAAAGGGAACCGGCTATGGCTGCTCAATGCTGCGCAGCGTATTCACCGGGTCGTTTTCCGCCGCCAGGATGCTCGCGCTATCGGTCGGACCGCAAAACAAATTACCGCCGGCCCTCATCGCGCTTATGCGTGCCTCTTTTTGCGCGCGCTGTCGCGTTTTTCCAGCATCTTGGCAATACTGACGTTCGCGCAATCGGCGAACAATCGGTGGAGGATATCCGTTGGAACGTCTGCGGCTTCCCCGAAATTGATACAGCCCTTTTGAAATTGGGCGCGCGGCAGCAACTTCACATACTTCCCGTGCAGCGGCGACCCGCCATAAATGGGCATGAGATGCATCGACATATAACTCCTGACGCTGGAAAGGCCGTACTTGAAATAGCCCCTTTCTTTGTACAGGATCATGTCTTTTCCCATCATCGGTCCTACCGATGGCGTAACCGTCCGGTCCTCCTCCAGGATGATCGAATGGATTGCGGACAGGATCGGTCTTCTGTCCGCATCTTGTTGGGAAAGGTATTCTTCCGCAGTCATGGCTGGTTTGATTTGCTACAGAAGATACGGAAAGGACACGAATTTGCCTAATCGGCCCGGTCAATTCAACAGCTTGTCGACCGACTCTAACAGCGCTGCTTTGCTAAATGGCTTGGAAAGGAACGAGTCTGCTCCTATCTCGAGCGCGAAATCCTCCGCCGCCTTGTCGACCCCCGAGATCACAATGATCTTCGTAGCCGGGCAATGTGCCTTTACATAACCGATCAGGTCGATGCCGAATCCGTCGGGAAGCCGGTTATCCAGCAGGATCAGATCGGGTTGTTGCTCTTTCAGGAAGGCGGTGGCACCGGTCAGCGTTTTTACATGATCGACGCGTAGATTTTTCTTGTCTAAGATCAGATTCAAAAGAAGACACATTTCGCCTTCATCTTCTACCAGGAGGACATGTTTGATGCGGGTTGTTGAACCGGCCTTATCGGAATTCGAG
>DASZYU010000306.1:0-2988 GCA_035545215.1 Puia sp.
TACCCGTGACACGCTGGTCACCGACCTCAACGTATTGCTCGATTTCAACCCGGTGATACCCGAAAGCTATCAGGGCAGCGAGTTCCTGATGTTGGGCAACGTCAGCCCCAACCTCCAGATCAGTGTCGTGCAACAGATGAAACAGCGGCCGCGGCTCATCGCCATGGATACGATGAACTTCTGGATGGATAACGCCATTGAAGATCTGCGGCGTCTGCTGACGATGGTGGATGTCCTCATGGTCAACGACAGCGAGGCGCGTCAGCTGAGCGGTCAGTATTCGCTGGTAAAGGCCGCCCGCACTATCATGAAGATGGGGCCGAGATTCCTGATCATCAAAAAGGGAGAGCACGGCGCCCTGCTCTTTAATGAAGACAAAGTCTTCGTCGCCCCTGCGCTGCCGCTCGAAGAGGTCTTCGATCCCACCGGCGCGGGCGATACCTTCGCCGGCGGATTCATCGGGCATCTCGCGCACACCAGGGACATCTCTTTCGAAAATATGAAAACGGCGATCATCGTCGGCTCCGCCATGGCGTCGTTCTGCGTCGAGAAGTTCGGGCCAATGCGTCTCAAGGAGATATCCCGCGCGGATATCGACCTCCGCATCCGGCAGTTCGTCGACCTGGTCAATTTCGACATCGAGCTGGTCTGACACCGCGGCGGCAGGGTGCTGTCGGTCCCGCGGGCCATTCTATTGAAAAAAATTTGGCGGGACTGGCATTCCTGATTATTTTTACGCCCGCAATGCAAAAAATGACACATACGAAGCAGATCAGGAAGGTACTCCCACAGCGGGATAGGATCTGATCTTTTTGTATGTCAAAATATCAAGGCCTTCCCGAAGATCGGGGAGGCTTTTTAATTTTAAATAATAGTATAAAATGAAAGTTGCAGTCGTCGGCGCCACCGGGCTGGTGGGCACTAAAATGTTACAGGTCCTCGCTGAAAGGAATTTCCCCGTCACGGAATTGATCCCGGTCGCATCCGAAAAATCCGTCGGTAAACAGGTCGAATTCAAGGGAAAGAAGTACAACGTGGTCAGCGCCGCCGATGCGATTGCCAAAAAGCCCGCGGTGGCCTTGTTCTCCGCGGGAGGCAGCACGTCGCTGGAGTGGGCGCCGAAGTTTGCGGCTGCCGGTATCACCGTTATCGACAACTCCTCGGCATGGCGGATGGACCCGACCAAAAAGCTGGTGGTACCGGAGTTGAATGCCGATGTGCTTACGAGGGATGACAAGATCATCGCTAACCCCAACTGCTCGACGATCCAGATGGTTGTCGCCCTGGCCCCGCTGCATAAAAAATACAAGGTGAAAAGGATCGTTGTTTCGACCTATCAGAGCGTGACCGGCACCGGCGTAAAGGCCGTGACACAACTGACCAACGAAAGAAAAGGCATCAGCGGTGAAATGGCTTATAAATACCCCATCGACCTCAACGTTATCCCGCAGATCGATGTTTTTCTCGACAATGGGTATACGAAGGAAGAAATGAAGATGGTCAATGAGACGAAGAAGATCATGCGTGACGACGATATCCGCGTGACTGCGACGACGGTGCGTATTCCCGTCATGGGGGGCCACAGCGAGGCGGTCAACGTCGAATTTGCCAGCGAGTTCGATCTCGGCGAGGTGCGTTCGCTGCTCTCCCGGGCGCCGGGCGTAGTCGTGGTCGATGATCCGGCCACGCAGCAATACCCCATGCCGAAAGACGCGCACGAGAAGGATGAGGTCTTCGTGGGCCGGCTGAGAAGGGACGAAACGCAGGAAAAAACACTGAACATGTGGGTGGTAAGCGACAACCTACGGAAGGGCGCGGCGACGAATGCCGTGCAGATCGCCGAATACCTGGCCGATAATGGTCTTTTGTCCTGAGCGCCGAAACCGCTATTCGATCGACCTGTTGAGGAAATAGACGAGTTCTTTCACGGGCTCGTAGGTCCTGAGCAGTTGTTTCAGGAAAGAAGGCGAGAGCACTTCGGCATCCGCGAACTTCCGGGTGACGATGAAGCTCTTCAGTTTCAGGTATTGGATGGCGGGGTTCTCGTCGCTATATCCTTTGGGCGGTCTCGACAGGATGTCTTCCTGCGACATGCCCTCGGGGAAATACTTTTTGAAGGCGCGGCTACGCAGGATATCCTGCCATTCGCTGAAATTATAATCGATCTCCTGCCGGACCCTGGCGAGGTCGGCAGGCATCGGCATCCAGAGACCACCCGCGGCAAAACAGCGGCCCGGTTCGAAATGCACGTAATAACCGGCGGTAGGCGACCTTTTGCCGCCCTTGTTCAGATATGCGCCCATGTTCGTCTTGTAAGGCGACTTGTCCCTGGAGAAACGGACATCGCGGTAAATGCGGAAAGTACAGTCTTTGGGTTGCAGGGCTGCTATCGCGGGATCGATCCTGGCCAGTCCCTCGATTACTTTCTCCGCAAAACGTTCGACATCCTCTTTTGCGTCCTGGTAGGCAGATCTATTCTTTTCGAACCAGGGCTTGTTGTTATTCTTCTTAAGATCTCTCAGAAATTTGAGCGTGGAGGCTTGCGGCATATTTTTCGTCCGGTCAATTCTTTTGCTGATGAATCGATGTGTAAGGTTACTTTATCCGACCCCAGTTCTCACCGCTTTTGATCCTGTACATCGTCATCTCGCTGACCTTGTACTTTTCGGCCAGCTTCTTGATCGTCAGCTGACGGTTCTTGCTCGAGAGCGTTTTCTTGATCGTCTTGACCTGGGATGCGGTCAATTTCAATCCCACCGTGCGATTCGCCTGCACTTTTTTATAAGCGATCTTGGCCGGGCTTTTTTGCTGGTGATCGATCATGTCTTCCAGCGTAGCCCATTTCAGATTCCTGGCGGCGTTGTCCAGCTTGTTATGGTTCACATGGATCACATACCGGTGTTTGGGTGACCCTTTGGGAAGGAACAGGCGGGCAATCTCGCGATGGATATATAACGTACCGTTGTTGCCGGGCCGGTGCAGGTTCAA
>DASZYU010000307.1:0-11550 GCA_035545215.1 Puia sp.
CTCGATCCGTTCATTTTCCATTGGCTGGAAGCAATGGCCGACAGCATGCGGCGACTGCCGTCTAACCCGCGGACCAAAAACGACCTGAAGATCGTCGAGCTCGATCTGAAGGAGCCGCACATGACGCTCGAACAATTGCACGGGATCCAATGCCCAACGCTGGTCATGGGAGGAGACCATGACGCGATCCCGTCGTATCACCTCTGGCAGATCTTCCGGAACATCCCCAAATCGTATTTGTGGCTGGTGCCCGGATCGGGGCATTTTGTGGCCGTTTATAAAAAGGACTATTTCAATTCGGTCGTGGGCGATTTTCTCCGGACGCCTTATGTCCGGATCGAAGGGATGGGCATGCTGCACTAGCGTGAGCGCGGCATTGCCGGGGATAGGAGTTGTCAGGTCAGCGCTGAAAGCCGGGGCCGGAAAGGGTAAGCCCATGAAAGGACGAAGGCAGCGCCGCTGAAGCCGAGCGATTCGAATACGCTGGTCAGCTCGTTCCCGTTATCCGTGACGGGCGCTACTGCCGCTCGCGGGATATGCAGGATGAGGAACCAAAGGAAGATCATGATCGCGGTCAGCATCGCGATCCGTTTTACCCGGATCCGGAGGATGATGCCTGCTCCTGCCCCGATGAGCGCCACGGCCGCAAAATAGGTCCAGAAAAGCGGAGCGGGTATCCAGCCGGGGACCAGTGATCGTACAAAATCGGCGTACAGGAAGTGTTCGATCCCGAAGATGATGAGCATGATCGAAAAGAAGGGAGCGCCCAGCGGGATCAGTGTTTCCAGCGGCTTTTCGAAAGCGGCCTGTTTGGGTGACATTTCGGGCACCGGGGGAAAGGAACCTGCCATGATGAGCGCGCAGCCCGAAAAGCAAAGCTCCTTCAGCGCATTGTTCCAGACGCCGATGTTCCCGGCGTCGGGGTCGCGCAACAGGTGGAATGGGAGATGACAAAAAAGAACGAGCGCCAGGAAAAGCCAGGCAAGCAAAAGCATAGCGGTCCGGGCGAATATCTCCGATACCAGCGCAATGGCGGCCAGGATCAGGAAAAGGCTGAAAAGGTAAACAGGCAGTATCTGCCCGGTCATCGGAGCCGGCCATGCGGGGACGAATACGGGCCGGAAATCGCCATAATAAAATTGCTGTCCTGCCAGGCCGACCAGGCAGATCGCAAAGCACCAGCGTCCGGCTTTCAGGCCATTTTCCATCGGCAAAGCATTGGTTTGCCCCAATGTACTGCAATCTGCCGGACAGGATCGTTCAAGCTGGAACAAATCGGTACAAGGCAGCGGCGGAACGGCGGTTCGCGGCAAAACGGTTGTACATTTCGAGCTGGCATCATCGGGAGGAAAACTATGTTGCAAAATCGGGTCGACCCCTGGGGAGGGATCATCAAAACGAGCGCGAGGGGCGCGGGAAGGGGCCGGCGGGATGTGGGCGAATTTTTGTACATTTATTACCGATTAAATCCATGTCTCATGGTTTTAAAAGTGAACGGTGTCGATCACGAAATAACGGCAGATCCGGATGTGGCCCTGTTGACCGTGTTGCGCAATCATCTCGATCTGACGGGCAGCAAATATGGCTGCGGTGAAGGGGCTTGTGGCGCCTGTACGGTGCTCATCAACGGCAACCCGGCCCGTTCGTGCATTACGCCCGTCGGTACGGCCGCGGGCAAGGAAATCACTACCATCGAGGGTCTCGAAAAAGACGGCCGGCTTCATGCCGTACAGGAAGCGTTCCTGACAACGGATGTTTTCCAGTGTTCTTACTGCGCATCGGGGATGATCCTGTCTGCCGTGGCGCTGCTGCATGGCAATCCTTCTCCCTCTCAAGAGGCTATCGTGAAAGCCATGAACGGCAATGTCTGCCGGTGCGGCACTTATCCATTCATTGTAAAAGCCATTCAACTGGCTTCGAAATCATAAACGATCGACGATGGACAGTCCGAGTTTTACTTTAAGCCGTCGCCAATTCATCCGATTGACCGGGAGCGGGTTGGTTGTCGCCCTGGTGTTCAGGGACCTCCGCTTATTCGCGGGTGAGAGTCCGGGCGGGTCACCGGTGCTTCCCCCCGGCGAAGTGGGCGCCTGGATACAGATCGGCGAGGACGGGGCGGTCAGCGTTTATACGGGCAAGGTAGAATTCGGCCAGAATATCCGGACGTCGCTGTCGCAGATCGTATCGGAAGAGCTAAAAGTGCCGTTGTCCTCGATTACCATGGTCATGGGCGACACGGACCTGGTACCCTACGATGCGGGCACCTTCGGCAGCCGCACGACGCCGCAAATGGGCACTCAATTACGGAAGGCTGCCGCCACTGCGCGCGAGGCGCTGATCGGGATGGCCGCCAAAAAATGGGATACGACGACCGACGGTCTGTTTGCAGATAAGGGCATGATCGTCAATCCGGCGAACAATCAGAAATTGGCGTACGGCATGCTGACGAAGGGTCAGCAGATCGTGCACACCATTTCGGATGACGTTGCGGTCATCGCTGCAAAGGATTGGAAAGTGGCGGGAAAAACGGTTCGCAAGGTCGACGGGCAGCGGTATATCACCGGGCGACACAAGTATGTTTCGGACATGCAGGTGCCGGACATGCAATACGGCAAAGTGCTGCGGGCGCCTTCTTACAATGCGAAACTGGTTTCCGCGGACGTTTCGAAGGCAGAGAATATACCCGGAGTAGCGGTGGTCCGCGACGGGGACTTTATCGGCGTGGTCGCGCCGGATGTCGTGACGGCGACGAAAGCGCTGCAACTCATCGACGTTCATTGGGAGGAAGCCACGGGGCAGCCTTCCACCGCCAACATTTTCGACTACCTGGTGAAAAACGCGGGTCAAGACGGCGGTGGCACCGGGGAGAGCGGAGGCGGATCGAGGCGCGGCGGCCGCGAGGCGGGCGGCGAAAAGCAACAGGGCGACGTGGAAGCGGGCATCGCGCAGGGTGATTTCCAGCATGCGCAAACCTATCACGTCAACTATATCGCGCATGTGCCGTTGGAGCCGCGGGCCGCGCTCGCAGAATGGATCGATGGAAAACTCACGGTGTGGACGGGAACGCAGCGGCCTTTCGGCGTCCATGAGGAACTCGTCGATACCTTCCATCTACCAAAAGAGAAAGTGCGGGTGATCGTGCCCGATACGGGTTCCGGGTATGGCGGCAAGCACAGCGGCGAGGCTGCTATAGAGGCCGCGCGTCTGGCGAAAGCCGTCAACAGGCCGGTGAAGCTGGTCTGGACGAGGGAAGAAGAATTTACGTGGGCTTATTTCCGCCCGGCGGGTGTGATCGAAGTGACGGCCGGCGTGAAAAAGGATGGAACCATTGCAGGCTGGAAATTCATCAACTACAATTCCGGAAATGCCGGAATGGCTACCCAGTACAGGACGGTCAATAAGCAGGAGGTCCATATTCCCTCCAGGACTCCACTAAGACAGGGCTCGTACCGGGCGCTGGCGGCGACCGGCAACGTTTTTGCGCGCGAATGCCATATGACCGATCTGGCCAGGCTGATCAAGATGGATCCGCTGGAATTCCGGTTGAAGAACCTGGATGACGAGCGGTTCAAGGATGTTCTCCAGGCGGCCTCGAAAGCGTTCGGATGGGATGGTCCAAAGGTCTCCGGGCATGGTTATGGTATCGCCGGCGGTTTTGAAAAAGGAGGTCATATCGCCACCTGTGCCGAGGTAGCGGTCAATCCGGACAAGGAAGTAAGGATCATCCGCGTAACGCAAGCGTTCGAATGCGGGGCCATTGTCAACCCTCACCATCTTGAAAACCAGATCACCGGAGCCATCATCCAGGGGCTCGGCGGCGCTCTCTTCGAAAAGATCGAATTCGAGAACGGAAAAATCCTCAACCCGGGTCTTTCCGCCTACCGGGTCCCGCGTTTCAGCGATGTGCCGAAGATCGAGGTCGTCCTCATCAACCGCAAGGACCTCCCGTCCGCCGGCGCGGGTGAAGCGGGTATCGTCGGTATCGCGCCTGCCATCCGCAATGCTATCCTGGACGCCACCGGTACAGGGCTTACAACTTTGCCCATGATACCCAATGGCACGATCCGTTAGGACCCGGAACAAGCGGTCCAAAGATCCCCGTCTCAGTCAAGGTCCGGAACAAGCGGTCCGAAGATCCTTAGCAACAAGACAGAAAAGCCCATGCCAACGGCCATTGGCCGGGTCCTGCCGACGAAGGATCGGCGAAGCTCGCGTGGGGTCGTTGCGCCCATGCGGACGAATCCGACTGTGGCGGGCACAGGATTTGAGTTTACGCTAAAAAACAAGTTTATGAAAAGAGTATTGACCATGGCGGCAGTGGCCCTACTTGTAGCGGGAGGGCATGTGCAAGCGCAGACGTTTCAATGGGGTATCAAAGCAGGCGGCAATCTGACCAATTTCCTGTCGAGCAACACATCCACGTATAATTCCTATTCGGCAACGGCCGGTTGGAATGCGGGTATCTTCACCAATTTCTGGCTCGGCAGCGGTCAACATTTTGCCATCGCACCGGAGGTCCTTTATACGACGGCGGGAGCCGAGGTTAGCGCGGGCACGTCCGGGAACGGGGGCAGCTTCAGCAGTAAGAGCCATCTGGGTCTGGCTTATGTGAATATCCCGGTCTTCGCCAAGTACAAATTCAATGGAGGTTTTTATCTTGAGACAGGTCCCGAGATCAGCTTCAACGTCAGCTCGTCACAATGGCAAAATGAAAGTGTCAAGAACCTGACCAATGGATCGGACTTCCTATGGGGGCTTGGCCTTGGTTATCAAAGCCCGATCGGTCTGGGGATCGACTTGCGGTATAACCAGGGTCTTACCCGGGTAGACAATGTCAGCAATACGTCGTGGGACAATGTCAGCCTGCACAACAGCGGTTTTATGCTGGACGTGTTCTGGGCGTTCTTTAACAACAATAACAACAAGAAGTAGCCGGATGCGGAAAGGTTTCAGGGTCCTTACAGGATCTCCACATACCCTTCCGTCCCATGTACCCGAATTCGCTGCCCGTCTTTTATGAGACGGGTAGCGTTTTCCACACCCACTACCGCGGGCAGGCCATATTCGCGGGCGATAACCGCCCCATGGGTCATCAGACCTCCCACCTCGGTAACCAGGCCTTTGATCGAGACGAACAGCGGGGTCCAACTGGGATCGGTAAAGACCGTCACCAATATATCATCTTCGCTCAACCGGGCTTCCTGCAGATGGAGTACGACACGGGCGCGTCCCTCGGCAACTCCAGAAGAAACCGCCAGGCCCGGCAGCGCGTGTTCCGGGAGAGCTTCGCGCCTGTATGCTCCCGTTATGATCTCTCCTTCCGACGTCATGACGCGCGGCGGGTGCAGCTTTTCGAATTCGCGGAACGCCGCTTTCCGGTCATCGATGATCCGATAGTCCGGAACATTAGTACGCACGAGCTCGCGAAGCTCGTCAAAGCCGAGGTAATAGATGTCTTCCTTTTCACGGATGACGCCGTCGGCCAGGAGGCGATCGGCCTCTTTCACGATAGCCTGTTTATAGACGAGATAGCGGCTTACGATGCCGTATTTCGGGTATTCGCGGTAACCGATAAAGTTCCGAAGGAGTCTGATCATCCGTTCGGTCTCTGCGGCTTTCCGTTCGCCATCCGGCAGCTGTCTTAGCCGGTGTAACAAGTCTTGCTCTTTGTCCGTGGCTTCCTTCAGGCCCTGTTCGAATTTCCGTCCGGCGGCGCCCCGTGGCAGGTTTGCAATGTTACCCAGGATCATGGGAACGAGGATAGCGGGTCTTTCGCTCCAGCGGGTCCTCGTGATGTCGATCTCGCCGGCACATCGCATCCCGAACTTGTCGAGAAAGGCATGGATGGCTTCGAGCGATTTGCGGCCGCCTTCGATTGCGGCAAGCTGCCCGAGCGATGGATCGTCTTTTACCTGGCGCAGGTAGTCGATTACGGGCGGAAATGGCCGGATCACATCGGCGACTTCCAGCAGCGCCAATCCCATTTCCGACGTGATGTTGTTTGGCACGGATTGGGACAAGGTATCGGCAACGTTCTTTTCGCCCAACCATACATTCATGTGCTCATTGATCCAGTTCGACGCGTTTATCGCCGTCATGAACGTGGCGAAGCTTTTCGGATCGGCCATCAGCTTTCTCAACCGTTGAATGTCTTCTTTGATGAAATCGAACAGGTCTGCCCCGGATTTTGTCCGGATGTCCTCTTTTAACCGTTGTACGGAAGACCGGTTAACCCGAATGAGGTCTGCCACGATTGCCGGATCGTTTTCGATCGGCGCCGGGGGCGCCGCGAGCGGCGAGGTCTTCGTGCTTTTCGCCGGTGCGTCATCGTTATCCTCCGGCGCCGTCTTGATGAAATCGCGCTGGATGATGGTCAGGAGCGCGTCTTTGAGGAGCGTATCGTGTTGGCCCATGATGTTCAGCAACGCCTGTCTGCCGGAGGTCGAAGTCAGGTTATCGGTGACGTCGACAAATAGTCTGCCGCCTGCCGCGAACATGGGCCGGCCGGCTGTCAACTGGAAAAACGAAAGTCCCAGTGGTTTCATCGGGTCGGTCATCATCTGTTGGTGACCGACGGAGAGATAGACATGATCGGCGCGATCGCTTCTTTCGGGGATAGGGTAAAGGGTGGTGATGGGGCGGGTCTGGACGATATAAAATACGTCGCCGACCAGGCACCATTCGATATCTTGCGGCCGGCCGAAGTGCGCTTCGATCTTTCTTCCGATGGACCCGAGGCGCAGGATCTGCTCGTCGGTCAAAGCCTGGCTCTCCTGCCGGTCGGGCGGGATTGCGGACTGCCTGGTGCCGCCGTCTTTTTGCGGATAAACGGCCAGCTTTTTTGAGGACAGTTTTTTGTTGGTGATCCGTCCTTCGCGCACCTTGTAAACATCTGGATTTACGATGCCGGAGACCAGGGCCTCGCCGAGTCCCAAGCCGGCATCGATGGATAGTACGTTCCTATTGCCGGTGACCGGATCGGCTGTAAACAAAACGCCCGCTGCTTGTGGGAAGACCATCTTCTGGATCACTACCGCCAGCCGGACATCACGGTGATCATAACCGTTTTGCATCCGGTAGGCCACGGCCCGATCGGTAAAGAGCGAAGCCCAGCATTGACTGATGCGTTTGAAGATCGCCTCCAACCCGATCGTATTCAGATAGGAGTCCTGCAGGCCGGCAAAAGAGGCGGTGGGGAGGTCTTCGGCGGTCGCGCTGGAACGGATCGCATACGCGTCGTTTTGACCAAGCGTACCGATCGCATGTGTGATCTCCTGCTCCATCCTGCGGGGAATAGGGACCGTTTCGATAGCGTGGCGGATAAGCGCGCCGAGTTCACCGATTTTTTCCGGCTTCCCGGGTCTCAGCGCGGACAGCTGGTCGAGCAGGCCGGCGATCAACGGGGATTGCCGCAGAATGGCTTTGAAAGCGTCGGTCGTAATGCAAAAGCCGTCCGGTACGTTTATCCCTTCAATCCGGCAAAGTTCGCCGAGGTTGGCGCCCTTACCGCCGGCCGCGACGCCACTTGTCTTATCAATATCGTGAAAGCCAAGTACATAGGAAGTCATATTTCGTCTCTTTTATTGTTCGCGGCCGAAAACGCAAAGATCGCGACCGGCGAGGAACGTAGCGAATAAATGTTTATCTTTAACGTCCTTACTGCCCAATACGCTAAACCAATATTGCTGCACCCTATTCAACGGTCGAAAACAAGCTGTTTTCTATGCGAAGAAAGGGTCTTCTCTTTACGGCGCTATCAATGGGGTTGGGCAGTTTGCTATATGGTCAGACGCCGACCTTTGTCTTTTCTCCTACTACGCTTTCCGACGGCCTGTACGGATCGGTCTATACCAGCCAAAGTCTGACGGTCACCGGCGGAACGGCGCCCTATGCGTTTACGGTTTCCAGCGGCAGCCTGCCTCCGGGAATGCAGCTTTCCAACGACGGAACGTTATCCGGCACGCCGACTGCCGCCGGATCCTATTCATTTACCGTCACGGCGACCGACAATTCTTCGTCTCCGGGTCCGTATTCGGGCGTCCAGGCTTATACGCTGGTGGTGGACCAAGCGCCGCTGACCATTACCGCCAACAATGCGATCATGCTGTATGGGGGGGTGGTGCCGGTATTGGGGGTAACGTATTCCGGATTTGTGAATGGCGACAACCCATCCAATCTGACGAGCCAACCTGCGGTCAATACCACCGCCAGTTCGTCGTCGCCGGTGGCCACGTATGGGATCGCTCCTTCCGGCGCGGCAGACCCGAATTATATCATCAGCTATGTCAACGGCTCGCTGACGATCAACCCGGCGCCGCTGACCGTCAAGGCGAATGATGCGGGTATGACGTATGGCGGAGCAGTGCCGGTTTTGGACGTTTCGTACACCGGTTTTGTCAATGGAGAAAACGCGTCCAGTCTGACGAGCCAACCTACCGTTTCGACGACGGCGGGTTCTTCTTCGCCGGCGGGCACCTATCCGATCACCGCCTCGGGGGCCTCCGATCCGAACTATAACATCAGCTATCAGCCGGGTACGATGACGGTGGCCAGAGCGGTCCTGACGGTCACTGGGGTCAACCAGGCGATGACCTACGGAGCGACCGTACCGGCGCTGACGGTCTCATTCAGCGGATTTGTGAATGGCGACAACGCGTCCAGTCTGACGACCCAGCCTACGGTTAATACCACGGCGACCTCGTCGTCGCCGGCGGGTAGTTATGCCATCACGTCTTCGGGGGCCGCGGACCCGAATTATTCGATCAATTATGTCGATGGCGTGCTGACGATCAACCCCGCGGCGCTGACGATCTCGGCCGCCAATGCGAATATGATTTATGGATCGGCTGTACCTTCCCTGAACGTTCTTTATACCGGTTTTGTGAACGGCGACAATGCCTCCAACCTGACGAGCCAGCCGACCGTATCCACGACGGCGAGCGCTTCTTCGCCGGTGGGAACGTACCCCATCACGCCGTCGGGGGCCGCGGATCCAAACTATACGATCACTTACCAGGCGGGCACGATGACGGTGGGCAAGGCAGGGCTTACGGTGACCGCCAACAATCAAACCATGCCGCTGGGCGGACCACTGCCTGCGCTGACGGTAAGCTACGCGGGTTTCGTCAACGGCGACAATGTCTCCAGTCTGACGACGCCTTCTACGGCGACGACGAGTGCAACGGCAAGCTCTCCGGCGGGGACGTATACGATCACGGCCAGCGGCGGTTCGTCCCCGAACTATAATTTCGCATATGTCAACGGCAGTTTGTCGGTCGAGAAGGGCATATTGACCGTGATAGCCAATAATGCAAGCATGACGTATGGGGGAGCGGTGCCGGCGCTGACTGTTAGCTATACCGGATTTGTGAACGGGGATGATGCGTCCAGCCTGACGACCCAGCCCACGGTAAATACCACGGCCGGTGCATCGTCTCCGGCGGGAACGTACCCGATCGCGGTATCGGGCGCTTCGGATCCGAACTATGTGATCTCTTACCAGGCCGGCACCATGACGGTCAATAAAGCTCCGTTGACAGTGACTGCCGCCAACCAGGCGATGACCTATGGATCAGCGGTACCTGTGCTGACGGTCACGTATGCTGGTTTTGTGAATGGCGACAATGGCTCCAGTCTAACCACCCAACCGACGGTTACCACGACGGCCACTCCTTCCTCGCCGGCGGGAACCTATCCGATCACGGCGTCGGCGGCTGACGATCCGAACTATACGATCAGTTATCAGCCGGGGACCATAACGGTGGGCAAGGCTGCGCTTACGGTCACGGCCAATAACCAAACCATGCCGCTGGGCGGACCGCTGCCACCGCTGACGGTGAGTTATTCTGGTTTTGTCAACGGCGACAATGTCTCCAGTCTGACGACGCCGTCGACTGCCACGACGACCGCCACGGCGGGGTCCGGCGCCGGTACTTATCCGATCACGGCCTCGGGCGGGTCATCGCCAAATTATAGCTTCACGTACGTCAGCGGCATATTGTCGGTCGGCAAAGCCGTGCTGACCATTACGGCGACCAATGCCACCATGACGTATGGGTCGGCGGTGCCTGTGTTGAGCGTAACCTATAGCGGTTTTGTCAACGGCGACAATGCGTCCAGCCTGACCACGCAGCCTACGATCACCACGACCGCGAGTCCGTCGTCCCCGGCGGGAACGTACCCCATCACCGCGTCGGGCGCGTCCGATCCCAATTATGTAATTTCTTACCAGACCGGAACGATGACGGTGAACAAGGCACCCTTGACGGTGACCGCGGCCAACCAGGCGATGACGTATGGAGCAACGGTGCCGGCGCTAACGGTTTCTTACAGCGGCTTTGTGAACGGGGACAACGCTTCCAAACTGTCCATCCAGCCCACGGTCGGAACGACAGCCGGCCCTTCGTCCCCGGCTGGGTCTTACCCGATCACGGTATCCGGCGCAGCGGCGGCCAACTATGCGATCAGTTTTGTCAATGGCACGCTGACGATCAATCCGGCAGCGTTGACGGTCAAGGCCAACAACGCGAGTATGACCTACGGCGGAGCTGTGCCGGCGTTAAGCGCTACCTACAGCGGTTTTGTCAACGGGGAGAACGTGTCGAGTCTGACTACCCAGGCCATTGTCTCGACCACGGCCGCAGCCTCCTCTCCCGCCGGGACGTATCCCATCGTCGCTTCCGGCGCCACGGATCCCAACTACAGTATCACCTACCAGGCGGGAACGATGACCGTTGGCAAGGCCTCGCTTACCGTTACGGCAGATAACAAGGCGATGCCGCTTGGCGGGCCGCTGCCGGCGCTCACGGTGAGCTATGCGGGTTTTGTCAATGGCGACAACGCATCCAGCCTGACGACGGCGCCCACGGCTACTACGACAGCGCTGGCGAGCTCTCCGGCAGGCGCCTATCCCATCAAGGCCAGCGGCGGTGTCTCGAACAATTATAACTTCAGCTATGTCAATGGCACGCTGACCGTCGCGACGGCGGTGCTGACGATCACAGCGAATCCGGCGAGCAGCGTTTATGGCGCCGCGCTGGTGCCGGGTGGTTCGCTTACGGTGACCTATAGTGGCTTTGTCAACGGTGACGGCCCGGGCAACCTGACGGCGCTCCCGACTGTAACCAATACCGCCGTTGCCGGCGCGCCGGCGGGAAGCTATAGCCTGATCCCATCGGGAGCGGCGAGTCCGAACTACGCCATACAGTATGTCAATGGCACGTATACGGTCCGGCCGGCGCCTTTGACGATCAGTGCGGCCAATCAGACGATGACATATGGTGGAACATTGCCCGTGCCTACGGTTACCTACAGCGGGTTTGTCAACGGAGACAACGTGTCCAGGCTGACCACCGCACCTACGGTGACCACGACGGCCGTGTCGTCTTCGCCCGCCGGCGTATACCCGATCACGGTATCGGGGGCGGCCGATCCCAATTATTCGATCACCTTTAATCCGGGGACGCTCACCATCAACCCTGCGACGCTGCATGTGACCTCCAATGCGCAGACGAAACCCTATGGTGCGCCGGATCCGGCGTTTACCTATGC
>DASZYU010000308.1:0-10623 GCA_035545215.1 Puia sp.
GAGCGACAGCACCAAAACTTATGGCCCGGTGGATCAGTCGATCCAGCTCGGCGACGGCGGTACGGGGATCACCTTCGAGCTGAATGGCTTTTATAATTTTTCGCACCGGGTAGGTATGTACGGCAACTTCTTCTACCTGTCCAATCCCCGCGACCAGAACGGCATATCCAATTCGCACGGCGCAACTCCATCGGCCACCAGCATCGCGAACGGCAGCAATGTCATGAGCGTGCCGGACCAATACCTGGTCAGGCTGGGGGTAAGCATGCAGTTCAACCGGCTCAATATCTCTGCCGGCATGCGGGACGATTGTCTTCCCGTGCACGACCTTATAGGCCTGAGCGACGGTTTCAGGAGACCTGGATACATCATCTCCGCGGAACCGGGAGTGACGTATGTATTCAAGAAGGTGTCGGTATACAGCTATGTTCCGATCGCTATCGTGCGTAACCGGACTCAGAGCGTGCCGGACAAGATCACGACGGCACTCACGGGCAACTATACCCACGGCGACGCGGCCTTTGCCAATTGCGTCGTCAATATCGGAGCGAATATCCGTTTCTAAAAAAAATCACCTCCCCGGTCGGCCCGGGGCACCAAAACAAAAAAGCTATGATTACAATGAGAAGAGGCCTGCTGTATCCCGCACTGCTGCTGCTTATGCCCGCGGTTCTGCGGGCCCAGACGGATGCGGACGGCGTAATGATGTCCAAATACAATGCCTGCGTCGGCGCCAGCTACGGCTTCGGCAGCTGGAACGAGTATTGGGAGGGAACGTATCACCGGAATAACCAGAACCTCGGGACCGTGTCGACGCAGATGGTCGGCATCATGGGCATCTATGGCATCAGCCGGAAAGTAAACGTCGTGGTCGGTGCACCCTACATCTGGACGCATTCTACGGCGGGGACCCTGCACGGTCAGCGCGGTTTCCAGGACCTCTCCGCCTGGCTCAAATGGCGAGTGCTCGAACAGAACACGGACGTTGGCGCCCTGTCGGTGTTTGCCCTCGGTGGCGCTTCGGTTCCGATGACCAACTATATCGCCGATTATTTGCCGCTTTCGATCGGTTTGCAAAGCAGGACACTGTCGGCCCGGCTGACGGCCGACTACCGGCAGCGCCATTTCTTCGTCACCCTCTCCGGCACGTATACGTGGCGCAGCAATATCACCATCGACAGGAATTCCTACTACACGACATCGCTTCACCTGACCGACCAGGTCGATATGCCCAACATGGCGTCCGAAATGTTCCGCGTTGGTTATCGCGACGGCGACTGGTGGGTGGCGGAAGCGGTCGTCTCCAATATGAATACGCTGGGCGGCTTCGATATCCGCAAGAACGATATGCCGTTCCCCAGCAACAAAATGAATGCAACCATGGTCGGCGCGCATGTCAAGCATACCCTCAGGTCCGTGGACGGACTTTCGGTGGACCTCGACGGCGGCTATACCGTCGCCGGGCGGAACGTCGGGCAGTCCGTGATGTTCGACGCCGGGATCTTTTATGTCCTCCATTTTTCGAAAAAAGCCATGAAGCATTCGTCTGATCAACATTCAACATCAACCTCAACCAACTGATTATGCAACGGGTAATTAATCGTATCGTGATCATGGCGCTGGCTGGCGCCATTGCCTGCAAGAAAAGCGTTCCGGACCGGACTGCGGGTCTGCCGGCGCTGAATCCCGCCACCGAAGACCTCAATGCCGGGAACTGGAAGCCGGTCCTTCTGTCCCGCCCCGATTCGTTCGCCGTGGCCGCCCCCTCGGCGACCAACAGTCCGCTGTATACGGCGGACCTGAACGAGATCAAGGCCTATCAGGCCAATCTCAGCGGCGACATGCAGGCGCAGATAAAATACTGGGGCGCGGGAGGCGTCCTCCGCTGGAACGAGATCATGCTTGGTCTGATGGCTAAATATAACCTGCCGCCTTATCAAAACCCGGACGGCAGCTATCCCATCCCCAGCAGCGCCAACCCTTTTGCATACCCGCTGTTCCCGTTCTCGAACCCTCCGTATGCGGCCCGCGCGCTCGCCTATGTCAGTGCGGCGCAATACGACGCCCTGGTGGCCTGCTGGCATTACAAAACGCTATACAACAGGCCGGCTCCTTACCAGGTGGATTCCACCATCAAGGCATTGGCCGGGAAACATAACCTGCCTTCGTATCCTTCCGAAGGTGCGGTTGTGGCAGGCGTTACGGCCGAGATGATGCAGCTTTTCTTTCCCGACGAAATAGCGAGCATCCAGGAAAAGCTGGAACAGCAGGAGCAGAGCCTGATCGCATCCGGAGCGGCCACGCGCAGCGATATAAAGGCGGGCGAAGCCCTGGGCCGCCAGGTGGCAGAGGTCTTCATCGCACGCGGCAGGGCGGACAACGCCGGCAAAGCGGGTGGAAGTCCTACCAACTGGGCCGCGTTCGTCACGACCGCGCAGTCCAGGAGCCAGACACCCTGGCTCAGCCTCGAAACGCCGTTGAGGCCGCCGATGCTTCCCCTTTTCGGGAATGTAAAAGGCTTCCTCTGCGACTCCGCGACGATCGTTTCGTTGCGTCCCGGCCCTCCTCCTTCCACGAGCAGCGCGGATATGAACGCGGCGGTCCTCGCAGCCTATAACACGGTCACCCATGCCACCCGCGAACAGATGCGTATCGTTCAGTTCTGGGCCGACGGCGTCGGGACCTATACGCCGCCCGGGCACTGGGACGCGATCGCGGACGCCGATTTTATCAATCAGAACTACAGCGAGGTGCGATGGGCACGTAACCTCGCGCTGCTGAACATGGCTGAAATGGATGCGGCGATCAGCTGCTGGGACATCAAATACTTTTATTTCAATCCCAGACCCACCCAGATGGATCCGAGGATCAAGACGCTCACAGGCGTGCCCAATTTCCCCTCCTATGTGTCGGGACATTCGATGTTCAGCGCTGCAGCAGCGACCGTCCTTGGACATATCCTTCCTTCCAGGGCGACCGCCTATATGTCGATGGCGCAGGAAGCGGCCAATTCGCGCGTATATGCGGGGATCCACTACCAGGTCGATTGCACCGTCGGACTTACCGTCGGTCAAAACGTAGGCAACTACGCCGTGCAGCGCGCTCAGAAGGACGGCGCCGAATAATTGTATAGTTCGAATTATCATAAGCAAAAGCAAGTAAAACACCGCGATTCCTCGCGGTGTTTCTTTTGATGTAGATTCTACTTATTTTTAGGTATGAAAAGATTCCCCGTCGTCGTACTCTTGCTGGCCGTTTCCGTTTTCGCCTTCGGGCAACCGATCGTCACGACGCCGCCTGACAAGATCTACGGAAAGCTATTCATAGATGTCCAGATGGAACGCATTTTTCCGGACGGAAAGACCTTCGTCGACTGCATACCCAAACGCAAGCCTGCCGACATCGTGTCCGACTATGAGATGCAACGGACCCAGCCGGGTTTCGATCTCAAAAAATTCGTGCTCGCGAATTTTGATCTGCCCCCAACCCCTTCGGACAGCTACAGGACGGTCGCTTCCGAGGACGTCGTCACGCATATCCGTAACCTGTGGCCGGTGCTCAGGCGGAACCCGGATAAGTTTGTCGAAGGAAGCTCGCTGCTTCCATTGCCCTATCCGTACATCGTTCCGGGCGGTCGTTTCCGCGAGGTCTATTACTGGGATTCCTATTTCACGATGCTGGGATTGAAAGAAAGCGGCGAGATCGGCATGATCGACGACATGGTCAAAAATTTTGCATACCTGATCGAGAACTATGGGCACATCCCGAACGGCAACCGGACCTATTATCTGGGCCGTTCGCAACCTCCGTTTTTTTCCGTCATGGTCGAATTGCTGGCCGGCGCCAAAGGGGACAGTGTCTACCAGGAATTCCTGCCGGCCATGGAAAAGGAATATGCTTTCTGGATGGATGGCGCCGACCGGCTGAAACCGGGTCAGGCGTATCGTCGCGTAGTCCGGCTGAATAACGGGGATATCCTGAACCGTTATTGGGACGATGCCACCGTTCCCCGCCAGGAAAGCTGGCGCGAAGACGTGCTGACGGCTCAACGATCCGGTCGTGACAAGACGGAGATGTATGAAGAGTTGCGCGCCGCCGCGGAAAGCGGCATCGACTTCAGCAGCCGATGGTTCGCCGATGGAAGGAACCTCGTGACGATCCGAACCTCCGACATGATCCCTCCGGACCTGAATGCGCTCCTATATCACCTCGAATGGGCGATATCCAAAGCCAGGATGATGAATAAGGACAGCACTGCCGAATTGTTCCGCCGCAAGGCCATCCACCGGGGCGAGCTGCTCGACAAATATTGCTGGAACAAGGCGCTGAACTTCTATACGGACTACGATTTCAGGACGCGCAAACAAAGCGGCAGCATCAATCCCGCGGGGATGTACCCGTTTTGTTTTGTCAACGAACATCCGGATTATATGAGCCTGCTCGGTAAACGGGTGGCGGACGTCATCCGGGCGAAATTGTTGAAACCGGGCGGCGTGGCCACCACCGAGTTCGATACCGGCGAGCAATGGGACTTGCCGAACGGCTGGGCGCCGCTGGAATGGATGACCATCTGGGGGCTGGACAGGTGCGGACAAAAAGACCTGGCCGCCGACATCGCCGCGCGCTGGGTAAGACTGGTCGAAAAGGTATACAAACAGACCGGACGGCTCATGGAGAAATACAATGTCACCGATGTCGACAAGGAGGCAGGCGGAGGGGAATACCCCGGCCAGGACGGTTTCGGCTGGACCAACGGCGTCCTGCTGAAGCTGATCGATCAATACAATCTGCCGAAACAATGAGAAGGGGAAGTATCTTTGCCCCATGAAAACTTCGCTTTGTTCTTTGGCGGCCGCTTTGCTTTTTTTTGCCTGCTCGACCAATAATGTCACCTTAGACGACAGTCTGGGTCATTTCTTCGACTCGGCCGGCGTGAAAGGGACTTTTGCCTTATTCGATAACGGCCAGGGGCGGTTTACGATCTACAATCTCCCGCGTTACCGCGACAGCCTTTACCCCGCTGCCGAAACCTTCGATATCCTCCAGGCGCTGATCGCTTTCCAAACCGGCGTGATAAAAGATGATAAGGCTATCGTGCCGGTGGAAAATTCGACCGTTGAAGACACGGTCCGCTCCGGCAAGGCTACCAAAGCAACGATACCTCTGACGTATGCCGGGGCCATGCGGGACCGCAGTCTTGCCGGGGACCTCGCCTTCCGGCGGCTGGCGGACTCAATCGGAATAGATACGTTGCGCAAATGGGTCGATTCGCTGCGGTATGGCAATAAAGACGTTCGGGCGGATTCGGGCCATGTCATCGTACGCGGCATAAAGATCAATGCCGACCAGGAACTGGGGTTGGTCAAAAAGCTGTATTTTAACCAGCTGCCCTTTTTCCGGCGACCGCAGGACCTCGTGAAGCAAATGATGACCACCGAAGTGAATTCCAACTACAAGCTGGTATACAAGACCGGTCGGGCCGCAACGCTGCCCGGTCCTGCGATCGGATGGGTAATGGGATGGGTCGAAGAGAACAAACACCCCTATTTCTTCGTCGTCAACCTGGAATCGCCCAACGGCCAAGCCGATGTCGAAGGCATTGGGATCCAGCTATCTAAACGTATCCTGCGGACATTGGGATTCTTCCAGGGAGTGAAATAATTTGCTTTCTTTTTGCACGCCCCGGTGCATCGGCCAATTGCGAAAGCATTATCTTGCAACGTGTTTCGGGTAGAACATATCGAATACCTGATCGGCCTGGCGGCAGTGCCGCTTCTGGTGGTGACCCTCTCTTTTTTGTTATCGTGGAAGAAGAATACCGCCGCAAAGATCGGCGATGAAGCGCTCGTCCGGCAACTTGTCCGGAATTTTTCGTCCTGGCGGTTCCTGCTCAAGTCGGGTCTTGCACTCCTGGCATTTGTCGTCATCATTCTCGGCGCGGGCAATCCCCAGAAACCCGGGTCGATGCAGAATGTCAAGCGAAAGGGCGTAGACGTCATGCTCGTGCTGGATGTGAGCAAAAGCATGCTTGCCCGCGATATCAAGCCCAGCCGCCTGGAAAGGGCCAAACAGCTGCTGCTTCGGATGGTCGATAAATTGGACAACGACCGTATCGGACTCGTGCTTTTTGCCGGTAGGCCATACATGCAGATGCCGCTGACGACCGATCACGGCGCCGCCAGGATGTATATACAGCAGGCGGGTCCCGACGCTGTCCCGACCCAGGGAACGGTGATTGCCGAGGCGCTGCAGATGGCGAATATGGCGTTCAATACCAAAGAAAGGAAATACAAGTCGATCTTGCTGATATCCGACGGCGAAGACCACGATCCCGATGCGCTGAAAGAGGCCAAAAAGCTCGCGCAGGACGGGGTCATGATCAACACGGTCGGCATCGGCACTCCGGACGGGTCACCGATCGTCGATCCGGCGACGGGAGAACTGAAAAAGGACGACCAGGGAAATGTGGTGATGTCCAAACTGAACGAAGCCGAACTGCAGCAACTGTCCGCCGTCACCAGCGGACAATATATCCGGCTCGACAATGTGGACGATGCACTGATAACGATGACCCAGCAATTGGAGAATGCCGAAAAGAAATCCATGACGGACGCCGAGCTGATCGATTATAAGAGCTATTTTCAGTGGTTCCTCGCTGCCGCGCTGTTGCTCCTCGTACTGGAGTTCTTTTTGTCCGAACGCCGGATGGAACGGGTGGATCGCCGCGAACGGCCGCAGAAGAAGACCGGCGCTGCCGCGATGGCCGCCCCGCTCCTCCTGCTGCTGATCGTGTTGGCGTCGGCCGTCCTGCCCGCTTCCGCGCAAACCGCGAACTCGCGGATACGCAGCGGCAACCGGTATTATAAAAAGAAGGAGGTCGACAAATCCATACAGCAATACCAGGCCGCCGTGCAACAGGCGCCCTCCAATCCCGCCGCAAACTACAACCTGGGGAACGCCCAATTCCGCAAGAACCAGTATGACGAAGCGGCGAAGTCGTATGATGCCACGATCCGGCACAGCCAGGATAAGAAGATGAAAGAGAACGGCTATTACAACAAGGGAGTAGCGATGATCCGGCAAAAGAAATTGCAGGAGGGTATCGATGCCTGGAAACAGGCATTAAAGCTGGATGCGGCTGATGCGGACGCCAGGGACAATCTCGAAAGGGCTTTGCGACAGCTGAAACAGCAACAGCAGCAACAAAACCAGCAAAATCAGAAAAAAGACCAGAAGGACCAACAGCAGAAAAAGGACCAAAAGAAGGACCAGGATCAGCAGCAACAACAACAACCGAAGCCACAGCCGAGCCGGTTGAACAAACAGGAAGTGGAACAGCTGTTGAAGGCGCTGGAACAGAAAGAGAGCGACCTGCACAACAAGATGCAGCAGAACAAAATGCATACCCCCAACCAGCCGGATAAGGACTGGTGACGTGAGACATTCTTTGTACCTTTACACGCTATGCAATCCTATTGTAATTCCCTCACCCGCCGCTCGCGCCTGAAGACGCTGGAGGTGAAGATCGGCGATCTGCTGCTGGGGAATTTCCATCCTGTCCGCGTGCAGACCATGACGACCACCGATACCATGGACACCCTGGCGACGGTGGAGCAATCGATCCGTTGTATCGAAGCCGGGGCAGAGCTCGTCAGGATCACGGCGCCCAGCAAAAAGGAAGCCGACAACCTGTTGAACATCAGGAATGAACTTCGTCGTCGCGGCTATGCCACCCCGCTGGTAGCCGATATCCATTTTACCCCCAACGCCGCCGAGATTGCCGCCCGTATCGTGGAGAAGGTGCGCATCAATCCTGGAAATTACATCGACAGGAAAAAGTTCGAGCATCTCGAATATACGGACAGCGAATACCGGGAAGAGATCGACCGTATCCGGCAACGGTTCACGCCGCTGATCAGGATCTGCAAGGAATACGGCACGGCGATGCGCATCGGCACGAACCATGGCTCTCTCAGCGACAGGATCATGAGCCGCTATGGGGATACGCCCATGGGCATGGTCGAAAGCGCCATGGAGTTCCTCCGGGTGGCGAGGGACGAAGCCTATCACAATATCGTCCTCAGCATGAAGTCCAGCAATCCGCAGGTAATGGTACAGGCCTATCGACTGCTGATCCGGAAGATGGATGAAGAATTCGGCGTCTGCTATCCTTTGCATCTCGGGGTCACGGAAGCCGGCGACGGCGAGGACGGGCGTATCAAATCCGCCATCGGCATCGGCACACTCCTCGAAGACGGCATCGGCGATACGATCCGCGTCTCGTTGACGGAAGATCCCGAATTCGAGATACCCGTCTGCAAGGACCTGGTGCGAAGGTATGCGGACCGGCAAGACGATGCGCCGCTCATTCCCCCCGTCGAAAAGATCCCTTATTCGCCATTCGAATACCGCCGGCGCGTTTCGCGAACGGCCGGCCCGGTGGGCGGGCAGCATGTCCCGGTGGTGATTGCGGATTTCAGCGGCGCATCGGGCATTGAACGCGAGGACCTGCGGGCGATCGGGTACACCTATGATCCCGCCAGCGACAAATGGAATATTTCGGACGCTGCCGCCGACTTCGTCTTTACGGGTAAGAACACCATCGGTTTCGGTCTGCCCGGCACGTTGAGAACCATTTGCTATGCGCAAGCATGGGCGGAACAACCCGATCGCAGCGGCTGTTATCCGCTGTTCGAAACATCCTTCCCGAAGCGACAAGGCTCTGACACCCTCAATTTCCTGTCGGTAGATACGGCCAGGGCAGACGTCATGGATATAGCCGAATCCATCCGCGACGATGCGACCGTTGTACTTTGTCTTTGGTCAACGCATCCATGGCCGATGATGTCCGTCCGGCGGTTCGTAATGGGGCTGATGACGCACGATATCCGGTGCCCGGTGATCCTGGCAGTCGAAAGCCATCACGAGACCATCGATCAGCAACTGATCCATTTTTCGGCCGGGACCGGCGCTCTTTTCCTGGACGGCATCGGCGATGGCATCTGGCTGATGAACGATCCGAAGAAGATCGTCAATGCAAGGGTCAGCGGCCGCACATACCTCGAGACAGAGAACAACCAACAGTTCCTCAACAACACGGCCTTTTCCATCCTGCAGGCAACGCGCACGCGCATATCAAAAACCGAGTATATTTCCTGCCCGTCCTGCGGCAGGACCTTATTCGATCTGCAGGAAACCACCGCAAGGATCCGGGCCGTGACGCATCACCTGAAAGGCGTGAAGATCGCGATCATGGGCTGTATCGTCAATGGACCCGGTGAAATGGCGGACGCGGACTTCGGATATGTCGGCAGCGGGCCGGGCAAGATCACGCTCTATAAAGGCAAAGAGATCGTCCGCCGCGGAGTGGACAGCGACGTCGCCGTGGAAGCCCTAATCGATCTTCTCAAGGAAAGTGACGCGTGGATAGAACCCGTCAAACTGGCAACGGGATGAGTCGCTTGACGCGCCGTCAACTCCTTTTCCTATTGGTGATCCCCATCGCGGCCGTTCTGCTCCGGTTTTATCGTTTGGCCAATGAAAGCTGCTGGCTGGACGAACGCTATGACATGGTCGAAGCCAATCCGGCCGATCCGCTGGCCGGCGCCAATCGATTCGCTGGTTCGAAGGGCGTCTCCGCGTTTTCAGGTGTCCTGCTTCTGGCTCATGAATGCGCACCTGGCGGGGCTGCCGGACGCATTCCTGGATCGTTGTACCCGGGCAAAGTTGGATTCGTCTTTTGTGAAAGTCCGGGAGCGACGCTTTCTCGATGCCTGGGCTCAGCTCTACCGGCGAAGACGTCCTGTCACTGCTAAATATCGTAATTTCGACTAAATGTTTTGCTGTGAACCGCATCGACAGACTACATGCCATCCTCACTCACCTGCAAAGCAAACGGAAAGTGACGGCGCAGGAAATGGCGGACCGATTCAATATCAGTCTGCGCACCGTCTATCGCGATGTGAAGGCCCTGGATGAATCGGGCGTACCGGTCATCGGGGAAGCTGGTTCGGGATACACCATCATGGAGGGTTACCGGCTGCCTCCCGTCATGTTCACGCAGGAAGAGGCCAGCGCGCTGCTGCTGGGCGGAAAGCTGGCTGAGCGGTTTACGGACGGATCTGTCAGGAGACATTTTCAATCTGCGCTTTTCAAAGTGAAGGCCGTATTGCGCTCCCCAGACAAGGAATATGTGGACAGTCTTACCGAACACATCGAGGTCCTGACCCGCTATGCGCCCGACAGCGACTCGCCTCAACAGTACCTCTCCCTGTTGCAGCAGGCCATCGTACACAAAAAAGCGGTATTCATCCAATACCGGTCGAATGAAAAAGAAGAGATCACCCGCCGCAGGGTCGAGCCGATCGGGCTTGTTTATTACGGGTCTGCGTGGCATCTCATCGGCTGGTGTCATTTGCGCAACGACTATCGCGATTTCCGGCTGACCCGGATGCTGGGCGTCACGCTGGAGGATTTTACCTTCGATCCCGCGTCTCATCCTTCCATCCGGGAATATATTGACCGGATCACGGCCGGCGCCGACCTTCGCGAGGCAGTCGTGCTGGTCGATAAGAGGATCGTCAAATACCTGCAGGAGCAAAAATACCTGAATGGGTTCGTCTC
>DASZYU010000309.1:0-4052 GCA_035545215.1 Puia sp.
GGAAAGGAATATGTTTTCAGTATCATCGTGAACAACTATGACGGATCTCCCGCGGAGGCTGTCCGGCGGTTGTACAAGGTCTTGGACGAATTGAAGGACTAAGGGGGCACTGTAGCTGACGCTATTTGAAATACGGCCGCAACTTTTCTTCCATCCCGGAGGGCATGCGGGTTTTTTCCATGGTGGCCGACAGGAGGAAAAAGAGGTGCACCTTGCC
Source organism: Puia sp. (assembly GCA_035545215.1). Taxonomy (GTDB): domain Bacteria; phylum Bacteroidota; class Bacteroidia; order Chitinophagales; family Chitinophagaceae; genus Puia. Next base: position 218 of record DASZYU010000309.1, read on the forward strand.
GGAGGTGAGGAGTTTGCCTTTTTCGTTGAAGACTTCCTGCAAAAAGTCGATCCGGTGGTCACCGGGTAACTCCTTTAGAGTTGTGCGAACGGTAAGGAGATCGTCGTAGCGGGCAGGCCGGAGGAATTTGGCGGTCCACTCGACGACGGGCATGATGATGCCCGTCGATTCGAGCTCTTTATAGCTGAGGCCGAGGGCGCGCAGGGCTTCCACGCGGCCAATTTCGAAATATTGGGCATAGTTGCCGTGGTAGACCACGTTCATCTGGTCGGTCTCGGCATAGCGTACGCGGACAGTGGTCTCATGGGTGTACATAAGCCGGCTTGATCATTTTCCCATGGCGCCATCCACACTGATGCGGCCGGGACCTACCAGGAGGATCGCGAAAAAGACGGTCAGGTACAGCCAGGCCTGTTCATGCACCATCCCGTTCATCATTGCCACATGCCCCTTATGCGCCCAGAACTCCGCGACGCACATGCTGAAACACGCCACCAGCGCGGCAAACCGGGTGAAGAGACCCAGCACCAGCAGGAGGGCGCAAAGCAATTCCGCGAAGATCACCAGCCCCAGCGAAACGCGATGGCCGATATGAAACGGGTCGGGGAACACATATTGCAGGTGACCGAAATTCCGGAGCTTGTCCAGACCGTAGTAGAAACACAGGATCAGACCAAAACACAATCGCAGCGCCAGGACCGCCACGTTGAAGGCTGTTTCGGAGTACTGAGTGGAAAAGAACTTTTTCATGCGCAACTGGAGTTTATTGGTTGGCCTAAGATACTTATTCTGTGCAACTTCTAACGAAATGTTAATCTCCTCAGTTATCCACAGGTGTTTGGAACGATGTTTGGTAAAAGGTAAAATAATTAGAAACTTAGTGCGTTATCGGGCCAAGGGCCCGTCCGGCCGCGAGGCTGTACAAACCCCATGGGACATACAATTGGACTCATCCTGGACCATAAATCATTTCCAGTGAAATATACGGTATTATCGTCTCTCGCCGTCATGCTTTCCGTCTCGTCCTTCGCCCAGCAGACCCGTTATTTCAACGACCCGCAGGCCGAATTCAGACAGGGGAAGGAGTTCTTCGAGCATGATCTGTACAGTCTCGCCTATCCGATCTTCCGGGAGTTGAATTATTCGCTGCGCGCGACCGACAAGAGCAACAATTCCGTCGAATACGCGGACGTGCGCTATTATTATCTCGTTTGCGGGCTGCAGCAAAATGACAAGACCGCCGTGGCCTCGGCGGAGGATTACATCGAAGTCGAGAACAACGCGCCCAGGGTAGGAATGATCTCGTTTCACCTGGCGGAGTACTATTTTCGAGTGAAGGACTATGCGACGGCAGTAAAGCTCTACCAGCAGGCGGACATCGACAACCTGAGCAACAGGGAGATCGCCGACATGAAATTCCACGAGGGGTATTGCTACTTCACGCTGAAGGATTTCGATAAGGCGCTGCCGCTGTTCAACGCGATCCGCCAGTTGCCCAAAGACCCGAACTACATCGACGCCAATTATTATTACGGTTTCATCAGTTTTTATCAAAAGAAATACAACGACGCCCTGGAAGCCTTCAACGTCGTGGAGAATAACCCCACCTATGAAAAGGTGGTTCCCTACTACATTGCGAACATCTATCTCGCAAAAGGGCAGAAAGACAAAGCGATCGAATATGCCGAAGCCCATCTGAAAAAGGGTAACCAGTATTACGATGCCGAACTGCGTCAATTGGTGGGACACGGCTACTACGAAAAACAGGAATTCGCCAAGGCGCTGCCTTTTCTCGAACAATACGTCAACCAATCCAAAAAGGTATCGCGTGAAGACCTTTACGAACTGTCCTATTGCTATTACCAGACGGGCAACTGGCTGAAGGCGATCGGTGGTTTTAAACAACTGGGCGGAAAGGATGACTCGCTCGCTCAAAACTCGATGTACCTGCTGGGCGACGCCTATCTCCGGACGGCGCAGAAGGCCAATGCGCGAAACGCTTTTCTCTTTTGTTCGATGAACAGCAGCAATCCGAAACAGAAGGAGATCTCGCGTTTCAACTACGCCAAGCTGTCCTACGAACTGGGGTACCAGGACGTCGCGCTGACCGAGTTGCAGGGTTTTTTGCAGCAATACCCCAATTCGGAGTATGCGAGGGAAGGACGCGAGCTGCTGGTGAGCGTGCTGGCAGGCACCAATAATTATCGCGACGCGCTGACCCTGCTGGATAGCCTGGACCATCCTTCGGAGAATGTCCGCCGGTTGTTGCCCCGTATCCTGTACGGCAGGGCGACCGAGCTGGTGAACGACGGCATGCTGCTGAGCGCGAACGATCTGCTCGACAAGGCGCTGAAAGATCCCAACAACGGACCGGTATTGCCCTACATCCAGTTTTGGAAGGCCGAGATCTCATACCGTCTCAATAAAATAGACGATGCCATTCAATACTATTTCGCCTACCTGAAAAATCCTGCCAGCAACGGAGAGGTGAACCCGACCAACGCCCGCTACAATCTGGGGTATTGTTTCCTCAAGAAAGAGAACTACCGGCAGGCCCAGGGATTTTTCGAGCAGGTGGCCCGTTCGCCGAAGATCAATTCCCCGGCGCTGGATCAGGACGCCTTCGTCCGGGACGCGGATTGCTATTTTATGAACAGGGACTACAAGACGGCGCTTTCGATGTATAATAAGGTGATCGATTTTTCGTGGCCCGCCAGCGACTATGCCACTTTTCAGAAGGCGATGATCGCGGGGGTGAACAATGGCAGGCAAAAGATCGAACTGCTGAACTCGATCACCCGGCTGTATCCGGCCTCTTCGCTCACGGCGGACGTGAACATGGAGATCGCGGGAACCTACCTTGCCGGGGAGCAATACCGCGAAGCGCTGCCTTATTTGAAAAATGTGTTGCGGACGCCGGGCGCCGATGCGCTCAAGCCGAGGGCTTACCTGCAGTCGGGGATCGCCTACTACAACCTGAACAATAATAAAGAGGCGCTCAACCAGTATGACTCGTTGTTGAAACAGTATCCCAATTCGCCCGAGGCCCAGGATGCGTTGGATAATGCAAAGACGATCTATGTCCAGGAAGGAAGGAGCAGCGACTATGTCAGCTTTGCCAAGGGGATGGGCGTCGAGGTCAGCGCCACCCAGGAGGACCAGCTGGCCTATGAAGAGGCCAAGGTTCAATTCAATAACGGCAATTTCCCGGCTGCGGCCCAGCGATTCGAAGCCTATCTTGCCAGGTTCCCCGATGGGAAATACGCGCTGGAGGCGAACTATTATAAGAGCGAGATCTATTTTTCGCAAAAGGATTGGGCCAAGGCTGTCGTGGGTTATTCGGCAGTGGGAGACAGGGCGCCGAACAAGTTCGGTGAAAAGTCCCTGCTGCAGGCAGCCCGTTTGTATTTCTTCGAACTGAAGGACTATGCCAGTGCAGAGAAATATTTTATCAAGCTGAAGAATTTCGCCAGTACGGAAGAAAACAAGCTCGAGGCCATGCGCGGTCTGCTGCGCAGCCAGTACCAGCTGCAGAAATGGCCGGATGCCGTAGCCAATGCCAAGGACCTTTTGAACCAGAAGAGCGCGAGCACCGATGACAAGGTGCTTGCCAATATGGCCATTGCGAAGTCCTACCAGGCGAATAACCAGTGCGAAATGGCCCTGCAGTATTTCCGGACGGCAGCGGGTCTCACCAAATCCGCGTATAGCGCCGAGGCGCGGTACGAGATCGCCGATTGTCTTTTCCATGCAGGCCAGACGAAGGATGCGGAGAAGGCAGCGTTCGAAGTCATCAACAAATCCGGGTCGTATGAGGAATGGGTGACGAGGGCGT
>DASZYU010000310.1:0-4204 GCA_035545215.1 Puia sp.
TGACCAGAGTCTCGTTCGCCTGCGCGGTGTAGTTGTCGGTGCCGTCTGCGTTTTTGACGAGCAATCCGTCATAACGCTCGCCCCAGTCGTCCTCGTAGTTGCGATTGTCGTGGTTGCCCGATTCCGAGATACCGACCTTGAAGAAATCGGGGTAACGGAACATGGCGCCGGCCGTCGCAAACCCGCCGCCGGAATGTCCCCAGATACCGACGCGGTCGATATCGATGAACGGATATTTTTTTGCCAGTTGTTGGATACCGGTGACCTGGTCCGGCAAGGTGTTCTCAGCCATGTTGCCATAGCTCATATCGTGAAAGCTCTTGGAACGAAACGGGTTGCTGGTACCCTCGATCTCGACTACGATGAATCCCAGTTCGGTGAGGGCCTGGTTGTCATTGCGCGAGGCCTGGAATCCCCAGTTGCCGACGCTTCCGCCCTGTGGACCGGGATAAATGTAATCGATGATCGGATATTTCTTTGTCGAATCCAAATGCGAAGGAACAAACAACAGTCCATAAAGATCGGTCTGGCCGTCGTGCGCTTTCACGGTAATCGGTACCGGCGGTCTCCAACCCGTGGCGACCAGGCGCGACAGATCGGCCTTTTCCAGGTCGCTTACCAGGCGGCCGTCCTGGTTGCGTAATACCGTCACCGGTGCGACGTCGGGCTGGGAGTACGTATCGACAAAGTATTCCCCGGAAGGCGATAAGGTGACCACATGATTCCCTTTCTCCGGGGTCAACAGGGTAAGATGCTTTCCGTCAAATCCTATCTTATACAAGTAGTTGAAATAAGGGCATCCCTGTTCCTTACCGGCTCCCATGAAATAGATCACCCTTTTCTTTTCATCCACACGGACCAGCCTGGATACCAGCCAATCGCCTTTCGTGATCTGGTTTTTGACCTGTCCCGAATTGGCATCGTAGAGGTAAAGATGTCCCCAGTTGTCGCGCTCCGAATACCAGATGATCTCATGAGTGGGTTGCAGGTATCGCCAATCGATCGTGCCGCGTCCCGACTCGAACTGTGTGGCGACTTTTTCTTCGAAAACTTCGCGCACTTCGCCCGTCCGCACATTGGCAATCCGGAATTTTTCATCTTTATGGTCGCGGGATGTGGAAACGAATGCCAACTCGTCCTCGTCCTTGCTCCAGTCCACGTCATCGAAAGTGCCGCTGCTGGCTATGTCGTCGCTCAGGGTAGCGCGGTGCGGGTCGGGCGGTACATTCAGCACGGTCACCTTCGGCGTGTCAACATTGATGATCACCCTGGTGATCATCGGGATCACCGGGTCTCCGGGTAAGGGGTATTTCCAGGCGTGGAGCACCGGGTGGCCGACATTGGTCGTCACGAGGTACATGTCGCCGACTTTCCGTTGGTCGTCTTTGAAAGTGGCGATTTTCCTGCCGTCCGGAGACCAACGCAGGATGGGTCTGTCGCTGCTTTTCCAGCCGGCGTTATCCGTGGCATAGCCGAAATCCCTGATGCCGTCGGTCGTCAGCTGCGTTTCCTGTTTGGTGGCGAGATCGCGCACCCACAGGTTGTAATCTTTGATGAATGCGGCGCGCTTCCCGTCGGGGGATAACACGGCATTTCCGCCGCCCTCGCCCCTGAAACCGCGGCCTCTTCCGCCCTCGCGTGGCGATGCTTCGTAGGGCTTCCCGGTGAGCGCAGCGATCGCCGCGAATAATTTCTCCCGATCGGGGTAAGCCGTCCGCGTTTTTTTTGCCGGGTCCACCAAAACATATTCGCTGCCGGTCGCCGTCAGGACACGGTACCAGCACCGGTCGCCCTCTATCCAGTTGGGCCGCACGTCCGCCCGGTCCACCAACGGGCCTGTCTTGTAGTTGAGCATGCTTTCGGCACGCTCGTAATCCGCCGTCGTATAAACTTTCTTTTCCTGCGCCTGCGCGGTCAGGAATACCGCGGCGCCTACGAGAGAGAGAAGGAATTTAGTCATATAATTAGAGCCATTTGTGTTTTCTCAGGGGCTGAATGTACGTCAATTGAAGGATTCCGGACTCGCCGGCCATACCAAAGTCACCCCGCTCATCGGTTTTTCGACGCCCACTCATACCGGTCGCGGTGCGTTTCCGGTTCTGTACGTGTCTTCACCCCGATGTGCTGAACCGAGACGGTCGCACCCTGGTTGGCGGCGGGCCAATGCGGCAGTCCGGGACCGTTGGGGTCACCGCGCCTGATGAAGTTCGCGAAGTACCCCTGCAGGATGGCCGAGACCGCGTGATCGTCTTTCGTCCATGCAAATACTTTATTGGTGCCCAGATTGCCCATCGCGTATTCGATCTCGGAGGAATGCACGGCGCCTTTGGCGGCCGGCGCTCCTGCCACCGTAGCGGGTCTTGGACGCTCATAAAAATAGCGGTATACGGGGCTCCCACCCGTCTTGCCCTGGAGGTCGGCCCATCGCCACGTGCTATACCCGATGAACCGGTCACTCGCCAATGCCGTCGCGACGGCGGCGACTTCGGCATCACTGCCGGCATGATAGAGTTGCAGGATCGTATCCGCCTGCGCCCCATTCGCCTTGCGGACCGCCGAGTCATAACTGGCCAGCGTCGGCGCCGATTTGCCGAGGATCGCGTGATAGTCCCCCTCCTGTGAGTTCCATCCTACCAGCAAAGGGATATGCGCCTGTTCGCCGGCGGCGAAGATGTCACGGGGATCCTTCGGCAAAAAATATCCATCGATCGTCATCCGAAACCGAAAAGGGCCGAATTTCATCTCCGAAGTGATGAGTTGATCGGCAGGCACGGCCCGCAACTGGGCCAACGACTCAGCCCCCACGCTTGTGGCAAATTCCACTCCCGTCTCCTCGGCTTTATTCAAATCGACGGGAGGCAACGCTCCTAACAGGCTGCCGCTCTCACCGATTGCCCCGGCCATCATCCCTTTCGTCAACGGTGTCGCCATCTGCGCGCTGACTGAAATAGACCCCGCCGATTCCCCCGCTATCGTTACCCGCCGGGGGTCACCTCCGAAAGCGGCGATGTTTTGCTGCACCCAACGCAGGGCTGCAACCTGGTCCAACAAAGCGTAGTTGCCGGAGGAATGATGCGGGGATTCCTTTGTCAGGTCTGGATGGGCAAAAAAACCGAATATCCCTAACCGGTAGTTGACCGTCAGGCTGACGATGCCTTTGGTCGCCATGCTTTCCCCGTCATAGCGGGGCTCGGAGCCGTCGCCCGCCACGAAACCTCCGCCATAAAAATAAACCAGCACCGGTAACAGGTTGCCATTCTTGCCCGCGCCGGCAGGCGACCACACGTTCAGATACAAACAGTCCTCGCTCATTCCGTCGGAGCGGAACACCATATCCGAATAGATGGGGGGCTGCATGGCCCTGGGTCCAAAATGGTCCGCCTTCCTGACGCCTGTCCAATCGGCCGCCTCCTGTGGCTCCTTCCAACGCAACTGCCCAACCGGCGGCGCGGCATAAGGGATACCCTTGAAGCTGCGGACTCCGCTCTTCTCCACTACTCCTTCCACTATACCGTGTGTGGTCCTTACCTGCGTTCCTGCAGGTGCAGCGGTCTGAGCGACCGCGATGGGGCCGATGGCCAACAGCGGCAATAAGAATGCGGCCAGCCGCCGGTAAGCAATTCGATTTTTCATAGCCGAATATACTAATTCCGGGTTTTCGAGGTGAGGTCGGGGGGATGCCTTTGCTTTTTTGATGCAAAAATACAAGCGAAAATCAAGTGGTTGACAACCAATGGGTTGACTTTTGCATGTAAAAACGTGCAGAGAAATAGGGACAGAGGTGGTGAGGGGAAGGGCGGACGGTTGGGGTCCCGGGTTTACGGAATAAGGGGTATATTGACGGTATGAAACAATTGTTATGTCTGCTGATGATAGGCGTGGCCGGACCGGTGGCGGCGCAACAGGATTACCCGGTGCGGCCGGTATCTTTTACGGCGGTGCAGGTGAACGATGGATTCTGGCTGCCAAGGATCGAAACGAACCGGACGGTGACGATCCCAGCCTCTTTTGAAAGGTGCCGAACCACCGGCCGTGTCCACAATTTCGAAATGGCGGCGGCGAGGAAGGGAAAGTTTTGTACAGCTTACCCCTTCGATGACACGGATATTTACAAGACGATCGAGGGAGCTTCTTATTCGCTGGCCGTTCATCCGGACCCGGCTTTGGCGGCCTACCTGGATTCGCTGATCGATCTGATCGGGAG
>DASZYU010000311.1:0-3467 GCA_035545215.1 Puia sp.
CCCCGGGAGCGAACGCCGATCCGATACGGTGCGAGGGTCCACAGGCCTGCCATCCAAGGGCGCCGCAGCAAAGCAGCAGTTCAAAAAAGCGTTTGTTCATCTCTGAATAGTTCTGAGCTGCAAGATAGCGATTTGAAGGAGGAGAAGATCGGACCGTTCGATTCTCCGCGGGAATGCCGGCTCGATGCGCGCTTTCGCGCCGCCCAGGTCAGGTGTCAGCTGCGTTCCTGCGCGCGAAGCCAGCGTTCGGGTATTTCGTTGCTGCTCGCCAGCAGGTAGTCCTGGTAGGAACAGGCGATGTACTTGTTATCGGGCAGCTGCATCCACCAGCGCTGCGTCTTTTTGCTTTGAAGAAAGGTCGTCTCAACCTCCGCGAATGCCGTGCGGTATTCGACAAAGAAATCCCTGTCGGAAAGCGCCGCTTCCCTCCTGCCCCTGCTTTTGCCGTCGACGAGATACCAAAGCATGTGGCTGATCTGCCGCGCGGTCAGCTGGTCATGGTCCTTTCCGGGCATGTACCCGTAGATCCCGATGGTGTTGACATTGGGACTCAGCCCTGCATAGCGCATCAGGATACAGGCCTCCTCGCCGTTGAAACCGTTTGGCGAAAGCGGATTGGCCGGAGCGAAACAATGCGCGATAGCGCAGACGTCAAAGCTGAACAGGTGCGAGTTGCGGATCACGGGTTCCATTTCCTCGATGTTGTCTTTTACGCTGCCCAGGCGGAAACAATCGAACCGCAATTTATCCATGGTCTCCAGCATATGCGGGTGTACGAAATAACTCTGGAATCCGATATGATTGTAATGCGAGATATAATTGGGCTCGCCCGTCAGCATTTCCATGAGGAAGTTATCGCTGCGGTTCAGCGAGTGGATGTCAAGATCGATCAGCGCATCCACGCCGGTCGCTTCGACGATATGTTTCTTATCGGAGTAGGTGTAGTACTGTGCGAGGGTCAGGTCGTGCGAACCGCCCAGGATAACGACCGTTTTGCCGATGGCAGTCAGCTCGCGGAGTACCGTTTTCAATGCTGCGTACGTATCGGCGAGCGTTGCGCCCGTACGGATATTGCCGACATCGGCGAGCCGAATGTCGGAATGCCAGTAGTATAATTGATAGAACTGTTCGCGGATCGCATCCGGGGCCCCTCCGCCCGGTTCGCGGCGGTCACGGCCGATGCCTCTTTCCTCGCCGCAGCCAACGATCACCAGGTCCGCTGCGTACACATCCGGAAACGTGTCTTCGTAGCAATCGATGGTCTTTCCGACCTGCCCGTCCCTATAACCCTGGTCCTGCGACAGTTGAGCCAGACTGATGGTATCGAGGAAATCGCTGATGTGCAGGTTGGGCGACATGATTGGATGTTTGGGGGCAAACTTACTTATCTTTGCGCTATGGAGCAATTGTTACAGCAAATTGAAGAATACCGAAGGGAGATCGCTGCCATCGTGCCCGACGGGCCGGAGGCATTGGAGACCTGGCGTATCCGGTTCCTGGGCACGAAAGGGATCGTGAAAGGCCTGTTCAACGAAATGCGCAATGTGCCGGCCGGTCAAAAAAAGGAGTTTGGACAGGTGCTGAATGATTTCAAACTGCTGGCTGAATCCACCTATGACAACTGGAAAAGCCAGCTCGGTTCTGGAGGAAACGGCCCTGCCCGCGATATAGACCTCAGTCTGCCCGGCGATGCCGTTTCGCTCGGCACCCACCATCCCATCACCCTGGTGCGCGACCAGATCGTACACATCTTCGGACGTCTCGGATTCGCGGTAGCCGAAGGTCCGGAGATCGAAGACGACTGGCACAATTTCACGGCGCTCAACCTGCCCGAAAATCATCCGGCGCGCGATATGCAGGATACCTTCTACATCCATCGCAATCCCGATTGGCTGTTGCGCACGCATACGAGCAGTGTGCAGGCCAGGATAATGGAAAAACAAAAGCCTCCTATCCGCGTCATCTGTCCGGGCCGCGTCTACCGGAATGAAACGATCAGCGCCCGCGCTCACTGTTTTTTCCACCAGGCCGAAGGGTTATACGTCGACGAAAATGTATCGTTCGCAGACCTGAAACAAACGGTTTATTTCTTTGTCCAGGAAATGTTCGGCAAGGACGTTAAAGTGCGCTTTCGTCCCTCGTATTTTCCGTTCACCGAGCCCAGCGCCGAGATGGACATCGATTGCCGGATCTGCGGCGGCTCGGGGTGCAATGTTTGCAAATACACCGGCTGGGTGGAGATCCTGGGCAGCGGCATGGTGCATCCGAAGATGCTCGACAATTTCGGCATCGATAGTGAAAAATATACCGGCTTCGCCTTCGGGATGGGCATCGAACGGGTATGCCAGCTGAAATACCGGGTCAACGACCTGCGGCTTTATTCGCAGAACGACGTGCGGTTCCTGAGACAGTTCACCGGCGCGGTCTAAATCCCCCTTCACGTATGATCAAGACAATCGGCGTTTGCGGGGCGGGTACAATGGGCAGCGGCATCGCCCAGGTGGCCGCCATGGCGGGGTACCGCACCATCCTGTACGATGTCGATGAAAAAATGGTGGCTAAAGGCCGGACAGGGATCGAAAAAAGCCTGCGGAGCCTTGTGGAAAAGAACAAGCTCGCGCCCGAACAGCAAGACGCTGTGCTCGGACGGCTGTCCTGGTCGGCCGACATCAACGAATGCTTAGCCGATCTTGTTATCGAAGCCATCGTCGAGCGCGCCGATGTGAAAGCGGATCTGTTTCGCCGTCTGTCCGATAGTAATCCACGCACCACCGTGCTGGCTTCCAATACTTCTTCGCTTTCGCTCGAAGCCATGGCTGCGTCCATCCCCTGTCCGGAACGTTTTGCCGGAATGCACTTTTTCAATCCGGCGCCGTTGATGCGCCTCGTGGAGATCGTGGGCACCAGCCACACCAGCCCGGATACGAAAGAAGCGCTCATCGCCGTCGCCGTACGGATGGGGAAGACGCCGGTCACCTGCCGGGATGCCCCGGGGTTCATCGTCAACCATGTGGCGCGCCCGTTCTATCTCGAGGCGTTGCGGCTGCTGGAGGAAGGGGTCAGCGATATCGAAACGATCGATGCGCTGATGGAAGCAGCCGGGTTCCGGATGGGCCCCTTCCGGCTCATGGATCTCATCGGGAACGATATCAATTATGCCGTCAGCTGCTCGGTGTACGAGGCCCTCGGCCGGCCGGCCAGATTGAAGCCTTCAGCCTTCCAGGAGCAAAAGGTAAAAGAAGGCGCACTGGGCAGAAAGACAGGAAAAGGATATTACAGGTATGACTAGACTGACACCAAACGCAAGGGTCCTGGTCACGGGCGGCACGGGTTTTCTCGGGGCATACATCGTCAGCCGCCTCGTGGAGAAGGGCTACCGGGTGCGCGGCATCCGTCGCGGCAAACCGCTGCCTTCCTTCCTGCCGGCGCCGATATGGGACAAGGTGGAATGGGTATCCGGCGATGTG
>DASZYU010000312.1:0-18470 GCA_035545215.1 Puia sp.
TCTCGACCACCTTCTCCCTCTTCAGGATCAGGTACCCGATCCGGTCATTGCTGATACCGGGTTTCAGCTGATAGCTGAACTCCAGCTGGTCGTCCTTTACCGAGGTCTCGAAATAACTGAAAAGGATATTGGGGTATTGCCGGAGCTCTTCTCCGATCTCGTACAGATGGGTGGACAGGATGAACACCGACCGGCGGATCCGGATCAGCCCCTTGATGACGGTGCTCGAGCACTTCATGGCATCCTGCACATTCGTCCCTTTGAACAATTCGTCGATCAGCACGAGCCATTTTTTCCGGTTGCCGATCTTCTCGAGCGTATTGCGGATACGCTGCACTTCATTGAAAAAATAGCTTTCGCCCTTGCCGATATTGTCGGCCACGTTGATATTGCTCAGGATGCCGTCAAACAGCGTCAGCCGCATCGATTGCGCCGGAACGCCCATGCCCAGGTGCGCCAGGAAGATGCCCACGCCGACGCTCCGGATAAAGGTGCTTTTGCCGGCCATATTGGCGCCGGTGAGAAAGAGGAAATTCGTGTCCCTGTCCAAACGCACATCATAGGCCACCGGGTTGGGCAACAGCAGGTGGTACAGCTGTGTCGCTTCCACGAACGGATCTTCCTGCTCCGTGAATACCGGGAAGCTGAATCCATACCGCTGCATCGCGACCGCCATCGAATACCAGGCGTCGAGACGGTGATAGATATCGACGAGCGCCTCCGACGGCGTTCTGAAACCCTGCCGGAGATAATGACCGAAATAAATGACCTGGATGGGATTGAGCTTGCCGGTCGTTTTGGCCAGCTGCCGGAGGATGTCCTGGTCGAGTAGCCGTCGCGACCTTTCCAGCAGGTCGCCCAGCAGCCGCGGGTTCTCCGGTTTGTCCAACAGGTCGATCAACTGGAGCATACCGCGTACGAAATCGGCAAAATGCGCGACTGAATAACGTACCAGCGCATAATCCGCCGAGTGGAATAGCTTGTACGAAAGCGCCGCCGGAAGGTTGTGACCGTGCGGGATGTCGTCGATGGCGGTTTCATAGAACCGCTCCATGACCATGATCGTGCCGTTACTGATCGAAGGGGGCCATTCGTCCGCCCTTTTCAGGATGAGCGCCAGGATCGCCTGCGTGGCTTGTATCGATTCGATCCTGCCGAAAGGATTGTTGAAATATTCGAGCAGCATATCCCTTCCGCCCCGGGTTCGCGTGAAGTCCAGTTTGTGGAATATGGAGAACTCTTCCGTATTGCTGAACAGCGAAAGGTCCTCGTACGTTATATTGTCTACTTCCATGGTTTGGTCGTCATTCCGGGGCTGTCCTGCCTGCGCTTTGGTTTCCTCGGGGTCCTGCCGGCGTTCCCGCTCCATCCCCGGTCCCCCACTACCGCTCGAACCGCATCCGCTGTCCCCATTGAGATTCATCAAAGGCCCCATTTCCATAAACGAGATGGCCGTTGACGAAGGTATGGGTCACCGTCGCAGGGAATTCGAAACCCTCCAGTGGGCTCCAGCCACATTTATACAAGACGTTCTCCGGCCGCACCACCGAGGGGTGGTCGGGATCCACGATGACCAGGTCGGCGAAATACCCTTCGCGGATAAAGCCCCTTTCCGCGATCCGGAAACAGGTCGCTACCGCATGGCTCATTTTTTCCACCATCTTCTCGAGGCTGATCTTGCCCAGGCGCACATAATTCAGCATGAGCAACAACGGATGCTGGACCAGCGGCAGCCCCGCATGCGCTTTTTCATAGGGTCCGTCTTTTTCGGCGAGCGTGTGCGGTGCATGATCGGTGGCAATCACGTCCAGGCGATCATCCAGCAAAGCTTTCCACAAGGCTTCCCGGTTGTGCGGCGCCTTGATCGCGGGATTGCATTTGATCCGGTTGCCCAGACGCGCATAATCGTCGCTGGTAAAATGCAGGTGGTGGACGCAGACTTCGGCCGTGATCCGCTTTTCCGCCAGCGGCAGCATATTCCCGAACAGCGCCATCTCCTTTGCCGTGGACAGATGGAAAACGTGCAACCGGCTGTTGTGTTTCTGGGCGAACTGGATGGCGGTCAGCGTGGACTCGAAACAGGCGTTCTCATCGCGGATCAGCGGGTGATCCGCCGGAACCAGCTCGCGTCCTTCATTTTTCAGCCGCGCGAGATTTTGGCGGATGATCTTTTCGTCCTCGCAATGCGTGGCGATCAGCACTTCGCATTCGCGGAACAACCTGTCTAGCGTGAGGTAATTATCGACCAGGAGATTGCCCGTCGAAGAGCCCATGAAGATCTTGATGCCGCAGACATCTTTTTTCCGGTCGTTCGTACGAAGGGCCTCGTCCGCATTGTCATTCGAGGTGCCCATATAGAAGGAATAATTGGCCAGCGAATGGGTCGCCGCGATAGCATATTTCTGTTCGAGCAGGTCCTGCGTGAACGCGGGAGGAATGGTGTTCGGCATCTCCATGAAAGACGTCACCCCCCCGGCGACAGCCGCCCTGGCTTCGGTATAGATGGTAGCCTTGTGAGTTAGCCCCGGCTCGCGGAAGTGCACCTGGTCGTCAATAACCCCAGGCAATAAATATTTCCCTTCCCCGTTGATCTCCGTAACGGCGAAGGCAAGCTGCAAATTCGGCGCGATTTTTTCGATACGCCCATTTTTGACCAGCACGTCTGCCGCACTAATCCTACCTTCGTTAACGATCAATATGTTCCTGATCAGATAATTACGCATACTGAACTAGCCTCGCTTTATGACGCAATTTATTAAAACCCCCGAAGTACACAGGAGATTTTTGCGGCTGCTGGTGATTGCCTTGCTGCCGGCGGTGGTCCATTCCCAAAGCACCTATCTTCCACAAGGTTCTAAATTCGAACATTTTCTGGACAGGATGGAGATCCTGCAGCAGACCAACCCGGAACTCAACCTGACGACGGACAAACCGATCAGCCGGAAATTGGCGGTCCGGATGTCCGAGATGGCCGACAGCCTGGATAAATTCTATCCTTACGACGAGCTTTATCACCTCTCCCCGGTGGACAGGGCCACCCTGGCCTCGCTGTTGATGAACAACCCGGAATGGGTCGCCGGAAAAAAGGACAGCTTTGGGAGCAAAAAACCGTGGTTGAACACCTTTTACAGGAACAAAGCCATTTTTTACCTCGTCGGGGACAAGGATTTTTTCCTGGCGGTCGATCCCGTCATCCAGCAAACCCAATCGATCGAGAGCGGCAACAGCTCGCGGGTCTTTCTGAACACCAAAGGCGCCACCTTCCGCGGCATGATCGCGGGTAAACTCGGTTTCAACGTTTATTTGACCGACAACCAGGAACGGGGACCCTCTTATTTCCAGGACCGGGCGGTCCGGTTCGATGCCGTGCCGGGGGCCGGCTATTTCAAAGCTTTTCATAAGACAGGCTACGACTATTACGATAACCGGGCGTCGATCTATTTCACCACCTGGAAATATTTCGACTGGACATTCGGATACGACAAGAATTTCATCGGCGATGGCTATCGCAGCCTCTTTCTGAGCGATTACAGCGCACCCTATCTCTTTCTGCGTTTCAATCTGCATATCTGGAAGCTGAACTATCAGACCATGTATATGGAGCTGGTCAACCAGCATATCACCGGCGCCGACTACCAGTATCCCAAGAAATACGGCGTCATCCATCACCTGAGTTTGAACGCCACTCCCTGGATGCGGGTCGGCGTATTCGGGAACGTGATGTTCAGCCGGGCCAACCATTACGATTTCTCGTACCTGAACCCGGTCATCTTCCTGGTTGCGGCGCAACAGGAGAACGGTAGCCCGGACAAGACGACCGAAGGGCTCGACTGGACCGTCAACATCGGTCATGCGGCACAGTTCTACGGGCAACTGCTGATCGACGAATTCCTCGTGCACCAGATAGCCCATTATTCACAGGGAAACTGGGCGAACAAGCAGGGACTCCAGCTGGGTTTCAAATACATCAACGCCTTTCAGGTCAAAAATCTCGATCTGCAGGTCGAGACCAATGTCGTGCGGCCCTATACGTACCAGCACGACGACACGGTCGCCAATTACAGCCATTACAACCAGCCGATGGCGCATCCGCTCGGCGCGAATTTTTCCGAATACATCGCTATCCTCCGTTACCAGCCCAGGTACAGATGGAACATCGAAGCGAAGGCCATTTACTACAAACAGGGGTTGGATTCCGCCGGTATCAATTTTGGCGGGGACATCTTCGAGAACTACCTGACGCGCCCGCGCGATTATGGTTTCAGTATCGGCAGCGGCATACCGGCCAAATGCCTCAACCTGTCCGGGTTGGTTTCGTGGCAGTGCAAAGAGAACCTCTTTCTCGATCTGTCCGTGCAATACCGCAATTATTCGGTCAATGATCCATCGCACGTTTTCCGCTCTTCGGGTTCCACGCTGGTAACGGGAGGCATCCGTCTCAATATGTTCAGGAGACAATACGACTACTAAGCGAGGGCAGCCCGGGTGCCGGCCGGCGCACCGTCCGCTTTACATCGTCATCAGCACGGCAACGTAGTGGCACAGCGCGGCCGTCAGCACAAAGACATGCCAAACGGCGTGCGTATACTTATATTTGTCCCAGAGATAGAAGAAAACGCCGACGGAATACAGGGCTGCTCCGATACAGATAAAGATGACCACGTCATGCGGCACCTGGTCGAAGAATTGCTTTCCTCCTACGACCATGATCCATCCCATGGCCAGGTAAATGACGGTGGAGACGACCTCGTATTTTCCCGTGTACCGGACCTTGAAAAACGTTCCGGCTACGGTCAGGCCCCACAAGACCCACAAGAGCGTATTGCCGAACGAATTGTTTACGTATACTAAAATGAACGGCGTATAGGTGCCGGCGATAAAAAAATATATGCCGATGTGATCGAGGATCTTGAAGATGCGTTTGACTCGCGGTTCGGAGACCAGGTGGTACGTAGCACTGACGGTAAACAGCAGCAGGAAACAAAAGCCGTAAATTCCCCCGCCTATGATCGCTGCGGTATTGCGGTGGACATTCGCAAGACTGACCAGCACCGGCAAACCTGCGAGGCCGAAGAGTATCCCTCCTCCATGAATAAGACCATTGACAACTTCCTGGGCCCGGCTATAGCTCTCGTCAACTTTTGGCGTCCCGATCGATTGCGACTGGCGGGTATGGCTTCCGACGGCTTCCTGCTTCCTCGTGAACGTTTCCATATCTCATTCTTATAAAAAATAATGCCACAACCCGTACAATAACGAAACACCCTGCAGGGGCCTGCGGTTCGCTAACCTTCGAAGATCAGGGAGAACACGATCATCCTCGATTTCAGCTTGTCGATGGTATTCGAATACTGCAGGTTGGGGTCACGCGAGTGGACATTCTTGATGCCTTCGCTGATCTTCAATTCGGGAGAAAGGATAAAAACGGGAAAATAAAACTGGAAACCGATGCCGGCCTCGACACTCAGGTCCGCCGGTGACAGCTTCACCAGGTTTTGCGCCTTCCGGGCGGACGAGTTGGAGGCCAGATCGTATTGATAATTCAGGCCTCCCAGCATATACACGCGAAAATTCCCGATTCGGTCCGACAGGAATTTCACCTGCACGGGGAAACCCAGCAACAACGACTGGATCTGTTTGGTCGCAACCGAATCTTCGCCGGGCGGCGGAAATTTGACATGGTAGGCGAGCGTGTTGTTGGCGAAAATAAATTCCGGGAATGCCGCCCTCAGCTCCCAATGCTCGGCCAGCCGCAGCGTGAACATACCCGATACGCCGAACCCCCCCGTATTGCCGGGCGTCACGGACAGGACACTGTCGCTTTGAAGGAACTTGGGATGCGGGGTCACCTGGAAATGCGAATTGTCGTACATGAAGCCGATGCCCAGGTAATACCTTTTGCTGTCATGATCCGGCAGGTTCAGGTAATCCCTCAGCTGTCCAAACGCGGACGACCCCGTCAGCACGGCGGCGGAAAAGAGTACGGCGAAAATTGCCCTGGCTGGCTTTTGGAACCCCAATGCTTTCATAAAAATTTAAGAATCAATAAATTACATCTCGGCTATCCGGGATGCTCCTGCAATTCGATTGGAGTGTAGAAAAATCTTATAGGCTTGCCTTTGGGGTGATTAGAAATAACGGAGAAACCAGCCAATAATTGTGCCATTGACCGGTCAACCGGGGCGCTTCTGCGCGAGGTAAAGGGTGCAGACTCCCAGGCTCAGCCGGTGCAGCCGGGTTTCCGCATATCCGCAGGAATCGAGGATCCGCAGAAAGGCGGTCCCTTCGGGGAATGCCTGGACCGAGTCGTTCAGGTATTGATAGGCCTCGCGGCTGCGCGATACGATTTTGCCGACATGGGGAGCGATCAGGCGCATATACCACCGGTAGAATTGGCGGACACCCGGCAGACTGGGTTGCGTGCATTCCAAAACGACCAGCCGTCCGCCCGGCCTCAATACGCGCAACATCTCGCGCAGCCCCTTTTCGAGGTTTTCGAAATTCCGGACTCCAAAGGCTACGGTAATGGCGTCGAAGGTTCCATCCGCAAATTCAAGCGCCTCGCTGTCACCCGTTTGAAGGGTCACCTGTTGGGCCAGCCCGAGACGGCTCACCTTTTCCCGCCCGATCTGCAACATTCCATCGGATATGTCGATACCCGTCACGCGAACGCCGGGCAGCATCCGCGTCATCAGGACAGCCATGTCCCCGGTGCCCGTGGCGACATCCAGGACCGAGTTCACCGTCGGGTTCTTCGACGCGGCGCCTGTCGCATCGCGTATCGATCGTGTCTTGTCCGGTCGCAGTTCCCGGATCGCCTTTCTTCTCCAATAAAGATCGGTCCCGCCCGACAAGAATCGGTTCAGGAAATCATACCGGAACGCGATCCGGTCGAACATCTCCGCGATCTGCTGTTTTTTTCCCAGCTGGGAGTCCTTGAATGGGACGACCTTGTCGTGTGAAAAGTCGGTCATAGGACGGCAAAGGTAACATATCCTGACCCATCGCCGCCGTATTTCCGGCTCCGGATGTATCTTGCGCTCATGGAGATCCATTCCGCGTCATACGTGATCAGCAGCCCGGATTATACGAAGTGCCCCGCGCCCGACCGCCCGGAATACGCCTTCATCGGGCGCAGCAATGTCGGCAAATCGTCACTGATCAACATGCTCAGCGGCAATGACAGGTTGGCGAAGACCTCCGGCACGCCCGGGAAGACGCAGCTGATCAATCATTTCAATATCGATGATGCCTGGTATATGGTCGATCTGCCGGGCTATGGGTTCGCGAAAGTTTCGCAAACGCAGCGGAAGAAGTGGGAGAAGATGATCGAAGACTATCTGCGCAAACGTGAAAACCTCACGCAGGTCTTCGTGCTCATCGACAGTCGCCATACCCCGCAAAGGATCGATCTGGAATTTGTCAACCGGCTCGGGGAGTGGCGGATCCCTTTTTCACTGGTCTTTACGAAGGCGGATAAGGAGAACCAACGCACGGTCAGCGCCAACGTAAAAGCCTTTCTTACAAAGATGCGCGAGACCTGGCAATTCCTCCCCCGGCATTTCGTCACCAGCGCCATGAAAAAAATGGGAAGGGACAAGATCCTTCAGTTTATCGGAGACGCGAACAGCGAGGGGATCGAAGAAAACGAAGCCGACTGACGGAGACGGTCGGCGCTGCGACCTGCCGTACTACGAAAAAATTCGCATCACCCTTCCGGGGCGCATGTTGATCGAAACCGTATTTTTTTTTTGAGCGGAGTGGGAAAAAATGGAGAGAGACAACCCCTTGGACCATGGGGCTCACGGTCCGGATGACATCGGGTAGCGAAGGACGGATCAGTTGACCACCTTGTTCGCGCAGC
Organism: Puia sp.; assembly: GCA_035545215.1. GTDB lineage: Bacteria > Bacteroidota > Bacteroidia > Chitinophagales > Chitinophagaceae > Puia. The sequence goes on from DASZYU010000312.1 coordinate 7,865, forward strand.
TGCTGCTCGCAAACGCTTCCGGCTTGGCCTTGAAGGCGAAGCCCATCCCAAGGATGTAGCCCATTGCCTCTTTCAGCGCATCGTTACTCTTGAAATGCGGGTTCGTGTTGATGTCCGCGTGCACTTCCATGTCGACGTTGTATTTGCTGAAAAGATTGCAGAGCTCGTAGGCGATCTCGATGCTTTTCGCCACTTCGACCAGCATTCTTTCCTTGATCGTATACTGATACCTGGTCTTTTCGTTGTGAATGAACATGAACCCGCCATGTCCCTCGCGCAGAAATACGATCACTGTTGCAAATTCCGTTTCAAGACCTTTCACCTGGGAGTCCGTACCGATGCAGACCTTCAGCCGGTAACCGTTCTCGGTCTCGCGCCGGATGGCGTTCTCCACGGCTTCAATGATGGGAAGTTCGATGACATCACCATTAAATTTTCGCCATAGCATAATAAAGGATTTTTCGAATTTACCGAAAAAACGCCTAACCATCAAAATCGGGTGGCCATTAATGTACAATTAACACGTACGCTACGCCGCCCCAGGCGGTATTCCATAAACGCGCATTGCGCCAGGGAGTGTGTATCCTGCAACTGCGCATGATGGGCCGCGTTCAGCTGCCGGCACACGCGCTGTGTGGGGCGCTCAGTATTCTGCAACTGCGCATGATGGCCGGCAATCAGTATTGTCCGCTGCTCAGCAACACCAGCGTGCATGCTTCCAGCGGTTGGATCCCATTGCTCATTGCCAGTGTGGCGAGTTCCGGGTTTTCCGCGCCGGGATTGAAGATGATGCGTTTGGGATGAAGCGAGAGGATATAATCATAGTACTCTTTCTGCCGCATCGAATTGAGGTACAAGGTCACGGTATCGACACCCTCGAACGCCTTTTTCTCGGTTTCGATGTCGACGTCGGCCATCTTTACTTTGCGCTGCCCGATGGCGACGACAGGATGCCCTTTGCGGCGCAGCCGGTTTATCGCCAGGTAACTGTACCGCGCAGGGTTATCCGATGCGCCGAGGACCAATGTCTTCTTTTGGGTGACCATCGGTTCTATTACAAATGAAGCTCGCATCTTGTTTTGATGATGCCCAGGATATTGTTTTGAATGTCTTTCATGATCAGGCCCGCCCACCAGGCCGCATACCCGTTAAAAGTCGTCCTGAGCGTGAAATGACTGTAAAGATGCAACCGGCATGTGCTGTCATTTGTCTTTTCGAGCAAATAGGTTCCATCCAAGACGTCGAAATAGGCTCCGCCGATGACCACGTGCTTGTCCATTGCGGAAGGCCGAATCGCAGCCGGATCCACTTTAATGGTGAAACGCATCATTCGAAGGTCTTCGAATTGCCGGACCGTTTCATTAAATACGAGACCCTTGCTGAACATCGCCTGCCGGCTGCCGCCGACACCGGAATAATTCAATTCCGCCCGTATCGGCCTGGGAAACCCGAGCCACCGGGTCAGGTACCCATGGTCTTCCTCTTCCGCGATCGTACTTACGCGCGTGACGTGATGCCAGATGTTCGAACGCGATGCATGTATGTCTGCATACGTATAGGCCTCGTACCGGGTGGTCTCGGCCGGGATGAGTTTTTCCAGCGGGCTCATCAACAGCGGCAGAAAAAGCACGACGGTGCCCTGTAATTTTTGCGACCTGCGGCTTTTGCCCCGTTTGACCGCGCGCGCGATGAGCCCGCCGATCGATGAAACGATCAAAAAGATCGGTAAGACCATGATCCAACAGGCAAAGCCTTCCATGTCGAACAAGATGGACAGACCCATGAATGCAAAGACGGACACCCACGGCGCGAACAGGCAATAACCGACGCCGGCCGTTTGTTTTTCGCCCGACAGGGCAATGGCAAGATAGCCCATCGCCAGCGGCACACCGATGAGAAAGCTCAGCGACATCACGGCAGTGAAACCCTGCAGCACATTGAAATCGAAGAGCAGTCGGGTCGCTCCGGCGTACACCACCGGGATCAGTACGGCGGCGAGCAAGGCGACGAATGTCCGTTTCATGGTTCAAATGCGATTTTAAGGTTGCCGGATCATCGGGCTTCCGCGGTACGCCGCCGCCGCCGGCTCGACGAAGGCTGTAAACCAGCGGAACCGTCCGATCGATGCCCCAATTCGTACCAATTCTTCCCCGGTTTTAGCCGATTTATACGCGGCTGCCCGTTTTGCGGCCGTCCTGCCAACATTACTCAACGCTCCTGTGGTCAGGGTTGCAGCTTGAATACGACGGGCTGTTTCTTATACGATTTCACGATCCGCCCGTTTTGCATCGCAGGTATCCATTTCGGTGAATCGGCCATGGCCTTCAGCGCGGCCTCGCGAAGGATCGGGTCTCCGGTCAAAGCCTGCAAATCGGTGACTGTACCGTCCTTATCGACGATAAACTGCAGGATGACCGTCCCCTCTATTTTTTTTCGGACCGCCTTCTTGGGATAGGTAAGATGGGTGTTCAGGAAATTAAGCCACGCCTTGGTCCCGCCGGGAAATTCGGATTCGGTCTCGACTTTTGTGAACGTATGGCCTGCGGTGTTGGCCGAATCGATCCTAACGAGGCTGTCCTTTCGCGAACTTGCGCTTTGCGCACCGGCGGAATTTGGATAACAAAAAGCCAGGGCCGCCAGGATGGCGACGATCAGGGTAAAGGTCTTCATGCGCACAAAATAACGGAAAACGATGAAAGCCGGAAATGTGCGCGATGGTCTCCTCGTTTGAGGACGATTCAATCTTTTGGACAGGTGTACTCCTTCTTCTCCCGGATGCGGAATCCGTTTTCGGGATGGATCACCAGCGCGAGGTAAAAGCCGCCGTTCGTCATTTTCTTTTTCGAAAAAACGTTGCCCCAGTTGTGTACGCCCATCAACAGCGGCCCGAGCTTAAAAGCGCCGCCCACCCAAACCCGCCCATCCGTCGTCACCTGCGCCGGGAGATAGAGACCGAGGTCCCGGTTTTCCCATCTTGGAGTGACCGCGAATAGACTGATCTCTTTGGTAAACAGCTGCTTACCCAGGTTGTTGCCGCCGAGGTTCAGCGTCAGATCGGCATTTACGGCAAAATGGTCCGGAAGAGGCCGGTCGACATTGATCTCGAAACGGGCGGGATTCCAGATCCGGAATGCTCCCCTGGGGCGGACCATCGAGCCCATCAGCGTGGCAAGACTGTCGTTGAAGGCCGCCACGGATTGAACATAGTCGAACTTTGCGTCGATCTCCTGGTCGGACACGATCGCCTTGGGATTGCTGGCAAACCGGCTTTGCGATCCGTACTGGAACTGGTTCAGCCCGAAATCCAGCAAGGCTACGCCAATCTTCCAGTCATAGTCGAAATAACCGTCCGGATCGCCGTAAACGTCCACGTCCTGTGTCTTTACCAGGTATTCGAGCCCGATATCGACGGACGCTCCTCCCCGGCTCTCTTTCAGGAATTGATTGAGGTTCTCTCCGGTACTGTGGTCGTTTTTCCACGAATCGTAATTGCTCGAATAGCCATATTTAAGATCGGCCTTCGAGAGCGTATAGACCAGCTGCGAATTGACATACGAACTGCTCAGCCCTCCCCCCGAGAATTGGAGGTAGCCCCCTGAAATGCCGCGTTGCGCCTTTAGCGTAAATCCCCCGTTCAGCCTGCCCCGCTCGTTGTCGATCAGGGTCTTGCTGTAGGTGAAGAACAGCTCGAGCCAGCTGCTGCTGACCGCCTCGCCCTGGTAAAAAGAAGTGGCGTCGTTGATACTGAAAAACTGGTTGAAGTTCCCTATCGTATCGTTGTAATCGAACGCTGAAGTGCGGGCCGCTCCATAGCTTTTCAGATTGGCGCCGAAGGCGATGGCTTGTTTGTGCCCGATCGCCAGACGGACATTCAGGAGATGCACGTTGTAATTGTAAGCGCCATAACGCCACTTGTTGCCGGATGTCCAGTAATAATCGAGACTGTCCTTGTGGGAAAGATAGGAAAAATTGGTAACGTTGACCGCGTTGGTGGTGTTCTTCAACTGCATCGAGAAAAGCGTCACATCCCATGAGTAGGGGGTACTGAGGATCGAGGCAGGATTATTCGCTATGCCCAGCGAGCCGGCGAAGGGTGATCCTTGTATGGCCTGATAGTCCTGAGCCTTGCCTTCCAGGGAACAGATTAAACCGATAAGCAGAACTCCTTTTGCACCAAATTTCATGAGCTGTATTTAGTATGTGCCGGAAATTTAAAAAGGCTGTCCATGCGTCTGTCTGATCAAAAATGAAACCAGTTTTGGCAACGGCCTTAACGTATGCACCAAAAAATTAGCCCCTTTCTCGTTACCCAGCCAGCGTTGCAAGGTCCGTCCCATCCACAGCCTTCTGCCGAATTGTTTGTTCCACCGGTCGGAATAGGCCTGCTCCATTTCGTACCGGGCACTATCGCCTTTCAAAAAGCTTTCGATGCACCGGTATGCGATCTGGCTTCCATGCAGCGCCATGCTCATCCCGTTGCCTGACAGCGGCGGTACCATGCCCGCTGCATCTCCAACAAAGAGAATATGGTTCTCCACCTGCGTCTTCTTTTCGAAACTGATCTGTGAGATCGTCACCGGCTGATCGAAGAGAAATGCCGCCGACCCGAACACTTCTTCCAGAAACGGATTCCTGCGCAAAATATTTTTCTCCATTTCCGGAATGGAATTGCCGCTGACGCTCAGGTTTTCGGCGGCAGTCATATAACAAAGACAATACCGATCGTCTTCGACCCGGGATATACCGCAATAGCCGTTCCTGAAGAAATGCAGACCGATCTGATCGGGAGGGAAACTCGCCGGGTTGGCGCGAACATGGTATTTGACGCCTACGAAATTGTTCAGCTTATCCGACCGCTTGCGGGTGAAGGCGCGTTTCCAGCGGACGTCGAGGTTGCTGCGCTTGCCAAATGTGCCGCAGGCCACCCTGGCCCCAAAATCGCCCCGGCTGGTCCGGACGCTGCAAACCGATCGTTCAAAAAGGATGTCCGTTACCCGCGCAGACTCGAAAAGCTCGACGCCCGACGACCGGGCGATACCCGCCAGCGCCGCATCGATCTTCCAGCGGCTGATACCAAAACCGCCCAGCGGCAGCTCATTTCTCAGCGACTTTCCGTCGGGGGCCGAAAGCAGCAGTGTCCGGATGATGGGCAGATTCCAGTCACTGAGCGGCAACCCCAGCTCCTGCAGGAAATTCCAGCTTTCCAGACTGATATATTCGCCGCAGACCTTGTGATAAGGATAAGTTTCCTTTTCAAAGAGGGCCACACGGTAGCCGGCTTTGGCCAGTTGGATCGACAGCGCCAGTCCGGCCAGCCCTCCGCCCGCTATGATAACGTCATACATATCGTTTTCTCGCGACCACCAGCCACCGGAATGCCCATTTCCACTTCAGTCCGCAGGGGCGTGTGGCAGCCTGCTGCAGCAGGCTTTCCCATTCTTTCCGGCTAAAACCGCGCAACACCGACAAAGGAGCGTCGTGTTTTACGAGGTAAGAACCCGAAAATCCGGCAGTCAGCAACCGGATCGAATGATAAGCCAAAGGATGCCGGTGCAGGTCGTTGATGAACCACCCCAGCCCGGCATGAGCGTCCATCCATCTCAGCTGAAAGATAAGCTCTTCATTGTTAAAATGGTGACAAAAAAGCGATGAGAAGATGACGTCCGGCTTTTCTGCGGCGAACCCTATGTCCCTGTAATCCGATTGCACCCACCGGGCGGACCCACCGGTCCATTTTTCACGCGCCACCGCGATACAATGCGGGTTCCTGTCGATACCGGTCACCGTTACATCGATGCCTTTTTTCGTGCACCATCGGCTCAGGACCCTCAGGTTGTCGCCGCCTCCGCAGCCGATCTCGCAGATGCTGAGCCGCCGGCGGCCATGGGCCAGCTGCTTCAGACCGGCTATGCTGATGGAATGACCGCCCAGCCAGGTGTTGATCACATCCAGCTCGTGCATATTCCGTTCGATATCGGGAAAAGGGATATCGTCCCTGTCAAGCAGCTCCTTCTCATCGCTGCGCCTCGAGAAATCGGGTCCGCCGGTCATAGCTGGGGTCAATTGGTTTGGGCAATGAACGTTTCCATCGTCAGACCCGGACCGAAGGCCGCACCGAAAACGCGGTTCGTTTCCCCATAGGACAACTTGTCCATGATATCGCGCAGCACGAATAGGATGGTCGCAGAAGACATGTTGCCGTATTGTTCCAGGACGGCATAGCTCGTATCCAGGTCACCGTTAGGAAACGCAAGGCATTCGCGGATGGCATCCAGTATTTTCCTGCCGCCCGGGTGCACGCACCAATGCGTGATCGCCTCCCGCCGCAGACCGCCCTTCTCCAGCGCATGATCGACCAGGTGTCCGAAATCGGTCTGTATCAGATCGGTCACATATTGCGAAAGCCCCATCCTGAAACCCGTGGACGACAGATCCCACGACATTTCCTTTTTCCCCGCGGGAACGATCTCTGAATAGAACAGGCCCAGCCGGAGCCCTCGCCCCGGGTGATCGTCCGGTACGATCAGCGCGGCCGCCGAGCCGTCGGCGAACAACAGGCTCGATAACATATTGTCGATCGTCGGCTCTTGTTGGAAATGAAGCGTGCAGAGCTCGGTGCAAACCACGAGGACGCGGCTCCCCGGCGTGTTGTCTGCCAGCGCATGCGCCAGCTTTAACGCATGTACCGCCGCGTAACACCCCATGAAATTGACCGATGTGCGGAACACGGTCGGCGGCAGGTGCAACGCTTCCACCAGTTCGATATCGAGCCCGGGGGCGCTCATGCCCGTACAGCTTACCGTTATGAGATGCGTGATCTCCTCTGCGGCGGCCTTTCCGCCGAGACAACGATGGATGGCTTCGACCGACAACGGTGCGGCATGGTCCCTGTACCAGCGCATCCTCAGCTCCAGGGAAGGGAACGGCTCCAGGTTTTCGGTCGGCGGATAGAATTTCCAGGACCGGACCGGCCGCGAGTAATCCGGGATCACCGAATACCGGGTATGGATACCGCTCTGGTGATAGAGATAACGCAACTTCCTGCCTGCATCTCTTTCTAAACCGTAGATCCGCTGCATGAAAGGCAGGATGTCTTCCTGCCGGTGCTGATAGGCGGGAACAGCTGTTCCGATGGAAATAATGGTGCTCAAATTTGGCGATGCTTTAATGATGACGAGGCCTGCGGACCTCGCCCGCAAATGACTGCTCCTGCAAAAAACAGGCTAGCCGATGGCCAGCACGGCGATAAAAGCGACGTTCGTACAGACCGAGGCCAGGAGATTCATTCTCATCGTGTTGGCGAAGTTCGCCTGCATCGGATCCCGCCAGACCCTGCCCGCCCATATCAGGAAATAAACGATCACCGGAAGCATACAGGTTGCCAGCACCAAAAATTCTTTGAACCCCAGGTAAACCGTAACGAAATAATAAAAAAGAAGGAGAAAGGCCATGGTATACAAGACAGCCGTAAAAACGAAGGTCCCCCTGTAGCCCAGGAGCATGCTCATGGTCCTGACGCCATCCCGTCCGTCCGCCTCGTGCTGATAGATTTGCGTGAGCGGGTAGAAACCGCCTAACAACAGTGAACAGGCCAGCATGGCCAACGGAGGGGCATGGAGGCTTTCTTCCGCCATGGACGGGGGATGACTGCCCTGGTAGACGAGGAAGAAGATCAACGCACCCTGGCAGACGATCACGGTCAACCAGCCCGCGATCGGATATTTTTTGAGACGGATGCCGCGCCAGCTGTATGCCCTCGAAGCCACTATATAGACCGTCAGCCCGCCAACGAAGCAGGGGCCGATCAGCAAGCCCAGCAGCAGCGCGGTCACGTCCATGCCGAGGGTCACCCAAAAAAGGCTCCGCGTCGGCTGCATCGGACGGGCAAGCCCGCCGATAGGAGTCGTGTCCCTGTCCATCAGGCTGTTATAACCATTGCTGGCGGGATAGACCAGACCATGTAGAATGACAAAGATGATCGCGGCCCTTACCCAGTCCCTGTCGACTGCCTGGCTCAAAGCAAACCAATAAACGGGCATCAGGAAAAAGGAGAAGTGAAAGCGCAGCAACTGCAGGGTGGGGGAAGGGGATTTCATAGCGCAGATGTCCCCTCCACGGGCAGCGGTTTATAACGTAACCCGGTTTGCTGGTAGACGATCCTGCACCAGACGACGATGGCCATCACCGCCTTGATGCCGTACGGACGGATAAACCCGTCCCGGATCGGCGCAGGGACCAGGTCGGAAACCGACATCGTGATCAGCAGGAACGAAGCGACGAGAAGGACCGTATCCAGCCGGCCGGCTGTTTGTGAAAAATACCAGATCCCGATCCCGGCGGTCGCTATGATATAAGTCGGCGATTCGGCCTTATGATTGAAGATGACCATCCAGATCAGGACCGAAGCGAGGTAAAGCAGCCGGAACGTGACATCGGTATACCGGCGGGTATGGATCAGCGGTAACAGCAACAGCGCCAGGCCCGCCAGCGTAACGCAATTTTTCGAAACTGAAAGGTGGAACCAGCTGTTCAACAGACCCAGTACCGACAGACCTACGGAGGCCGACCGGTCATTCAACAACAGGTGCAGCCAGCTTTGATACAGGAAAAGCAACTGCGGTCCGCTGACGACCGCCAGCGGAACCAGCGCGAAGAAGGCCATCCAGAAGATGGACCAGCCCGCCAGCCGGAACTTTCCCGGGTAAAAAAGATAAAAGATGAAAGCCAGGGCGCCGTAGATTTTTATATAGAACGAGAAAACGACGCAAAGGGTTGACAGGAAGTATTGTCTCCGCTCCGCGAGCGCGAACGAGAGTACGACCAAACCCGCCATCAATCCGTTGCTTTGGGTATTCTGGATCGATAGCAACATCTCCAGCAGGCCGAACAGCAGGATCCAGCTTTTTCGTTCATTGCTGATACCCGGTAAGAGACGCACGCCGGCGAATAGACACACCGCATTGATCAGGTTCCACAGGAAAAGTCCGATGGCATCCGGCAGCCAGGCGATCAGACCGAAGCTCAGTGCAAAGGCGGGACTGTATTTGTAAAGGTCCCAGTGATCGTCGGGAAACAGCCGGTAGATATCCTGGTGGCCGATCAGGTGATAGAAAGAGAATTTGAAAATGCGGAAATTGTTGTAATCGATATAGGGGCGTCCGCCGGGGACATACACTTTCGGGCCCGCCAGGAGTCCCTGCGCCGTCGCGATAACGGTGATCAGCAAATAGGCCACCAGCGCGATCGCCAGTCCCCTCGAATGCCAGGTGTGCCGGAAACGGGTTGAAATGGAAGGCATCATGTTATGGTTAGTATGTCCGCATCCCGGCGCAATCGCAATTCGCTTCTGCAGCGACGTTCAGCAGCGAAGCGAAATGGCGGTAAAATCCGATCCTGTCCTCCCGGTTCTTTTTGGCCGCCTCGTCGTCCTTGCATTCGACTCCGCCATTGATGATGAGGATCGTCATGCCGAAACCCGGGCGCCGGCCAAGCGCAAGATCCTGCGACGAAGGCTTCCATTTCCCGCAGATGACATCGTGACACGAAGGTTTGGGCGCCTGCGGTTTCATCCAGAACCACAATGCGGCCCGGAATGCGACCACACCGTCGTGGCTGACGAGTTCAGGTTTCGCAAGCAAAGGAAGTCCGAGGTCGGCGCCGGCCTGACCGTAGTTGTAGGCATAGCTCAGTTGCAGCGGTCCGCGGCCGTAATACGACTTGCCCGGTGCCGGCCGGTAAGCGCTGGCGCCGCCGGTGTTGTAAACGGTACAATGTCCGTCCGCGCAACCTAGTTCTTCGGTGTAGACCAGACCCCATGCAAATTCGCCGCCGGGCGAACCCGGTCCCCCTTTCGTGGTTTCATGCGCGGCATGCGCAAAAAAAGCGGCCAGCTCCCGTTTGCGCTGTTCCGGAGAACCTTCTCCGGCGAACAGGGGAAAAGAGGCCGCCGCCTTTATAAAGGATGCATAACTATACAAGCGAGCGTGATGAGGGAAGAACCGTTCGTACTGCTGCCGCGTCAGCAGGGATGTTACATCCGCCCGCGGCCTTTCGGCCGGCAGAGCCGCCGGCCATCGTACGAACCAACCTGCCACCAGGATGAGCAACACTTTCATGATCGCTCAAAACTAGGCAAAATCTACCATCTTTCGTCGCCATCGCTGCGGTTGATCCTGAATTGGATGTCGTCCATCGGATCTTTGTATTCTTTCTTCTGATCCGGCATCCTCAGCTCGCCCGCATTCTTGCGTTTCACGGGAGGCCGTTCATTGCCGCCCGACCGCCGGCTTCCGCCTGCCGCAGGATTCCTGCGCCCGCCGCCCGATTGCTGGCCATTGGACTGCCCGGCGTTCGACGGGTTGCGACGTTGGTTGTTCTGCTGGCCATCGCCGTTCGAAGGATCGCGCCGCTGATTGTCTTGCTCGCCGCCGGAGTTCGACCTGCCGCGCCGTTGACTTCCCTGCTGCCCGCCGTTCGATTGCTGCCCGCCGTTCGACGGGTTGCGGCGTTGGTTATCCTGCTGGTTCTTTCTGCGCTGGTTGTTCTCCTGCCCCGGCCGCTTTTCACTGCGTATGTTGGTGCCTGCCGGCCGTTGGGCGGACACCGG
>DASZYU010000313.1:0-6825 GCA_035545215.1 Puia sp.
TGGCCTCCGGCAGGTGAAACGGCTAACGGGATTGCACGGTCGCTGGGAGCTCATCCACGAACATCCCGATATCGTTCTCGACGTAGCCCACAATATCGACGGCATCCGCCAGCTGGTAAGACAGATCGAGCTCACCGATCACGAAGCATTGTATATCGTGCTGGGAATGGTAAAAGACAAGGACATCGATGCCGTCCTGACGCTGTTGCCGCGGCAGGCGACATATTTTTTTACAAAGGCGCAGATCCCCCGCGCGCTGCCCGAAAACGAACTGGCCGCAAAGGCCGCGGCCGCGGGTCTGCGGGGACATTCCTATCCGGGAGTGACCGAAGCGCTGGCCGCCGCAAAAGTGCAAGCCCGTTCCAAAGACCTCATTCTCGTCTGCGGCAGCGTTTTCGTAGTCGCCGAAGTCTAGAATTGCATTTGACCCAGCTTCTGCAGGCCATAGAACAGCGCGGTCACATGCATGCTCTGGACCATGCCGTTGTTGCGCAGTAGTTGCCGCAGCTCGTCCACCGTATACAGATAGACCTCGATCTCCTCATTGTGATCCAGACGCTGCTCGTGACTGAGCACGCCTTCCGTAGCCAGGAAGATATGCGCCCAGTTGCTGTTGGTGGAGGGGTTCGCCGAAGTCTTTGCCAGGTATTCGACGGGACCGAAGCTGTATCCCGTTTCTTCGAGGAGTTCGCGCCGGATGGCGGCTTCGAGCGAAGAATCGGTCGCGTCAACACAGCCGCCGGGCAGCTCATGGTCCGTGACCCCCAGGGCATGCCGGTATTGCCGCTCAACGATGAAACGGCCATCCTTTGTCAGCGCAACCGCGATCACCCAGGTCGGGAATTCGTAGACATAGTACGGATCGATCACCTTTCCTTCACGGGTCCGGCAAACATCCTTGCGCATCGTAAACCAGGTCTCTTTATACAGGTATTCGGAAGAGAGCGTCTCCCAGCTGAGGTCTTTCATGGATTGTTCCTACCATTTATTTCTTTCGCGTAACGCGGTGATGTGTGCGACATGATGCAGGCCATGCCAGGCATACATTCCCAAAAGGTACCACAAGGACATTTCCTTACCTGCTTCGGGGTGGAATACTTTTCTTTCCCACTCCTTCAATCCCAGATCGCCGATCGCGGCATACCAGCGCGTGTGCAGCGAATACAGCAGCGTGATGGAAACATTCACCGGTATCTTCCCGACATCATTCAACACCGCCCAGGCTTTTTCCTCATAAGGGCGAATGGTCGGGTTCTCCTCCGTCAGCCCCAGCTTGAACCGGCAATACGCATTCATGTGGCTGTCCGCCACGTGGTGGACCACTTGCTGCACCGTCCAACCGCCCTCGCGGTACGGCGTCATCAATTGCGCCTCGTCGAGATTGGAGATGGAATTCTCCAGCAGTTGTGGCAGGAACTTGAGGTCGTTCAGCCAGGTTTCCTTCTGATGCTCGGAATAGGCTTTGGTCTCATAGCGGCCGATCGGATACCGCAGGATCTCGTCGGATGTGAGGGTGCTCATAGTAGTTGTTTATGGTGTTTAATGCTCCGGCCGCAGCGCGTGACCGGTGAGATGAATAAAAACATCTTCCAGGTTTGCTTTTTTAACTTCTTTCGGCCGCTCGAAACCGCTGGCGACAAGTTTGTCGATGAGCTGGTCGGGCGAGTCCAGAGCGATGATGCGTCCCGCATCAATGATCGCTACCCGGTCGCACAGGATCTCCGCCTCGTCCATATAATGTGTCGTAAGGATCACCGTCGTGCCGTTGTCGCGGATATCTTTGATCAGCTGCCAGAGATTGCGGCGCGCCTGCGGATCGAGACCGGTCGTCGGCTCATCGAGGAAGATGATGCGGGGCTTGTTGATGAGCGTGGTGGCGATCGAGAACCGCTGCTTCTGGCCGCCGCTGAGCTCTTTGAATTTCGATCTGGCCTTATCCCGCAAATTCACCCGGTCCAGCAGCTCCAGCGGGCGTACCCGCCGGTTGTACAGGCCGCCGAAGAGTTCGATCAGTTCGGCCAGATTGAGGCCCGGATAATAGCCCGATGTCTGCAGCTGCACCCCGATGATCTTTTTGATCTCGCCCGGGTCCTTGTCGAGGTCGTACCCGTCGACGATGACCTGTCCCGCCGTTTTTTCGCGCAGCGTTTCAATGATCTCGAGGGTCGTCGATTTACCGGCTCCGTTAGGGCCCAGCAATCCGAATATCTCGCCTTCGCCGACCTCGAAACTGATTCCCCTCACTGCCTCGAAGCTGCCATAGGTCTTGATGAGATGGTTAACCCTAATGATCTTTTTCGCTGTCATAGCGCGGTAAAATTACGGAATTCAACCGACAGGAATGCCGGCAAAATAGCCGTTGGCGGACTGCGCCGATAATCGCTTCGGTGCGTCCTGTTGCTCCGCAACGTCGGGCTGCGCTATTTCGTGAAGATCTGCGTAAAGTAGATCCGGCCGTTACGCGCGCTCGCCACGCCTATGCCGGTCAAACGGAAATCGCCTTCGATATTGCGGCGATGACCGGGGCTGTGCAGCCAACCATCCACGACTTCCCTCGCGGTCATGGGCCCGGATGCGACATTTTCGGCCACCGTATGCAGGTGTCCCAGGCGTTTCCGGATGCGATCGATCCGGTCGCGGAAACCATCGTGACCGAATGGCGAGCGCCCTGTCAGCATATCCCGGCTATGCCCGAGCGCGACCGAAGAAATGAACGAGTTCGCTTCCAACGGATGCAGACCCATCGAGCGACGGTGATCGTTGACATACCGGAGGATATCGGCGGACATGGAGGCAGAAACCGTTGTCTTCGGGACGGGTGTGCGTTCGGTTACGGATGGCTTCCTCAAGACGGCCAGCGCCGGGTAAGCGGGATGCACGGATAACAACCCCAAACAAAGTAAGAACGAGATCATGCCCCTCCGCATCCAATAATGTACCGAAAATTGATAATTTCGTGCTAAATATGCATCCACTGGACAACCCTGCATGGTCCGCTCTGACCACCGAACAAGCGAACATAGCGGTGGGAAACGATGAAGCAAAACGCTATGCGCCGGACATCCTGCCATTCGCCGGGCTCGCGCGACCCGAAGCGGCCGCAGCAGCAAGTCTGGACCCTTTGTTTACGCCCGGTGAAACGTTCTATCTGATCGGAGACATACCGCCGCTGCCCGCCGGATGGCGTCTGGAGAATGAATTGCCCTGCGCGCAGTTGCTGGCACCCGAAAACCTCCATTGCATGCAGCAGGCGACCGAACCCATAGTCCCGCTCGGGCCGGCCGACCGCGACGAGATGTTCCAATTGATCAACAGTACGCAGCCGGGCTACTATCACCGCGAGACCCGGCAAACGGGTGCCTATTTCGGCATCCGCCGCCAGGGCCGGCTGGTGTCAATGGCAGGCGAACGGATGCGAATGACGGGTTTCAGCGAGCTGAGCGCAATCTGCACCGATCCTGGCTTCACCGGTCACGGCTACGCGCAACAATTGATCGCATGGCTGTGCCGCAAACAGGTGGCCGGCGGCATCACCCCCTTCCTTCACGTCTCGCTGGTCAACCAGCGGGCATTGCGCCTCTATGTCCATCTGGGATTCCGTCATCGCCGCGAGATCACATTCCGGCGTATCCGCAAAACGTCCTGACATCCGACCGGGTCCGGGCATCGTCGTGCTTTTGTCTACCCTCCCATCAGCAAACATCCTGACATCCGCCATCGCCCGCCGCACCGAACCGGCGCTACCGCCTCAGATAGGTCTCCAACTCATCCATCATCGCTTTGCTGCCGACAAAGAATGGAGAGCGCTGATGCAACTGCGTCGGCTGGATATCGAGGATACGCTGCTTGCCGTCCGTCGCCCTCCCGCCGGCCACTTCGGTAATGAAGGCAAAGGGATTGCATTCATAAAGCAACCGCAGCTTGCCGCCCGGCTTCGACGTTGTCGCCGGGTACATGAAGATACCTCCCTTGATGAGGTTGCGGTGGACATCCGATACCATGGAACCGATGTACCTTTGCGTATACGGCCCTCCGTTCTCTTTCGTCTTCTTCTGACACGCATCGATATAGGCCTGCACCCCGGCATCGTATTGAAAGAAATTCCCGTGATTGACCGAGTAGATCTTGCCGCTTTCCGGGCATCTGATATTCGGGTGGCTAAGCGTGAATTCCCCGATCGACGGGTCCAGCGTAAATCCATTCACGCCCCTTCGGGTTGCATAGACCATCATCGTCGACGACCCGTACACGATATAACCTGCAGCCACCTGGTTGCGGCCCGGCTGCAGGAAATCCTGTTTGGTACAAGGCTTACCGAGCTCGCTGATCCGCCGGTACACGCCGAAGATCGTGCCGATGCTCACGTTCACATCGATATTGCCGCTGCCGTCCAACGGATCGAACAGGCAAACATATTTGCTGTTGTTGCTGATGTCGTCGTCGAACACCACACTGTCGTCCAGCTCTTCGCTGCCGATGCCCGCACAGCTGATACCATGTCGGAGCACGCCCATGAATTGATCGTTGGCATACACGTCCAGCTTCTTGACGTCCTCCCCCTGCACATTGACCGTACCGGCATCCCCCAGTATGTCCACCAGCCCTGCCTTGTTCACCTCTACATTGATCCGTTTGGCCGCCAACCCGATGTCGCGAAGGAGATTGCTCAGTTCGCCGGTGGCGTTGGGAAAATTGCGTAACTGTTGAAGCGTGAATTCATCGAGGGTGAGTACTTTTCTGTTAACGATCATATTGGCATGCAGTTTAGAGGGCAAAAATAGGAGAGCGCAAGGACATTTAGCGCATTTTAGCAAATTTGCCGCGAGGGAATCTGCGACAACGATGCCGGCGTCCAATCTCCTATATTTGCGCCATGCAAGTTTTCAAATTCGGCGGCGCAAGCGTCAACAGCGTAGAACGCATCCGCCAGATACCGGCGATCCTCCGCAAATACCCGGGTGAACAGCTGCTGATCGTCATCTCCGCGATGGGCAAGACGACCAATGCGCTCGAAAAAGTCGCCGAGGCCTTCTATGACGGCCATCGTGAAGAAGCGCTCCGCCTCTTCGGCCTGTTGAAAGCCTCGCACCTTACGACCGCCAAATACCTCCTTGACCGCAACTACCTGGCCGCGGAGGTCCACCTCCGCGATTTTTTCACCGAGATCGAATGGCTGCTCCACGATCGACCTGTCCGCGAATACGACTACTACTACGATCAAATCGTCTGCATCGGGGAGCTGCTCTCCACCTCCATCATCAGCGCCTTTCTCGCCGAATCAGGCATCGGCAATCAATGGATCGATGTTCGCGACATCTTTCGCACGGATGCCAATTTCCGCGATGCGGGCATCGACTGGGAAGATACCGGGCAAAAAGTAAAAGACGAGGTCTTCCCCCTGTTCAATGACGGGGACATAGTCGTCACGCAGGGGTTCATCGGCGCGACGCGCGACAACGAAAGCACGACGCTGGGGCGTGAAGGGAGCGATTACTCGGCGGCCGTCTTTGCCAATCTGCTGGGAGCGGAAAGCCAAACGATATGGAAGGACGTGGAAGGCGTTATGAACGCCGACCCCAAACAGTTCCCGGACGCAAAGATCCTTCGCGAGCTCAATTACGACGAGGTGATCGAAATGGCCTACTATGGCGCGCAGGTCATCCATCCCAAGACGATCAAGCCGCTCCAGAACAAGGATATCCCGCTATACGTCAAATGCTTTCTGGACGCCGATCTCCCCGGCACGATCATCCATAACGGGTCGGTGAAGGGCCTTCCTCCCATCATCGTCCTCAAACCGGACCAGGTGCTCGCACATCTCCATTCAAAAGACTTCTCCTTCGTCGGCGAGACGGGCACCGCCCGTCTGTATGATCTGTTCGGCCGGGTGAGAGTCAAACCCAATCTGATTCAAAGCGGGGCGGTAAGCCTGCAGGTCTGTCTAGATGACCGGCCGGCGAGGATCGAACGGCTTGCACTGGGGGCGGCGGACCTTTTCGATGTACAGATCGAACGCGGACTCACGCTATTGACGATCCGGCATTACAACGCAGAGGTGCTGAACAGGCTCACTGCGGGAAAAAAGGAAGTGCTGAGACAACAGACGACGGAGACGGTTCAGATACTCCTGCGCTGACAGGGAGGGTGGGCACAGCGGCCAGGTGATGCGGGTTTAATCTTCCCCGATCATGACGGTCTGTTTCAGCTTGATCGGCACATGGGCGCCGCCATGTACGGCCGGAGACCATTGCGGCATTCCGAGAAAAGCATCCTCGATCTTTTCGTTCAGGGCGTCGTTGCCCCCGCGCGTAACCCTGGCATAGACGGGCTTGCCCACCGAATCGATCACGTATTCGACCATCACGAAGGCCTTGTTCTGACCGGCGTCGAGGTCCCTGATCTCCTCCTTGCCCAGCTTATTTAGGAACACCTGGAAGGCTTCGTTTCCACCGGGGAACTGCGGCAGGCGGGAGACCGATCTTGCCAGATCTTCGTCCCGGATGGGATTGACCCTTTCCGGCCGGACATGCACCGGCTTCTTTTTGGGCCCGGCGGCTACGACCGGCTCTACATCCGGAATCCTGACCTCGGCCTCGCTCGGTGCGACTTCTTCGGTCACATATTCCCCTTTCCCGTTGACCATGACAAAGGGTACTTCGCGGTATTTTTCAAAGTAGAAAAAGGCGCTGCGCATGCTCCTGGCGAAGGGCATGTATTCAGAAAAGGTCTGCAGGTATTTGTTCAGGTATCCGACGCTCCGCGGGTTGTTGAAGTTGACCGGGAAGATATGCACGGGGATAAAATCCTCCCCCATGTCCTTAGCAT
>DASZYU010000314.1:0-7414 GCA_035545215.1 Puia sp.
CCGGTGTCCACGATATCCTCCACGATCACCACGTGCCTCCCATGCAGATCGGTATCGAGACCGATGGCCGTGATCACCTGGCCGGACGATTTGGTTCCTTTGTACGACGCGAGTTTGATAAAGCTGATCTCCGATTCGATCGTTATTTTCTTGAACAGGTCGGACGCAAACATGAACGCCCCGTTCAGTATGGCGATGAACAACGGCCGCTTGCCCGCATATTCGTGGTCGATCCGGTCGGCCATCGCAGCGATCTTCTCGTCGATGAGCCCCGCGCCCAGGTAGGGTTTGAATGCTTTATCGTGTACCTTGAGAACAGACATATGAAGATTCATTGTTATTGACGGTCGCTCACCAGTCTCGGCCGCGCGGGCGCCGAGCCCTGAAGGTAGATCCGTTCGCCCGGAGCCGGCCGCTCGTCGGGAGTCAGCTGGTTCATCTCCAGCATATCCTGCAGACGGATGCCCTCGGACTGCGATACATCGTACAGCGTCTCGCCTTCCCGCATCACATGATATTCGTTCGCCCCTGTCCGCCGTTTGCGCTGCAAAAAGATCAGCTGCCCTTTCACCAGTACATCCTCTTGCTGCATGTCGTTGAACTCCAGCAGCCGCGCCAGCGGGATATCGTATTGACCCGCGACGGACAGCAGCGAAACGCCGCCGCGCACATAGACGACCCTTGTCTTGTTGATGGTGAATTCACCCTCGGGATAGTTCGTTTCGACGCTCACCTGCTGGACGGCCGCTACCTGCGAATCCACCGCCGGGACCTGAGCATGCGCGGCCGCCGCGGGGCCGGGCGAACCGGGCATGGTCAGAACGACCTCGTCTTCCGGCCTCATTTTTCCCAATGCGATCAGCGTATATTGCTCCAGGTTGTAATCTTTGATCAGCCGGATCAGTATTTGCGGATACCGGGTATTGGTCGCATAACCGGCCTTCCTGAGGCCATACGCCCAGGCCTGGTAATCCGACGGATCGATGTTGAATAGAAAGGCATAACGCTGGCCATGCAGCAGGAATTCGGTATGGTCCCGGTAAGAATCGGCGGCAGTAGGATAGCTGCGGAAGCACTCCTGCCGCGCATCGTCGTCATGATACACAACGGCCCCCTTCCACTCGTCCTTGCACTTGATCCCGAAATGGTTGTTCGACGCTTTGCAGAGTTCGCTGGTGCCTGCCTGTGATTCATGCAGCCCCTGGGCAAGGATGATGGCCGCCGGTATCCCCGACCGCTGTTCCTCCGATATCGCCAGCGACTTATAAGTGTTGACATACAATACACCGGCTGCGCTCACCTGGGCCGGCAGACGCTGCGTGGCCGCCAGCAACAGGATCCCGATCACCATCCCTTTTATTCGCATCAATACCTATTTCTTTCTGATAAAAAACAATCCGTCCCGCACCGTCAACAGCACTTTTTCCACCCGCTCGTCCGCAAGGACCATTTCATTGAACGCCTGTATCGCCTTCGCGTTCTTGCCCCCGATCGGGTCCGCCAGGACCTGGCCATGGAACAACACATTGTCGGCAATGATCAGCCCTCCTGGCCTCACCCTGGGAAACACCTGTTTGTAATAGTCGGCATAACCCACCTTGTCGGCATCTATGAAAACAATATCCCATGTCTCTTCCAGGGACGGGAGGATGGCTAACGCATTTCCACGGTGCAATATTATCCTGTCCCCGCATTTTGCCTTCCGGAAATAGCCCATGGCCCGGTCGGCATCCTCATCCCTGAGCTCGATGGTATGCAACCTTCCACCCGGCGCAAGACCCGCCGCCAGGCAGATCGCACTATATCCCATAAACGTGCCGATTTCAAGGATTCGCCGGGGCTGGAGGAGGCTGCTCACCAGCTGCAGGAGACGGCCCTGCAGCGGTCCGCTGAGCATTTGCGCTTCGGGGTGATGCGATTTCGTATAGGCCTCTATTTCCTGCAATAACGCGTCGGAAGGCGAAGAATAACGCTCTGCATAGGCCTGCACCCGTGGATCGATCATTTCCATGCCCAAAGATAAGCCAAATGGACGGTTGCCCTCATCGGGTCGCGGCGGCGACGGGACCTTTCGGCCGCGACAACGCCCACAATCCCAGGAAGGTCAGGACCCCATTGATCAGCAGCAGCTCGAGTCCTATCCGGAAACCGCCGAACCACCGCGCGGAATTTTCAGCCAGAAAATAACAAATCACCGGCGCCAAAAGACAGATCACGGTGATCTTCCCCGTATTCGGCAGGACCCGTTTGGTGAAGATGCCGAAAGCGAACAGCCCCAGCAAGGGCCCATAGGTATACCCCGCCAGACTGAGGATCGTATAAATGATGGATGTCTTGTTCACCCATTTGAATACGAGGATGCACAACAAAAACAGCAACGCAAAGGAGAAATGCACGGTCATCCTTGTCCGCCGCAAACGCTTTTCATCATACCCCGGCCGGTTCTTCAGGTCCAGCAGATCGATACAGAAACTGCTGGTCAACGCCGTCAATGCTCCGTCGGCGCTGGGGAACAAGGCAGAGATCAACCCGATGATGAAAATGATCGACACATATTGCGGCATGTAATGCAGCGCGAGCGCCGGGAACAGGTCGTCGCCCGCTATCGGGTGGCCGTTCATCGCCAGCGTGGACCCCTTGTAGACAGCGCCCTGCTGAAGCCCGTACTGGTACAAAAGCCCGCCCAGCAACAGGAACAGGAACGCCACGAGTACCATGATAAAGCTGAAGGTCACGAAGTTCTTCTGCGAATCCTTCAGGTTCCGGACGCTGATGTTCTTCTGCATCATCTCCTGGTCCAGCCCGGTCATGGCGATCATGATGAATACTCCGCCCACGATCTGTTTGAGAAAGAACCCGTCGCCGCGCCAGTTCAGATCGAATACCTTGCTGTATCCGCCGCTCTGCAGCCCGTGCCAGGCGCCCGCTACCGATGTTCCGGAATGTTGCAGGATGAATACGATACAGACCACCAGGCCCAACAGCATAAAGGTAGTCTGCAGCGTGTCGGTATAGACGATGGTCCGCACGCCGCCCTCGAAGGTATACAACAGGATCATCACCAGGATCACCAGCGTGGCTACCCAAAACGAGATCCCCATATCCCGCAGGATCGTGACATAAAGGACGTCGATCACCAGGTACAGCCGGGCGGTGGCGCCCACCGTTCGCGAGATCAGGAAGAACAATGCCCCCGTCTTGTACGCTACGGGACCAAACCGGCCCTGCAGATAGCGGTAGATCGAGGTTAGGTTCAGTTTGTAATACAGCGGCAGCAACACAAAAGCGATGACCATACAACCTATCCAGTTGCCGATGATCACCTGCAGATAGCCGAAACCCTTCGGCGCCCCGCCGGCCAGCACGCCGACGGTGCCCGGCACGCTCACGAAGGTGACCCCCGAAAGTGTTGTGCCGATCATCCCGAAAGCCACCAGCATCCAGCTGGAGCTGCGGTTGCCGATAAAAAAAGAGTCATTGTTGGAATTTCGCGATGTGCGCCAGGCTATCCCGAGCAGCAACAAAAAATAGCCGATGACAAAGGCGAACAGCAGTGAAGAAGACATCCGGAAAGATAGGCATTAGCAAAAAATCATCGAAAAATAATTTTTTGCCGCCGGCGGAATTTTACCTTTATCCCGCTATGAATATCCACTGTATCGCAGTCTTCTGCGGTTCGCGTTCCGGCAAAGATCCGATCTTCGCCCGCCATACCGCCGAGCTCGGCCGCCTCATCGCTTCCCGCCGCATCAAGGTCGTCTATGGAGGTGGCAGCGCCGGTCTCATGGGCCTGCTGGCCGACACCGCACTCGAAGGGGGCACAGCCGTCCTCGGCGTCATCCCCGAACTGCTCATGGAGTGGGAACAATTTCACAAGGGCATCACCGAGCTGCGCACGGTTACCGATATGCATGCCCGAAAAAAGATGATGTACGAGCATTGCGACGCGGCAGTCATCCTCCCCGGCGGTTTTGGAACGCTCGACGAATTGTTCGAAATGCTCACCTGGAACCAGCTGAAAATACACAACAAACGCATCTTCATCCTCAATTCCGGCGGCTTCTACGACCACCTGCTCGCACATCTCCGCCGCCTGGAAAATGAAGGCTTCCTGTACGACCGCCTCGAAGACCGCATCACCGTCTGCTCCGAGCCGAACGAGCTGGCCGGCTATCTCCGCTAAGCGGGCTGGGCAGAGGGGACTCCTTACCGTTGATGATGGAGGAATACATCGAACCCGGCGCGCAGCACGGGCATCGGATGCCCGTAGACATCGTTGTACGGCGAATTCACATTCCGGATAAAATCGACCATCAGCGCGATATAGAACGTGCCCTGCCCGGTGTTATGACTGCCATAACCGACGCCCGCAAGGAAGCTCGGCGCAGTCACATTCAACTTGTAGGTCCCGCCATACGTCTTGTCCTGCTCCGTAATGTTGGTCCAGTTGTACTCGGGTTGAACGGTAGCGAACAAAAATGGCAGGAACCAGGCCCTGGCGAAGACGCCGCCGCCATAGATGAACTCCTTCGAACTCACATTGTCGTTGTATACCAGGTTGGGGTCCGCCCGGACCGAGGTATAGCTGAAATTGACGACAGCGCCGACATCGAGCCAGTGATTGAGCGAATAGCCGATCTCCGGGTTTACACCGATGTTGAAATCGTAGGAGCCGAAACCAAGTCCAAGACTGCCGCCCATGAACAAATTCTCTTTCCTGAAACCGGTTGCCGGGGCCTCGTCGGTGTAGGTACTCACCTGCGGCATGTGATCCTGTGCGATGGCGACAAGACCTGTCATCCACATACAGCAGGCCAATACGAGCTTTTTTGTCATTGCTTTATTCGATTTGTGTTGCGAAAATAAGATATGGGCGCGAAATGCGCTGCCGGAAAAATAATACGAACACACCGTTATTGTTTGAAGGAAGGGCACAGCGACTGGCGTTTGTCACCATTGTACTGGCTGTAGAACCCCTGGTTGATAACGGAAAACTCCCACGCGCCGTAACCGCCGTCATAGTTCTTCAGGGCCGACGTGGTGATATCGTAAGTGAAGGTTAGCCTGATATTCTTGTATACGAAGCCGATCATCGGGACGATCGCGTCGCCCATCCGGTAGAACAATCCCCCGACCACCTGCTGATCGCCTTCGTCCTGGAGATTGTATTGCGCGGCCATTCCCACGGACAGCTCCTGCGCGCCGGCCATGGTCGTAAAATAAGCCATCGGGGTGATGATCACCTGGTCATTGGCCTTGATGGAGGCATTGAAGAACCCGATGTACCGGCGCGCGATCCGGTCGTTGTAACCCACCGGGTCGGTGTTGAAAAAACTTTCCCTCGGAGAATTGATGTGCTGCACCGAAAAACCGGCGTTCAAATATATCTTGTTCGTCGGGAAATACGCATAGTTCAGCCCGATCTGCATGTCGAAGAAATTATCCGACGGATGATCGATCACAACGCTCGTCGGCAGCGTATTGTCGAAGAACTTCCCATCGAACTGATCGGGGAACTTAAGGTTCGCGGTATTGATCCGTTTGTTCACCCATCCCGTGTTGAACCCTACCGTGATGAGGCTGGCATATCCCACCATCTGATGATAGGCCACCGAACCATAGATCGAGGTGGAGGTAAGCGTACTCGTTCCGGCGTCATCGCGCAGGATCACGCCACCCAGTCCCATCCAGCCGTTCTCGATCCGGTTCCGGAAAACCTGCGCGTCCCCCCAGATGCTCATCGTCCGGTAGGGTTGCGCCATGATCGCCGACCATTGATTGCGGTAATTGGCCCCCAGCCGGTAGTCGGCGTCGGGAATGAACCCGGTATTGGCAGGGTTGGTCAGCAAGGGAGCATTGAACCATTGGGAAAAATGCAGATCCTGCCCTTCCGCGCAGGTCGCTCCAAGGATCATGATGCTGCACAGCCACAATATTTTTCTCGGACCCCTCATTGTTCTCATTAACGATGGTTCCCTGAATTTGGTTGTCTGCCGGAGCCCGGCTGCCCAACATCCGCTCAGGGAGGGTACGGATGCGAGGGCCTTTCAATGATGCAACTATCTTACCAAAGTTATATCTCCTTTTTTAGTTATATGCACCCCGTTGGAAAATTCTGCTTCCAGCGTGTACGCATAGACATCCATCGGCTGCGGCGTTCCCAGGTAATTCCCATCCCATCCCACATTGGGATTGTCCGATTCGAAGACCAGCTTGCCCCAGCGGTTATAGATCCGGAAATCCATCCGCAAGATACCGAAACCCATCACCTTCAGCACCGAATTGGCCCCGAACCGGCCGGGCGTGAAGGCATTCGGCACGTCCAGCAGGGGATTGATCAAAGCGGCCACCGGCTGGCAGGCCGTATCGATACACCCGTACTGGTTGGTCGTGAGCAGACATGCCGGGAAGGTATCCGTCGAGTTATAGAGATGCTTCACCGTATCCATCGAGTTGGTGACGGTGGAATCGCCATCCCCGAACAGCCACTTGTAGCTGACACCGCCTTCCGATCCGTTCGTGAACACGATCGGCACGTTGGCGACCGGCGGCGAGGGAGCGTAGGCAAAAGCCGCCGATGGCTTGACGCTCACCGAAATGGTAAAGCTGGTATCGCTGACCACGTTGCAGGTGCTCGGATCCTGTTCATGCAGCGTTACCGTGTAGGCGCCCGGGTTTTGGTAAAGGTGCACCGGGTTGACATCCGTGGACGCATTCAGCGCTCCGCTCGCCGGATCCCCGAAGTCCCAGGCGAACGTGACGCCGCCCAGCGAAGTGTTGTTGAACACCGCTGAATAGGGTGCACATCCGGTCGCCGGGGTAATGAACTGCGCCTTTGCGAGCGGCGACACGCGCAAGGCATGGATGGCCGTATCCGGGAAATTGCAGTAAGAGGTGTCGTTGAGTATCAGGTTGATGACATAAGTGCCGGGAGCGGCGAAGGAATGGTTCAGCGGACCGGCGCCGTCTTTCACCTGCCCGGTATTGTCACCAAAATCCCAGGTGAACGAGTTGGCCCCGAACGGTTTCCCCGGCGGAGGCACCGAGGTATTCGTAAAATCGTAATCCAGCGAGGTACACGGCGCCCCGGGGTCCTTCGTAAAACTGAAATCCACCTGCGCCCTGTCGGTCCTCGCAATGACATGGCGATAGGCCGTATCGGCCACATTGCAGGTGTTCGAGTCGATCGCCACCATCATGACGGTATAAATGCCCGGGTTCGGATAGGTATGGCTGACGACATAGCTCGTCGTTGCCGTATCCGGACTGCCGTCCCCGAAATTCCAGATATACGATTTGGCGTTGTGCGTATTGTCGATGAACAGCACATCGAGGGGAACGCAGCCGGAGCTGTCGTTCCGGCCGTTGATCAGGGAAAGCGGATCGGCCACCACGCCGGCAAAATTGAAGGCGA
>DASZYU010000315.1:0-7957 GCA_035545215.1 Puia sp.
CTCACGGTGGCCTTGAGCACGCCCGATCTGGACCGGAATTACGGCGCCATCCGTACCGACCTGCTGCGTACCGGCGCCGTCGCGGATGTCGCCATGTCGAGTAGTCCCACTACTGCAGTCTACGCGAATCAAAGCGGTTTCGACTGGACAGGGAAAGACCCGGCGTTGAACCCTACCTTTGCGGTCATCGCCTTGACCCATGATTTCGGTAAGACGGTGGGCTGGCAATTCGTCGAAGGGCGCGATTTTTCGCGGGATTATGCGACCGATTCTTCCGGGATGGTCCTCAATGAAGCCGCCGTCAAATACATGGGATTGAAAGAACCGGTGGTGGGGCAGGTGGTAAAATATCTTTACAGCCGTCGCAAAGACCAAAATTTTCGTATACTGGGCGTCATCCGCGACATGGTGATGCAGTCGCCGTTTGCGCCGGTGAAACAGAGTATTTTTTTGATGGATTCAACGGCGGTGGGCATGAACGTGATCACCGTTAGGATCAATCCGAACATGGCGACTGCGCGTGCGCTTCCCGCCATCGCATCGGTGTTCAGGAGATACAACCCGGGCGCGCCTTTCGATTATACTTTTAATGATGCCGACTACGCGAAAAAATTCGATTTCGAGACGAGGATCGGCAGCCTTGCGACTTTTTTTGCCGCTTTTGCGATCTTTATATCCTGTTTAGGGCTTTTCGGTCTGGCTTCCTTTATGGCCGAGCAGCGGACCAAGGAGATCGGCGTGCGGAAGGTACTCGGGGCATCGGTACTGCATCTCTGGGCGATGTTGTCGAAAGATTTCCTGTTGCTGGTGTCGATCTCTTTTTTGGTGGCCATCCCCGTTGCCTGGTATATCATGCATGGCTGGCTGCAGCAATACGACTACCGCACTTCGATATCGGTTTGGATATTCGTGATGACGGCGCTGGCGGCGCTTGCGATCACGCTCATCACGGTCAGCTTTCAGTCCATACGGGCATCGCTGGCAAACCCGGTGAGGAGTCTCCGCTCGGAATAAGTGTGGCCTTGCCGGCGGAGGGTGCCGGGGCATCATTCGGCGCGTATACTGTTTACGGGGTTGGCCATGGCCGCACGCAGCGTCTGATAGCTGACGGTTATCAGCGTGACGATCAGGGCGCCTCCGGCCGCTGACGCAAATAGCCACCAGGACAGTTCGGTCCGGTAGGCATACTTCTGCAGCCATTCATGCATCAGCCAGCCCGAGAGGGGCAGCGCTATGACGCAGGCGATGATCACCAGCGTCACAAAGTCGCGCGACAGGGCGCTCCAGAGGTTGAAGACCGATGCGCCCAATACCTTCCGCAGTCCAATCTCGCGCGTGCGTTGTTCGGCCACGAAGGACGCCAGACCGAAAAGCCCGAGACAGGAGATGAAAATGGCCAGCGCAGTAAAAAATGTCGACACTTCCCCCACGCGTTGTTCGACATCAAAGTTCCTTTCGTAAGCATCGTCCGCCATTTGATAGGAGACCAGGCCATCGGGGTCATATTTCCTGAACACTTGCTGTATCCTGGTCATGGCTTCGGCGGGACGCATGTTCCTGTTCAACCGGATCGTCACATAATTGAACCAGTTGTAGTCCATAAAGAAGATGGTGGGCAGGGGCGCGTCATAGGGAGAATCCATGACCAGGTCCTTCACTACGGCGATGACGGGGCGGGAGATGCTGTCCACCGTGATCCGCTGACCGATGGGATCCTGGAAGCCAGCGAGCTTGACCGCCGCCTCATTCAGCACCAACCCGAGGCTGTCGCCGGACCAACTGCGCGAAGGTTCGTGTCCTTGCAGGATCTGCCAACCGACGGTCTTACCGTAGTCATGGGTGATTGACACCCAGCCGAACTGAGGATTGGAATAGGGGTCCTTTCCGTTCCAGTTAAGCCCGCCGCGGACCGACCAGGTGTCTGTCATCGGTCCGTTGGAAGCCGTCACGTCCTGTGCCGCGCCGGAGGCCAGCAGATCGCTGCGGATGGCATTGTACCGAAAGCGGAGACCGGAATTGTTGAGCATATCGACGTTGAGCAGGCCTTCACGCACGTAGCCGGTGGGCCTGTTCCGGGCGTATTGGATCTGGCGGTAGATGACCAGTGTTCCTAAAACAAGGAAAACAGAAACGGTGAATTGAATGACCACGAGTATCTTTCTCGGCAGCGTGGCATATTGGCCGGCACGCATCGCCCCTTTCAGTATTTTCACCGGCTGGAACCGCGAGAGGTAGAGGGCGGGGTAGCTCCCGGAGACCAATCCCGTGAACAGCGCGACCCCCAATGCTATCCACCAGAAGGAAGACTGGCGCCACGGTATCTTCAGCTGTCTGTGCGCCATGCCGTTGAACATCGGCAGCAGGAGCACGGTCAGCAGTACGCCAAATACGAGCGCCAGCAGCGCCATGATCACCGATTCTCCCAGGAATTGACCGATCAATTGTCCGCGGTGGGAGCCGAGCGTCTTGCGGATGCCTACTTCGCGGGCCCGCCGTTCGCTGCGCGCCGTGCTGAGATTCATGAAATTGATACAGGCCAGCAGCAGGATCGAAATGGCGATGATGCTGAACATCCGGACAAAACGGATCTGTCCGCCTGCAGGTTTTCCGTTCTGAAAATTCCCATAGAGATGGTATCTGTTCATCGGCTGGATGAACAGCGAGTCCATGCTTTTCGCCAGGTGGCGTCGCGGGATATAGGCGATCTTCGCTGAGAGCCGGTCGAAGTCCACTCCATTCTTCAGCTGGACGAAGACCCGGGCATAATAGTTTCCCCATTCTTGTTGCGAGCCCCTGATCCAGCTGTGCGTTTCCGCATATTTTTCCCAGGGCAGAAGAAAATCGACGCCGTGGAGGTCTGTGTTTTCCGGAACGTCTTCGTAGACGCCTGCGACTCTAAAGGCAAGGTGGCCATCGATAATTACTGTTCGGCCGATCGGATCAGCGGCTCCGAACAGTGACCGGGCCATGGAGGCCGTCAGCAGTGCGGACGAAGGGTCCTGCAGACAAAAGTCGGACCCTCGCAGCATGTGGAGGGTGAACATGCCCGGCAGTTCGGCTCCTACCCAGCGGCAGGTCCGCTCGATCTTTTTGTCGGCGGCCTGCCCGGTTGAAACGAGGTGTGTCTCATAAGGAGTGGCCAGCGTGACATGGTTGAGATCGTCGCCATATTCCCGCCGCAATTCGTCCGCCAGGGGGATATCGACTGCATTTTCCGAATGCCGCGCGCCATTGGACACCTGCGTGTCATAGACGATGCCCAGCCGGGAATGGTTTCTGTGATAATAGTTGTAGGTCATCTCGTTGTAGACCCATAGCCCGATCATCAGGGATACGGCCATCCCTGTCGCCAGACCGGCGATATTGAGGAAGCTGTAGAAACGCTGCCGGGTCAGATTACGAAAGGCGATGAGGAAATAATTTTTCAGCATGGGACCGCAATAGGAGGTTAGGTTCCTTATTTCAATTTATTCTTGAAGGCCTTTTCGAATTTCTCGACCTTGGGACGGATGACCAGGTAGCAATAGGGCTGCGACGCGTGCGAGTTGTAGTAGTTCTGGTGGTAATCTTCGGCAGGGTAGAAGGTCGACGCGGGCGTGATCTCCGTCACGATGGGATTGGGGTAGGCCCCGGCCTTATCCAGCTCGGACTTGTAATGTTCGGCTTTTTGCCGTTGTTCTTCCGTGTGATAAAAGATGGCGCTGCGGTATTGCGTCCCGACATCGTTTCCCTGGCGGTTGAGTTGCGTAGGATCATGCGACTCGAAGAATACTTTCAGCAATTCGTCAAAGGAGATCGCGGCGGCATCGTATTCGAGTTGCAAACACTCGGCGTGTCCCGTCATGCCCGTACATACTTCCTCATAGGTGGGGTTTTCGACTTTTCCGCCCATGTAACCGGACGTTACGCTTCGTATGCCTTTCAGCTCCTGGAAGATCGCTTCGGTGCACCAAAAGCAGCCGGTCCCGAAGGTGACGGTATCGGCTGCGTGCGCTGTGTCGGGTTTCAGATCGGTCATGATCTCCAATTTTTGATTTTTCCGGTGACCCATTGCAATCCGCCGTGCGGGCGGACGCGGTCCAACCACCACAAAACGATCAATGGGAACACAAAATTATGGACGACCAGCAATCCCAATGTGATCGCTATGGGAGGATGCGGCGTGGTCGTGTGGACAAACCATTGGTCACCCATGCCGTTGCTCTGCGAGAAGCCGACATAGGGTGTCAGGTTGAGCGAGTAGTGGATGGCGATCGGTATCCAGATGGAGCCTATACGGACGAATGCGATAGCCAGGACATATCCTAACCAGGCCGTTGTGAGAAACAGAATGAGGGCCTGCATGGGAGAATAGATGCCCACGACGAAAAAGTGATAGATGCCAAAGGCTACCGCCGAGGCGAGAACGGCCTTGCGTTCGCCGACCTTTCGCACCAGGATATACAGGATGGCCCCCCGGAAGATCAGTTCCTCGAAGAGGACGCTTTTTAACAAAAACCACATCGCCCGCCCCAGTTGCGGAAATCCGTAGGCCCTGTTGAAGTGATAGGGCGTGCGCAGTATGGCCGCTTCCCCAAGCTGATAGGCTATCATGAAGATCATGGCGAACAAAAAGCCGGCAGCTGCCAGCCGGAAGCGGCGGGCAGTCGGGTAGAGGCCCAATGCCTCCAGGCTCCGGTGTTCGACAGCCCACAGCAGGGCCCAGGAGAGCAGCAGCTCGATCAGAATGCCGATCATCCTGTAAACATAAACGTAAATTTTGTAAAGTAACTTTATAAGTTTACTTTCGCATTATGAAAAACCAGGTAATGGCCGGGCCAACGACCCGGGATATGGAAGTAGCGGCGGCGTTGAGGACAGGGGTTCACCGGCTGGTCAAGCTGCTTCGACGCGAAACGCGCAACGACGCGCAACTCTCTCTTACCGAGCGATCTACGATGGGTTTGTTGTATCCGGACCTGCGACTCGCGCCTTCCGAGATCGCGCGCATGGAAAAAGTGACGACCCAATCTATGTCACAGGTGATCAATCATTTAGTAGAGCTGGATTATATAACGCGCACGCCGTCGGGGGATGACAAACGGATGGTGCTGCTGTCGCTGACTGCGGCGGGACGGCAGGATGTCGAGCAACGGCGTCGCGATAAACAGGAATGGCTGGCGAATGCGCTTCACGAGAGGATCAGCCCCGCGGAGAAGGAGTTGTTGATGGAAGCGCTTCATCTTTTAACGAAACTGGTCGATGGGTAAGAAGATATTGCAGTTACAGGTATTTACCGCCTTTCGGAGCCGCAACTACCGGCTTTATGTGTATGGTCAATCGATATCGCTGATGGGTACGTGGATGCAGCGGACGGCGGTCAGTTGGGTAGTCTATGTATTGACGCATTCCACATTCATGCTGGGTCTATCGCTTTTCTGCACGCAGTTTCCTTCCTTCATGCTGACAACGATCGGGGGCGTCGTATCGGACCGGTACAACCGGTATAAAGTGATGCTTACCACGCAGATCGCTTCGCTGGTGCAATCATTCTTCCTGTTCCTGATTGTGTGGCGGGGGAATTTCAACGTATGGGAGATACTCGGGATGGGGGTGGTCCTGGGAACGATCAACGCCTTTGATGTTCCGGCGAGACAGTCGTTGGTGTACGAAATGGTGGACAAAAAGGAAAACCTGCCGAATGCGTTGGCGCTGAACTCGTCGATGGTGAACCTTGCGCGGCTGATCGGGCCGGCGATCGCCGGGTTCGTGCTGCATAAACTCGGCAACGCCACCTGTTTCCTGCTCAATTCGCTGAGCTTCCTGGCCGTGATCGTATCGCTGTTGCGGATGCGGTTACCGCGGTATGTCCGCGCTCCGCACGAAAAGAAAGTGCTGGGCGATCTGAAAGCCGGATGGACCTACCTCGTGCGGCATCCGGGGATCGGTCGCCCGATCCTTATGCTGGCGCTGATGAGCTTGCTGGTCATCCCGTTTGCGACGCTGCTGCCGGTGTATGCCAAGGTGATCTTTCATGGAAATGCCACCACCTTTGGTCTGATCGACAGTTTCATCGGTCTGGGCGCGATCAGTTGCGCGTTATGGCTGGCGGGCCGCAACGTTTCGACCGAGACGGCGATGAAAAAGACACTCCGGATCAACACCATTATCTTCGGGGTGGGTCTGATCCTGTTCTCACACTCGGCATGGTTCCCGATGGCCATGCTATTCGCCGTGATCACGGGTTTCGGTATGATGGCCGAGACGACCATGACCAACACCATTATCCAAACGGCCGTTGCCCCTGAAATGCGCGGGCGGGTGATCAGCTATTTCGCCATGGCGTATTTCGGCATGATGCCACTGGGCAGCCTTCTGGTGGGTTTCATATCGCAATATGCCGGGGCACAGAATACGCTCATGGGTCAGGGTGTCATCGCGCTGGCAATCGTCGGGCTATTCTGGAAGCACCTGACCGCAGCGTCGCCGGGGGCGGCGGTTCAACCGAACGGGACTGCTCCGACATCCGCAACCAACGCTGTCAAACACAATACAACGCAATCAACATGGAAACAAACAGCAAAGCTCTAGCCACTGCGCTTCTCGTCATGGATATCCAACCCGCCACGCTGCGAAGACTCGGCGACGGATCGGCCGCGCCGATCGGAGCTATCAACAAAGCCATCGCCTCCGCCAGGGCGGCGTCGATACCCGTCATTTACGTGGTCGTTGGATTCCGCAGGGGTTTTCCGGAGATCGGGCCGGCCAACAAAGCGTTTTTCGCGCTCCGCCAGTCCGGGTCGATGCCCGATCTGGAAGAGCCTTTGAAGGTAGATCCGGCGGTGAAACCACAGCCGGCGGATATCGTGGTCACCAAGCGGAGAGTGAGCGCATTTGCCGGAAGCGACCTTGAGGTCATCCTGCGCGCGCATCGGATCGAGCACCTGGTACTGACCGGTTTTGCGACCAGCGGCGTCGTCCTTTCGACCCTGCGCGAGGCGGCGGACAAGGACTACCGTTTATCCGTACTGTCGGACGGTTGCGCCGATATGGACGAGGAAGTACACCGCGTCTTGCTGACGAAGGTCTTTCCGCGTCAGGCGGAAGTCATGACGGCTGCGCAATGGTGCGCTGGGATGGGGAAATAGCGTGGGTTGAAAGCAGGAGGATGGCCGTGCAATGATTCGCGGGGTTGGCGAAATAGCGTACCTTTGCTGCCCAATGAAAATTTTTCCGGAATCGGCGCTGGTGCAACTCGAATTCGACAAGGTGAAAGCCCTGTTGGCGGAGCTCTGCAACACCGACTACGCGCGCGGGAAGGCGGAGGAGCTGCGGATCCATACGCAGCTGGCATTCATCGAACTGGAGCTGCGGCAGACGCACGAGTTCAAGCTGCTGGTCCAGAACGGGCAGTATTTCCCGAACGACCACCACCTCAACCTGGCACGGGAGCTCAAGCTGCTGGGTATCCCGGGAGCCATCCTTTCAGGCGAACAGTTCCTTCAGGTGCGCCGTCTTTCGGAAAGCATCCAAAGCATCTTTCGGTGGTTCGACACCGAGCGCCGGACCGCATACCCGGGTCTGGCCCGCGTCATCGAGGATACGCATTATGAAAAGGCGATCGCCGCCGCCATCGACGAGGTCCTCGACGGAACGGGGATGGTACGCGACAATGCGAGCGAGGAGCTGTCCAATATCCGTCTCTCGCTCTTCCGGCGGCGGAACGAACTGCGCCGCGTTTTCGACCGCATTTTATCAAGGCTGGCCAAGGCGGGTTACGTGGCCGATATCGAGGAGTCCTTTCTCAACGGCCGGCGCGTCGTAGCTATTTTTGCCGAGCACAAGCGGCAGGTGAAGGGTATTCTCCACGGGGAAAGCGACACGCGCCGCACTTCCTTCATCGAACCGGAGGAGACAATCGAGCTGAATAATGAATTGTTTTCGCTCGAACATGCCGAGAGCAGGGAAGTCAACCGTA
>DASZYU010000316.1:0-17926 GCA_035545215.1 Puia sp.
CAAGAGAAACCAGAAATTCCAGCAGCGGAACAACCGCAACAACGACCGCAACAACGACCGCGGCGGAAACAAATACAAAAAGAAACGATTCTAAAGGCCAATCCAAGCGCGTGCATTCCTTCGAAGTCATCGGCGGCAAACGGTTAAAAGGCCAGATCATCCCGCAGGGGGCCAAGAACGAGGCCTTACAGATCATCAGCGCCGTCCTGCTGACTCCGGAAAAAGTGACCATTTCCAACATCCCGGATATACTCGACGTCAACCTCCTCATCGATCGCCTCGAAGAGATGGGCGTCAAGGTCGAACGCGCGCATCGGCATACCTGCAGCTTCCGGGCGGATGAGGTCGACATCGACTACCTGCGCAGCGAGGCGTATCAAAAAAAAAGCGGCCGTCTCCGCGGATCGGTGATGGTCGCCGGGCCCATGCTGGCGCGTTTCCGCAAAGCATTCATTCCTAAGCCGGGCGGGGATAAGATCGGCAGACGACGCCTGGATACGCATATCATCGGTTTTGAAAAACTCGGCGCCCGGTTCCATTACGAACAGGGAGACGGTTTGTTCCACCTCGACGCTCCGAACCTGAAAGGCACGCACTTGTTACTGGACGAGCCTTCCGTGACCGGCACGGCCAATATCATCATGGCCGCCGTGATGGCCGAAGGCACGACAACCCTCTACAATGCCGCCTGCGAACCCTATATCCAGCAGTTGTGCAAAATGCTGAGCCGCATGGGAGCGAAGATCCACGGCATCGGGAGCAACCTGTTGCACATCGACGGCGTCCCTTACCTCGGTGGGACCGAACACCGGATGCTGCCCGACATGATCGAGATCGGCTCTTTCATCGGGCTGGCCGCCATGACGCAGAGCGAGATCACGATCAAGGATGCGGGTCTCGAACATCTCGGTATCATTCCGGATAAGTTCAGACAGCTGGGCATCCGTCTCGAGTTCCATGGAGACGATATCCATATACCCGAACAGGACGTCTATGAGATACAGAACTTCCTCGACGGGTCGGTGCTGACGATCTATGACCATCCCTGGCCCGGCTTTACGCCCGATCTGCTGAGTATCGTCCTGGTCGTAGCGACACAAGCCCGGGGCTCAGTGCTGATCCATCAAAAAATGTTCGAAAGCCGCCTGTTTTTTGTCGACAAGCTCATCGATATGGGAGCCCAGATCATTCTTTGCGACCCGCACCGGGCAGCCGTCATCGGTCTTGCGAGAGAACAAAGGCTTCGTGGAATAACGATGAGCAGCCCCGATATCCGCGCCGGCGTAGCCCTGCTGATCGCCGCCCTCAGCGCGGAAGGCCGCAGCGTGATCCAAAACATCGAGCAGATCGACCGCGGGTATCAGCAGATCGATCAACGTCTCAGACAGCTGGGCGCTCAAATCGACAGAATATGACCGCGTCCCGCAAGATCATCATCATTACGGCGCCCTCCGGCGCAGGGAAGACCTCGATCACGCACTGGCTCCTGGGAAAATATCCCGATAAACTCGCCTTCTCCGTTTCGGCGGCCACGCGTAACCCAAGGTCCTACGAAAAAGACGGCACCGACTATTATTTCATCACCCTCGACAATTTCAAACAAAAGATCCAGCGGGGCGAATTCGTCGAATGGGAAATGGTCTATGAAGGCAAGTACTACGGGACCCTCAAGAGCGAACTGGAACGGATCTGGAACGCGGGGAAGACCCCCTTGCTGGACATCGAAGTCAAGGGCGCCATCCACGTCCGGGAGCAATATCCCGACGCTACCCTGGCGCTGTTCATCGAACCTCCCTCTGTCGACGAACTCCGCCGCCGTCTCGAAATGCGCGGGACCGAAACGGTCGAAAGCCTCCTCGCCCGGGTCAATAAGGCGTCTTACGAGATCTCTTTCAAACATCACTTCGACCGGATCATCGTGAATGACGATCTGAACAAGGCCTGTCTCGAAACCGAATCGGCCGTCAGGTCGTTCCTGGGTTTCTAGCACCGCCCTAGAAATATCGATTTTTCCGAGTATTTTCGCAGGCGGACCCATCGAATGGGCCGGGGAGCATATAGCTATGATCAATACCAATACCCTTTTCTGGATCGTTATCGCCTGGCTGATGACCGCCTTTTTCGCCGGCATCGAAGTGGCGTTCGCAAGAGCCAACCGGCTGGCGATCGAGCTGAAAAAAAAGCAGGGGCTCAGCAGCGGCCAGATCCTGTCCCGGTTCATGGACAATCCGACCCAGTTCATCGGGACCTCGCTCGCGGGATTCACGATCTTCCTGGTCATCTTCGGCCTGATGGTCGGCGAGACCTTCCTGCCGCTGTGGAACAAGATGATCACCATCGTCCATATGCCGGGCAGCTATGTGAACGCCATTCGCCTTTTTGCCGAGACCCTGGTCGCCTCGCTGTTCATCCTTCTGTTCGGCGAATTCATCCCCAAGGCGCTGTTCCGCGCTAAAAGCGATACCCTCCTGTCCTTTTTTGCGCAGACGATGGATTTCTTCAGCCGGTTCTTCTCTCCCCTGACCGGCTTCTTCACCGGCATCGCCCAATGGATCCTGAAATATGTGTTCAATGTCCGCATCGATGAAAGGAAACCTGCTTTTGCCGGCGCCGACCTGGAAAATTTTCTTCAGGAGACCGGGGATACCGAGGTGGAGGCGCAGGACCTGAACAAGAACCTGTTCGAAGCGGCACTTGCGCTGCCCAAGGTAAGGGTACGCGAATGCCTTGTTCCGCGAAAAGAGATCGAAGGCATCGATATCAACCAGACCATGGACGAGGTGCGTAAAAAATTTGTCGCAACCCGCCTTAGCAAGCTGGTGGTTTATGAAGGGAACCTGGACCACGTGACGGGCTATATCCATCAGTTGGACCTGTTCAAGGGACCAGCTTCCATCAGGAGCATCCTGCATCCTATCCCGGCCGTTCCGGAAAGCATGAGCGCCACCGATCTGATCAATAAGTTCAGCCGCGAGCGGAAAAGCATTGCCTGGGTCGTCGATGAATTCGGCGGCACGGCTGGCATCGTAACGATGGAAGACCTGCTGGAGGAGATTTTCGGCGATATCCGCGATGAATACGATACCGAAGAGTTCGAAGAACGGAAATTATCCAACGATGAATTCATCTTCTCCGGAAGGCTCGAGCTCGATCATCTGAACCGCAAATACGGTTTCGATCTGCCGGAGAACGAATCGGAAACGCTCTCGGGTTATATCATCAACCAGCATGAGACCATTCCCCACCTGAAAGACCGCATCATTATCGGCGACTACGAATTCGAGATCCTGAACGTCAGCGACACGAGAATCGAGATGGTACGCCTGAAGGTCCTGAAATAAGGGCCGCCGGAGGCCCGGCGCCGGGTCGGCTGTTAACCAATGTTAACCCGTGGTTAATCAGACCACATAATTTTTCCGTCACCGGGTTTTTGCCCATCTTCGTTCTGCCAAAGCGACAATCCAACTTTTTTCATAGGTCAGTTAGGAGTAAACAATGCACTCTGTAATGGAGTGCTTGTTTTTTTTATGCCCCTCTATTGCTGCTGGTTGTGTTTTGCAAAGATGTCCTGTTTCATCCGGCATCGTTCGATGTCGTGCTGGTAGTCTTTGATCTTGTCGTCGTTCTGGCTGGCCAGGATCGCTTTTTCGAAGTAGAAGACGGCTTTCTCATAATTTTTTTGCAGCTCTTCCGAAAGCGCATACCGGCCATAGACCCAGGACTTATCGATGGTGCGCACGCGCAGACAGCGGTCCAGGTGCTTTCCCAGCTCTTCGAACCGCTCCATATCCATCAGCAGCGCCGCGATATGAAAATAGGAATGCGGATACTGGGGATCGCATTTGATAGCGGTGATGAAGTGGTTCTCCGCCTTGGCATAATCATCGAACTGGGTCTTGTACAACCAGCCCATGGAATTATGAGCGGGCGCACTGTCCGGCTCCTCATAAAGGATGCTCTCATACTTCTTGAATGCCTCGGCGTAGTGGTTGTTCTTGATGTCTGCTTCGGCTTCCAGGTACAGTTCTTCTGAATTCGTATTCATAATATAGTTGCTTCTCGTTTCATCACCACCCCAGCACCCATGCGAATACCAGCGGGGCGACAATGGTGGCGTCGCTTTCAATAATAAATTTCGGCGTGTGGATGTCCAGTTTCCCCCAGGTGATCTTCTCATTCGGGACTGCGCCGGAATAAGACCCGAATGAGGTCGTGGAATCCGAAATCTGGCAGAAATAGCTCCAGAACGGCACGTCATGCCATTCGAGGTCCTGGTACATCATCGGGACGACGCAAATGGGAAAATCGCCGGCAATGCCACCGCCGATCTGGAAAAAGCCTACTCCCTTTCCGCCGCTGTTCGCCCTGTACCATTCCGTCAGCCATGTCATATATTCGATACCGCTCTTTACGGTAGAGGCCTTCAGCTCGTTTTTTATAACATAACTTGCAAAAATATTGCCCGTCGTGCTGTCTTCCCATCCGGGGACCACGATCGGGATATTCTTCTGCGCGGCGGCGACTATCCAGCTGTCCCCGGGATCGATCTCATAGTACTGGCTGAGTTCGCCGCTCAGGACGACCTGGTAGAGGAATTCGTGGGGAAAAAAACGTTCGCCTTTGGCTTGCGCAGTCTTCCACACTTTCAAAAGGTGCTTTTGAAGCCGGCGGAAGGCCTCTTCCTCGGGGATACACGTATCGGTTACCCGGTTATAATGGTTTTCCAGCAGCTGCCACTCATCCTGAGGCGTCAGATCGCGGTAATGCGGCACCCTTTTGTAATGGCTGTGGGCCACCAGGTTCATCACGTCCTCCTCGAGGTTAGCTCCCGTACAACTGATGATATCGACCTTCCCCTGCCGGATCATTTCGGCCAGGGATATACCCAGTTCCGCCGTGCTCATCGCGCCGGCAAGCGTGACCATCATTTTCCCGCCTTCCGCCAGGTGTTGGGTGTATCCCCTGGCGGCATCCACCAATGCTGCCGCGTTGAAATGTCGATAGTGATGTTCAATGAATTGCGAGACAGGTCCCTTGGTCATGTTTTTCTATTGAGCCGCAAAAATACAAAAATCGCCCTTACTTTATGAGGCGATTTCCCCGCAATGCGGGCCCTGCGGGCATCAGACAAAAAAAATCGCCTCTACTTTATATATTCGAGGCGATCTTCCAACTAAAAACTAACCGGCGAAATTGTTCTTTTCCGTTCTGTCGTTTATTTTTTCACTTTGCTGTATACTTCCCAGGAATCGGCGCCAACCGATCTCAGAACGGTTTTTTTGTCGCTGTTCTCAAGCGTGATATAATAAGTCGTCTGGTCGCCCGAAGCCATTTCAAAAAGATCGCTGATCCAGCAGTCAGCATAGTCCTTCTTCACCGAGGTAAGCAGGTTGATCGGCAACTGTTCGGTCGTAATGTTCCGGACGACGGCGGTAAGCTCTCCATTGTTATCATAGTAAGCGAACAGGATCTGGCCGTTGAGCGAGAAAGTAGCCTTCGAATAGCCTTCTTTCTGCTCCCACATGATATTGCTTGCGGTAGCGAAGTCTTTTTTAAAGGAACGAACAGCCTGCTGATTGATGTCGTCATTGGAATTACCAGCGAAGGCAGTGACGCCCAGCATAAGCACGGTAGCGATGGATAAGAGGACCTTTTTCATTTTTTTATTTTTATAAGTTATTAAGCGTTTTGCGATTTTGCGTTTTGCATTCCCGCGTTCTAATAGAAGACGTTGACTTTTGATCCGATGTTGCAGCTGTCCCGAAATTTTTTTTCCGCCGCTGAGTGTACGTTATCGTTACACTTGTTTCACACTCTCTGTGATCGCTGCTGCTATTGTCTTCTAAGACGCGACAAAACTATCCCAGGTTACACGCGTCTGCAAGCCAATATTGACCAGCGGAGCGTCATATTACCGAAATTTGAACGATCTGTTCCACGGAACAGTTTCTCCCGAAATGGGAGCGCCGGAAACCGGCGCCGGTCCTGCGTTGCATCCGATTTCTTAATGAAAGTTTAAAATCATGCGACAACCTGTTAAAATAATCGTTCGGCAATTTTGTGTGTTGAAAGCATGGCCCCGGCATTTTTATTTTCAATAATTTGGAGGGATGAATTATCTCGCTCACGCTTATCTTTCTTTCGGCATCCCCGAAATAACGGTGGGAAACCTGATCAGTGATTTCGTGAAAGGAAAGAAGAAGCAGGACTATCCCGAGGAGATCCGGCGCGGCATCGTCCTTCATCGCGCCATCGATGCATTCACCGATACGCATGACGCGACCCGGCGCGCGAAATCTTTTTTCCGTCAAGCGTATGGTTTGTATGCGGGACCGCTGACGGACATCGTTTACGATCATTTTTTGGCCAACGATCCGCTTATTTTCCCGCTCATGGAAGGCGGGCTGAAGGCATTTGCCCAACATACGTACCGGCAGGTTGAGTCCTGGCGGACGGTGCTGCCCGATCCGTTTGCCCGCATGTTTTATTATATGCAGACGCAGGACTGGTTGTCTCATTATGGTAACCGGGAAGCTGTGCTGAACAGCTTTGCGGGTCTGGCCAGGCGAGCGGCATACATGGGAGACGCCGGACCCGCAGGACAACTCTTTGGGGCCCATTATTCGGACCTGGAAGCTTGTTACCGGGATTTTTTCCCCGATGTCCTCGATTTTGCGCGGCGCACCCTGGGGACGCCCTAGCCGACACCGCCGTCGTTCCGGCCCGCCGCGCGACGAGCGTACACTTCCATGACCGGCCGAGCGGAAAATGCCATAACTTCGCTATTCTTATTATCAATCATTTCCTGTGCTATGAAGTCTATCGTTTT
Source organism: Puia sp. (assembly GCA_035545215.1). GTDB lineage: Bacteria > Bacteroidota > Bacteroidia > Chitinophagales > Chitinophagaceae > Puia. The sequence continues at coordinate 6,830 of DASZYU010000316.1, forward strand.
GCTGGCAGGTCTGCTGATGGGAATGACCCTGGTCCGCGCCCAGAATCCGACCCCCGGTCTGGACAGCTCGCCGCTCGACATAAGCTATTATCCGGTTGATTATCCTGTTCTTAAGATCCAGGACAAGGTCACCGAGCCGCTCGTTGCCCGGGTGGTTTATAGCCGGCCGCAGAAGCGGGGCAGGCAGCTGTTCGGAGACCTGGTCGCCTATGGCCAGGTGTGGCGGCTGGGAGCGAACGAGGCGACGGAGATCGAGTTCTTCCGCGACGTAAAGATCGGCACCAGGACCGTCAAAAAGGGGCGTTATACGCTGTATGCGCTTGTCAATGAGGACAATTGGACACTTATTCTCAACCGCGAGACGGATACCTGGGGCGCTTTTCGCTATGACTCGGCCAAAGACGTCCTGCGGACGACGGTACCCGTTGAAAAACAGGCCACGATCACCGAGGCCTTTTCCATCGTCTTCCGCAAATCGGAAAAGGGCGCCGATCTCGTTATCACATGGGACGACGTGCAGGTAAAGTTGCCGATTGGCTGGTCCTGACGACGGGCCGTCTTAATAAACAATGTCCTAATCGTATGTGCGGTATAGCCGGTATCCTTTCCGCCGACAAGGCGCAGGTTTCCCGCGAACAGCTGGGACGCATGACCACCGCTCTGGCCCACCGCGGTCCGGACGGAGAAGGCATCTGGACCAGCGAATCCGGTTTGGCGGGGTTCGGGCACCGGCGGCTGTCGATCATCGACCTTAGCCCTGCGGGGGCGCAGCCCATGAACTATCTCGACCGGTTTACGATCATTCACAACGGCGAGTTGTACAACCATCCGGAATTGCGCAACCTGCTTCGAACAAAAGGGTACACCTTTTCTTCACAGACCGACACCGAAGTCATCGCCGCCGCCTACTGCCATTTTGGGCCGGACTGTCTGCAATATTTCGATGGCATGTTCGCTTTTGCAATCTGGGATGAATCGGAGAAAAGGCTGTTCCTTGCGCGTGACCGGTTTGGCGAAAAGCCGCTTTTCTTTTACAGGGATGGGACGCGGCTGCTTTTTGCCAGCGAAATAAAGGCGCTTTGGGCGGCAGGCATCAAGAAGGAAAGCAATCCCAAAATGCTTTTCAACTTCCTTACCATCGGTTATACCCAAAACCCCGCGGATGGTTATGAAACCTTTTACCGCAACGTATCCAAGCTGCCACCACGCACCTATCTCTATTACTATCCATCGGGCGACCGCCTCGAAACGGCCGCCTATTGGGACATTGAAGTGACGCAAACAAGGTCCATCAAAGAAGAAAGCGCTATCGATGTTTTCTCGGGCTTGCTGGATACCTCGGTGAAACGACGGCTTCGCAGCGATGTCGCTCTCGGCACGAGCCTCAGCGGCGGCCTGGACAGTTCGTCGCTGGTAGCGTGTATCCTGCGCCAGCGCGATGCCCCGGCGGCCCTTCCCACGTTCTCCGCCATCTTTCCCGGGTTCGAGAAAGACGAATCTTCCTATATCCGTCTTCTTGGCGAACACTATCCGATGGAGACGCACGCCGTCAGCCCGTCCGCCGACGACCTGATCCGGGATTTCCAGCTGTTGGTCCATCACCAGGACGAGCCCTTCCAGTCATCCAGCATCTATGCGCAGTTCTGCGTATTCGGGCTCGCTGCCTCCAGTTCGATAAAGGTGATGCTCGACGGGCAGGGCGCCGATGAATTGCTTGCCGGTTATCACAAATACTATCGCTGGTACTGGCAGGAGCTCTATCGCAGCGACAGGAAGGCCTTTGCCCTGGAATTGGACGCAGCCCGCGGAGCGGAAGACCGATGGACCTGGAAAAACCGCCTGGCTGCCCGCCTGCCGGTGTATGCCGGTCTCTACCTGAAAAAAAAGCGCACGGCAGAACAACGCCGGAGCAGGGACCTTTCACGCGATTTCGTACAGCAATACGGACAGTCCTATTACGACATCCCGCATGTCGACAAACTCAGCGGCATCCTTTATTACAATACACTGATCAATGGCATGGAAGCGCTGCTCCGTTATGCCGACCGGAATGCCATGGCGCATGGCGTCGAGGTCAGGCTTCCTTTCCTGAACCACGAGCTGGCGGAATTCATCTTTTCATTGCCCTCCGATTTCAAGATCCGGGAAGGATGGACGAAATGGCTGTTGCGCCGGAGCATGGAGGACGTCCTTCCGGCCGCGATCGCCTGGCGGAAAGACAAGATCGGGTATGAAACCCCGCAAAAGAAGTGGATGCGGGACCCCCGGCTGCAGGAATATGTCCGCGAGGCGCGGCGGTCGCTTGTCAAAGCAGGCATTCTGAACGCGAAGGTCCTGCAAAAAAAAATTCAGCCGCAGGATGCCCATGCGGCTGAAAATCTTGACTGGCGTTACCTGGTAACGGCAGCTTGTATTTAAATGTCCAGCGACACCGCCGGATCTACTCGGCTTTCCTGTACTTTTCCGTCACGCGCATATTGCCTTCGGTGTCCGAACGCACCGTAACCCAGTATTTGTCGTCTTCCATCTTGATATAATATTCCACGGAAGAATCGCTGGTCATTTCCGTCACGCCGAACACGGTCTTATCGGCATATTTCCTTTGCAGGCGGCAGAGGATATTCACAGGCAGGTTCTTTTCGGAATAATAACGCAGCGAATTCAGGAAATTGCCGTCCCGGTCATATTCCACTTTGGTGAGAATGTCGCCTTGTTTGAAGTTGACCGTATACTTGTCGGCCTGCTCGACCCATTTTACTTCCCGGGCGTCGGGGAAGGTTTGTTTAAAGGCTTGCAACAGTTTGTCGCTGATGGTGGCATCAGCAGTCGTGTTCGTCGCGGCGTACGCCCCTGCGGTCAGGACCAGGCAACAACAGGCGACGAAAAAGCTTCTGATCAAATGGCGCGGTGTCATGTTTCATTAATTTAAAAAGAGAGAAATAGAATTTCGTTTGCCGGGATAAAACTACGACGGCGATGGACCGGTGTCAAGCAATTCTACACTTCCGGTAACCGTTCCTCCGCACGTCAACGACCGAACCGGTATCGTCCTCCACCCAAAGCGGTAAAATAGACGTTCAGGCTGGCGAAACCACGCGCGAAACGGTCATCGCCATGTTGCTTCCCCGGGGTTAAGCTTTTGTTAAACTGGATGAGTTGAAGCGAAGCCGTATCTTTACAGGATGAAGCTATCCACCAAACTCATTCATGCAGGCATCGAGCCCGACCCGACGACAGGAGCGATCATGACGCCCATCTATCAGACTTCGACTTATGTTCAATCCGCTCCAGGCGTCCATAAAGGTTATGAATATGCACGCTCGCAGAACCCCACCCGCGCGGTGCTCGAATCCGCGCTGGCGCATATCGAGAATGGGAAACACGGTTTGTGCTTCAGCAGCGGCGTGGCCGCTACGGACGCCGTTCTCCGGATGCTCGCGCCGGGTGACGAGGTCATCGCCGCCAACGACATGTACGGCGGCACTTACCGGCTGTTCACCAAAATATTCGAAAAGACCGGCATCCGCTTCCATTTCGTCAACATGCAAGATGCCGAAGCCATACGTCCTTACATCAATGCCAATACGAAGCTCGTATGGGCCGAGACACCGACCAATCCGCTGATGAACATCATCGACATCGCGGCGCTCGCTTCGATCACCCGCCAGCATCGTATCCTGCTTTGCGTCGACAATACGTTTGCATCGCCCTATCTTCAAAACCCGCTCGACCTTGGAGCGGACATCGCATTGCATTCCGCAACGAAATATCTGGGCGGCCACAGCGACGTGATCCACGGCTGTCTCGTCATGAATGACGACGGGTTGCGCGAGAAACTATATTTCATCCAGAAAAGCTGCGGCGCGGTGCCGGGTCCGCAGGACTGTTTCCTCGTGTTGCGCGGGCTCAAGACGTTGCATGTGCGCATGGACAGACATTGTCTCAACGGCGCGATCATAGCGAAATGGCTGCGCAGCCATCCCAAAGTGGGGAAGGTCTACTGGTGCGGTTTCGAGGACCATCCGGGTTATGCCGTCGCCAGCCGCCAGATGCGCGGGTTTGGCGGAATGATGAGCTTCACGCTCCGGGATGACAGCGCAGAAGCTGCCAGGCGCGTCCTGTCCTCCACCCGGGTCTTCGCCCTGGCCGAAAGCCTCGGCGGGGTCGAATCGCTGATCAATCACCCGGCCAGCATGACCCATGCCTCGATCCCCCGCGAAGAAAGAATAAAGAACGGCCTGACCGATTCGCTCATCCGGCTCAGCGTAGGCATCGAAGACACAGACGACCTGACGGAAGACCTTCGGCAGGCGATCGGATAGCCATGAAGAACGCACCTGGACCTTCCGTTCGCGGCCTTGCCGCCCGCCGGCGGAGCCCGGATGGGCTACGGGCCTTTCTTGACAAAAAAGTAGCCGAATATAACCGGCCTGCCTTTATCGCCGATGACCCGATAAGCGTGCCCCACTCGTTCCGGGAAAAGCGGGATATCGAGATCGCCGGCTTTTTTTCCGCAATATTTGCGTGGGGCAGCCGAACGACCATCATCCAAAAATCGCGGCAGCTTCTCCGCCTGATGGATGACGCTCCGCACCAATTCGTTCTGCAGCACACCGACAGCGACCTGAGACGGCTGATCGATTTCAAACATCGCACCTTCAACGCTACCGATCTGTTGTATTTTATGGAGTTTTTCCGCCATCATTACAGCCGTTTTGAGTCGCTGGAGGATGCGTTCCTGCTTCCGTGGCAGGGGAGGCCCGCGCCGGGTCAGTGGAACGCCGAGCAGGCGCTTACGGCCTTTTACTCCTATTTCTTTTCGCTGGAGGAGGCCCCGCATCGGACGAGAAAGCACATCGCAACGCCTGCAAAGCGCTCGGGTTGCAAACGGATCAACCTATTCCTTCGTTGGATGGTGCGGCGGGACGATAAAGGAGTGGATTTCGGCATCTGGCGACGCATACCGCCGTCCGGGCTCGTATGCCCCATCGATCTGCACGTGGGCCGGGTGGCCAAACGGTTCGGCCTGCTGGACCGGGCTGCATCGGACTGGACGGCGGCATTACGGCTAACGGGGCAATTGCTTAACTTCGACAGGGAAGATCCCGTCAAATACGATTTCGCCCTCTTCGGTTTGGGCGTAATGGAAAAATTCTAAGCTGCCAATGGACGCCAGCGCCCTCATACACGATCTCAACCGCTGTCAGGGATGGGAGCTCACCGAAACCCTCACCATCGCGCAACTCGAAGGATGGCTCGCCGAGCGGCTCAATGAATGGATCCGCTGGGACTTCAACGCGCTCGTCTCGTTTCTATACCGCATGGATATCAGCGAATCGTGTCTGCGGGCGTTGCTGAAAGAGAACGCCGGCGAGGATGCCGGAATGATCATCGCCAGGATGGTACTCGAACGGCAATGGCAGAAGATCGAGACCCGTAACCGGTACCGCAGACCGGACAATGGCGATGCGGCCGATGCGGCCGGCGAGGAAAGATGGTGATCAGAACATCAGCTCTTTCACCTTCTCCTTGTCTTCTTTTTCCTTTTTCAGATCGAACATGGTTCCGAAAACGAGGTCCCAAAGCGTGCTGCTGACCCCGAATCCTTTGTGGTCGTCCTTGTAGTGATGGAGGTGATGATTCCGCCACAATGGTTTCATCCATTTGAAAGGCGGGTTCCAGGCATGGATCGCATAATGCATGCTTCCATAAAGCAGGTAGCCGAGCAGGAACCCGGGGAAGAACATGAAGATCGCGTTCCCGAGAGCCAGGCGGAAAACGAAGAAAAGCGCAGTCGCTATGATGAGGCTCGGAACCGGGGGCATGAACAGGCGTTCCCTGTCGCGTGGAAAGTGATGGTGGTTGCCGTGCATGACATAGACGAATTTGCGCGCGCGTTCGCTCTCTGCCGCCCAATGGAACACAAAACGATGCATCAGGTATTCGAAAAAACTCCAGAAAAGAATGCCCCCGAAAAAGACGCCTGCGATCTCCGCCAGCGAAAAGTTCAGCCGCGCGTTGCTGTAATAAAGAAAATAAACGATCACCGGCAAATACATGCCCCAGATGACGAGGGGATGGGTCTTCGTCAGCATTTCGAGATACTGGTTCCTGAACAACTGAGCCTGCCCTTTATTATGTATCTTTTCGAACTTCATAATCCGTATTAAGATGGTTGCGCATGGCCACCATGCCACTGTGCGAAGATACGAAGAACGCCCGAATATAGCCCTCATCTGCCCGGGCCATAGGATAGCTCGAATTCGCTGAGGTCCGGCCGGTACCGCCGGGCCCTCCCCAACTCGTACCGGTAGACGATCGATCCCACCTCCCGGAAGAAGGGATACCCGATCTCGTCATAATCGTATTTATCGTCATTCAAAATGCCGTCGCTGTTGGTATAGATGGTCCCCGTCAGCATGAACTCGACCCGGTGCTTAAAGTCCACGATATAAGCGATATCGGTCAGGAAGCCATAGGACCAGCCGGGTTTGTTGAACACCCGGATATACGACGGGATCGGGGTACGGCCCGAGTGGAAGAAAAAGAACTTCGTGTAGCCGTCGAAATATTCGGACGTATCGTACCGGGGATGGTCGGATTCGCGCGGGTATTCGGACATGCACCGGTAGAGAAAGCGGTAATTGTCCCGGCTGAGATGAAAACGGCACGCGGGAGGGACCGATCGGGGGAACAACACGGACTGCAGCATCCGTTGGGCGTCGGCAACGGGGAAATTGTTGTGCCGGGTGAAATCCATCGGGGCATGGATCAACGAGTCATGGCTGTCCAGATGGCCCTTTCCATAGAATACGGGATGGCTGAAATCGAATGCAAAATGGCTTACCGCGGCGGGTTGTTCATACAACGTCCGGCCGTCGCGGACGAACCGGATAGGGTTCGTGTGCCGGTTGTCCTCTTCCGTCATGGGCACGAACCGGCGGGTGATCCGGATATCGGGGTACCCCATGGCATGCAAACGCCGGTTGATCTCTTCCTGTCCAAGGAATTCATACAACCGGTTGTACGCGTCGTTATCGCTGACCAGGAATATCTTCCGGATGTACTGCCCCAGGGATGGAAGTCCGTCCGCCGCGCTGGTATCCGTATAAGCCGTCGACTGACCGGTCCAGGCGCTGTCCGTCAACATCGGCGTATCCCTGTCGACGCCGAACCGGCTCAGGCTGTCCATTTTTTCCAGCGCCAGGAACGACAAGGGCATCTTCACGGTCGAGGCGGGATTGAAATACCCGAGTGCGTTGACCCGCAGGTAGTAATTGTGAAAATGCGGCCGGTTATGCCGGTCACGATCGATGCGGGTATAGATCAGCTGGTAGTGAAAAGAGTCCGGATGGTCGAGAACCCGGAGGAGGGCGGGAGAGGCTTTCGACCGGAGCAGGCTATCGAGAAAAGGGTCGGAGCGCTGCTGGCCGGCTGCGGACACGGCGAGGCCAATTATAAACGAGAAGCAAATAACACGATGCATGGGCTAAAGATAATCATTTACCTTTGCCGATCACAAACCAGGACATTCCATGAAGTTACTCACCTATCTCAAAGAAGGCAACGAACAGTTGGCCATGCTGATCGGCGATCTCGTCTACAATATAGAGCTCGTTCACCCCGACATCCCCAACACGATGAACATGTTCCTCCAGTATTGGGATGAGCTCTATCCGATCGCGCAGGCAGGCGAATTGGCGATCCGCGAGGGCCACCGGAATGTACGCAGCAGCCTGGTCTCGGGGATCGAGGATGTTCAGCTGCTGGCGCCCGTACCCCTGCCGTCATCGTGCCGGGACGGATACGCCTTCCGGCAACATGTAGCCGCCGCCAGACGCAACCGAAAGGTGCCGATGATACCCGAATTCGACCAGTATCCCGTTTTCTATTTTACCAACCATCACGGTATCCAGGGTCCCGGGGAGGTCCGGTGTATGCCCGATCACTTCGAAAAACTGGACTTCGAACTGGAGGTAGCCGTCGTCATCGGTCGCCAGGGCCGGAATATTCCCGCGGCCGAGGCCGATAGTTATATTGCGGGGCTACTCATCATGAACGACTTCAGCGCGCGGACCCTGCAGTCGGAGGAGATGCTGCTGAACCTGGGACCCGCCAAAGGCAAGGACTTTTCCACGGCCATCGGTCCGTGGCTGGTCACGCCTGACGAGCTGCGGGAATACGAAACGCCCTGTAAGGAGGGACACACGGGTCTTAGCTGGGACCTGCGGATGCAATGCCGCGTCAATGGCGTTCCCGTCAGTGACGGAAGATTGTCCGACATGGACTGGACGTTCGCCGAACTGATCGAACGGGCTTCCTATGGCGCCGATCTGTATCCCGGCGACATCATCGGCAGCGGCACGGTGGGAACGGGCTGTTTCCTCGAACTCAATGGCACGGGGCGTCTGAACGATCCCGACTATCCCGAACAATGGCTCAAAGAGAACGATGTCGTCGAGCTGGAAGTTGACGCGCTCGGGATCCTCACCAATACGATCGTCCGGGAAGACAGCGAGCGCTCGCTGCTGGCGATCAAAAAGAACAGGCAATGATCATCGATCTGCAGCGCCTGACGCCACTGGAAAGACAGCATTATCTGCAGGCCTCGGTCGCCCCCCGACCGATCTGTTTCGCCAGCACCATCAATGCGGCGGGACAGGTGAACCTCAGTCCCTTTAGCTTTTTCAACCTGTTTTCAACCACTCCGCCGATCGTCATCTTTTCGCCCAACCGCCGTGTGCGCGACAAGACGCTCAAACATACCTGGAACAACGTACTCGAGGTCGCCGAGGTCGTGATCAATATCGTCGACTATGCCATGGTGCAACAAATGAGCCTGGCCAGTTGTGAATATCCGAGGGAGGTCAATGAATTCGTGAAGGCCGGGTTCACCGAACAACCGGCAACGCTGGTACGGCCGCCGATGGTGAAGGAAAGCAAGATCAGGATCGAATGCCGGGTAATCGAAACGAAGGTGCTGGGAGACCAAGGCGGTTCGGGCAACCTGATCATCTGCGAAGCGTTGCGGATGCATATCGATCCCGCGATCCTCGACGAAAGGTCGGCGCTCATCGACCAGCGGAAGCTGCAGCTGGTCGCGCGTCTCGGCGGCGACTGGTATTGCCGGACGGATGAGGATAGTCTTTTCCAGGTCGAAAAGCCGAACGTCAAACTCGGCATCGGGATGGACGCGCTGCCGGCGCCGGTCCGCAACAGCCGTTTCCTGACGGGCAACCAGCTGGGTATGCTGGCCAATGTCCACGAGATGCCGGTGGTCGATCCGTCTTTTGAGGATGAACGGTTGAGATCCATCTTTCAATACTACTCGGTCAACCCCGACGAAATGGAGAAAGAACTGCATATCTATGCGGCCGGCCTGTTGGATGAGGGCCGTGTAAAAGAAGCCTGGCAGGTGTTGCTGGCGCTCTGACCGGTGGCCTCCGGCGCTTTGAACGGCGGCATGTGGCGCTCTGGCCGGCAGGACCCCGCGCGCTTTGGAGCCTCCCGCTAATGACCTATCTTCGCGGGAATTTTATGAGCACAACGAACTTATCGGAACAGGAGATCATCCGTCGCGGGAAGCTGGCCGAAATCGCGCAACTGGGCATCGACGCCTTTCCCGCGCGCCTGTATCCCGTCAACAACAGCGCCGCCGCGATCAGGGCCCATTACCAGGAAGGTCTGGAGGTCTGCCTCGCGGGCCGGCTGATGAGCCGCAGAGACATGGGCAAGGCATCGTTCGCATCGCTGCAGGACAGCACGGGAAAGATCCAGGTCTATATCAAAAGGGACGACATCTGTCCCGGCGAAGACAAAAGTCTTTACGACAAGGTCTGGAAACACCTGCTCGATCTGGGTGATATCGTGGGCGTGAAGGGTTATGTCTTCACGACCAAGACGGGGGAGATCTCGGTTCATGCCCGCGAGCTCACGCTGCTGACCAAATCGCTCAAGCCGCTTCCGGTGGTACGCGAAAAAGAAGGCGAGACGTTCGATGCCGTGACCGATCCCGAATTCCGGTATCGTCAGCGTTATGCCGACCTCATTGTCAATCCGCAGGTGAAAGACGTTTTTTTGCGGCGGACGAAGATGATCAATGCCATGCGCAGCTTCCTCAACGAACGCGGCGCGCTCGAGGTCGACACGCCGGTTTTGCAAAGCATTCCGGGAGGCGCGGCGGCGAGGCCGTTCATCACCCATCACAATGCGCTCGACGTCCCTTTCTATCTTCGGATCGCCAACGAACTCTACCTGAAACGCCTGATCGTGGGCGGTTTTGACTGGGTGTATGAATTCAGCCGGAATTTCCGTAACGAAGGCATGGACCGTACGCACAACCCCGAATTCACCGTGCTGGAGTTCTACGTAGCGTACAAAGACTATCTGTGGATGATGGAGACGACCGAACAGCTGCTCGAACGAACGGCCATCGCGACCAATGGGACGACGCTGGTGGAAGTGGACGGCAGGACCATCGATTTCAAGGCCCCTTATCGCCGTGTTTCGATGTACGACGCGATCGGCGAACACACGGGCATCGATATCAGTTCAATGGAGGAAGACCAGCTGAGGGAAGCGTGCCAGCGGTTGCATATCCACGTCGAACCGAGTATGGGAAAAGGCAAGCTGATCGACGCAATTTTCAGCGAGAAATGCGAAGGGCATTTCATACAACCGACCTTTATCATCGATTACCCCGTCGAGATGAGCCCGCTGACCAAGAAACACCGCGACAAACCCGGTTTGGTGGAGCGGTTCGAGCTCATGATCAACGGAAAGGAGATGGCCAATGCGTATAGCGAATTGAATGATCCGGTGGACCAGCGCGAACGGTTCGAAGCGCAGCTGCGGCTCATGGAACGCGGCGACGACGAGGCCATGTTCATCGACTACGACTTTCTGCGCGCATTGGAATACGGTATGCCGCCGACGGCGGGCATCGGCTTCGGCATCGACCGGCTATGCATGTTGCTGACCGGGCAGACCAGTATCCAGGACGTATTGCTTTTCCCGCAAATGAGGCCGGAGAAAACGCAGGAAGCCGCGCCGGGCGACACCAGGCCGAATTCATGAGCTCCATTTAATGTCATTATG
>DASZYU010000317.1:0-12170 GCA_035545215.1 Puia sp.
GGTTCTCGATCGGCGAGAAGACGGGCGAGCCGTCGGGGTTGACGCCATAGCCGTTGCCGCCGCCGCCAAATTCCGTCTGCAGTTTGGGATAGGAAGATATTTCCTGGAAAGTGGAGGTGTTGGAGAGTTTGACCTGCGGGGCTCCTTTCTTGCCTTTCTTGGTGGTAATGATAAGAGCGCCGTTGGACGCCTCAGAACCGTAGAGGGCAACCGCACTGGCGCCGTTCAGCACTTCGATGTTGTCGATATCGTCGGGATTCAGGTTGCCCAGCACCGAGTTGGGAACGACGACGTTGTCCAGAACGATCAGCGCCTGGTTGTTACCCAGCAGCGACCGCTGACCGCGAAGTACGACACGGTAATTGGGGTTGACGCCTCCGCCGACGTCGGAGATCTGGAGGCCGGGCACTTTACCAGCCAGGCTGGAAGTCACGTCCACGGGAGCGGTGTTGGTCAGCGCCTCCGCCTTGATCGCAGTGGCGGCGTATCCCTGCTCCTTGACATGGGTTTTCAAACCACCCGCGCTGACGACCACTTCGTCCATGAACTTGGCGCTTTCCGTGAGAGCGACGTTGTAGCTTTCACGGCCTTCCGTGATGGTGATACGCTCCGGAGTATAGGATATCGCTGTTATAACCAGCACGTTGCCCGGACGCGCGTTGATCCTGAATTCGCCTTTTGCGTTGGTGGCGGTACCCGTCTTCGTCCCATCAATGCGTACCGTGGCATCCGGGATGGGCTGCCCGTCTTTGCTCAGTACGCGACCAGTGTAGGTTCTTGTTTGGGAAAAGGCTGCTACAGAAAGGAATAGCAACCACATTAACAGTGATAGAGATCTTCTCATGTGTAGTAGTTTTGTGTTATTCTGTTTTTAGGACTAAACCTTAAAAAAACGTTAAAATGAAATTAGGAGAATATGTCGAACGAAAATCAGCCGGTAACATATTTGGTAATTTACGTATTAAAAAAAGTCACCGATTTATGCCTGCTTTAGCTATGTAAGGCGCACAAAATGCAGGAGTTAAGTATTTTCGCTAAAATTGTTAAAACTTTGTTAATTAGTTAAAACTGCCATATCTCCAAGGCCATAACAATCGTTTGCATTCGATTTGTTTGTTTTTTCAAAAGTCAGCGAAACTTTTAAAATAAGTGCAGGAAGCCGTTGACTGCCTGGCAGGACGCGGTCGTTCAGCGAATCAGCCGGAACAGGCGGTTCCATCGGACACCCCTATCCCAGCTCATCCAGATGAGATCGGCGCGGCCCACGATATGGTCTTCGGGTACGAAGCCCCAAAAGCGGGAATCCAGCGACCCGTGACGATTGTCGCCCATCATCCAGTAATAATCCATTTTAAATGTGTACCGATCGGCGGGCCGGCCGTTGAGATAGACGACGCCGTTCTTTTTTTCGAGCGAGTTCTTTTCATAAATGCGGATCGCGCGTTCGTACAGCGCATAATTCGCCGGCGTGAGCTGGACGGTCGATCCTTTGCGCGGGACATACAACGGCCCGAAATTGTCCTGTGTCCAGTAGCAGGCGGTTGAATACGGAAAGACCTTCCAGGCGCTGTCCAACTGCGGCTTGATCTCAAGCGCCAGGCCGGAGGAAAGCATTTTGTCGCGGGCGCGGCGCGTCAGCAGCATCGAATATTCATTGGGAAATGCAGCGGGTCTGAATTCTTCGGAGCTGGTCATGTCCACCCCAAACTCTTCTTCCATTGCCGCTTCGTCGAGGGGGCTGCCATTCGTTGTGACGGTATACCACGTCTCGGATGCGGGGGGTATTGGCTGCGCATGGCCGTCGATATAGACAACCTCGTCGCGGATGAGCAAGGTGTCGCCGGGAATCGCCACACACCGTTTGATAAAGTTCTCCTCCTTGTCCACCGGACGAACGACCAGCGGGTACTGATCGGGGTCGGCCAGCACGAGCGCGCGGCCCGAATCGATGTTTCCGCGCCCCAATTCGCGGCAGACGTCATAATAAGGCCGCTGTGACTGAAAGTCGGGCAGATCGATCACGGTATCCCCGATGGGAAAATTGAAGACAACGTCGTCGCCCCGGCGGACCGGAACCGGGAACCAGCGGATATACGGTATGCGGACCCATTCGAGGTACGATTTCCCGCCGATGAGGGGAAGCGTATTGTGCACAAAGGGGACCGACAGCGGAGTCATCGGGAGGCGGGGGCCATATGCAATTTTGCTGACAAACAGATAGTCGTTGGTCAGCAGCGTCTTTTCCATGGAAGGAGTGGGAATGACATAGGCTTCGAAAACGAACGTTCGGATAAGGGTAGCCGCAACCACGGCGAACACGGCCGCGTCGACCCATTCCCGGATCCGGCTTTTCCGATATGCGCGCGCCGTCTCCGCGCCTTTGAACGTCACCCGGTGATCCCACCCGAGCCATGCAAAATAAGCCACCGGCAGAAGGGCCGCCAGCGCATGTTCGTAGAACCGGAATTTGCCGAATGTCCTGACGAATTCAATGTAAATGCCCATTGAAATAAACCATCCGACGATCGGGACCAATTGCCAGAATACCCAATGCAGTGGGCGCCCGGCGAGGCGCTGCATGATCCACGTATTGTAGAAGGGCAGGAACGCTTTCCAGCCGGCGACGCCCGCTTTTTCGAACAGCCGGTATGCGCCCGGGGAAGGAAGCAACAGGATCAGCAATTGTATCAACACCAAAACAGCGACCTGGTTCATCGTTTCTTGTTTTTGTTTTGGTCGCAGTTTACCGGGAAATATTACTTAAAATAATTCTAATTTTATAGCAACTTTAGCCCTCCGGCGGCCTATGTTACAAAAACCGTTTCCAAACAGTTCGCGCAGTATGGTTGAGACCATTTTAGTCGTGATCTTCCTGCTGACGCTGATGCTGGCGCTGTATGACGTGCTGCGCGTTTTTTTCGGAGTCCTGACTTTTGCGCTGATCTTTTCCGTCAGCTTTTCCACACCCTTCGAATGGCTTTCGGGCTTGCTGCAAAATCGCCGGAAACTGGCCGCGGTGATCTATGTGATCCTCCTCGTGACGATCGTCGCGCTTCCGCTGGTCTTTATCATTTCCGCGCTGAGGAATCACATCAAGGATGCCATTGCCTGGATGAATGCGATCCGGACCAATGGGCTGCCTCCCCTACCGCACTGGATATCCAATCTGCCGCTGGTGGGACAGGACGTCAGCGATTTCTGGCAACAGTTGCAAAACAGCCCCCGCGAAGCGATCGCTTCTCACAGCGAACCCATCCGCTCGGCGATGCGGAATATCCTCACCAGCGGAGCCGGGGTCGTGGGAACGGCATTGCAATTCATCATCGGTATCGTTATTTCAGCTTTCTTTCTTGTGGCAGGAGAGGCGGCGCTGGCGCCCATCAAATCCGCCATGCAACACCTGCTTGGGAGGCGGGACGGTCTTTCGCTGCTGAAAGCGACCACGGATGCGATCCGAAGCGTATCGATCGGGGTGATGGGAACCGCATTCATCGCCTCGACGCTTTCCTGGCTGGGCCTGATCATTGCCGGTATCCACTTCGCGGTGTTGCTTTCCGCGCTCGTCTTTTTCCTCGTGCTCATCCAACTGGGACCGTTGCTGGTTTGGGTGCCGCTGGTCATCTGGACCGCAAGCCAGGGTCTAACGGGGACAACTATCTTTCTGATCATCTATGGCATCCTGCTACTGATCATCGACGGTCTGCTCAAACCGGTGCTCATCGCCAAAAGCGGGAGGATGCCTTTCCTCGTCCTTTTCCTGGGCGTCATCGGCGGACTGGCCGCATGGGGGTTCACCGGGATGTTCAAGGGAGCCATCATCCTGTCGGTGTTCTACACTTTATTCAATTCCTGGCTGGAAAGACGGACGACGCCCGCGCGTCCCGTGAGTCATCGCTGAGCGGGGAAGAGAGCGGCTGGATCCGGTATCAATCGATATCCACCGGCCAGTCGTCCGTCCGGAAAGGCTCCAGCGGAAGACCGTCCTCCGAAATGATGTTGCCGATACCGGCGTTATCAAACTGGTAGCGGACCGCAACCGGCCTGATCGCACCGGGCGCAGACACGATCAATCGATTGCCGTCGATCTTTGCGGTGGCCGGCCGGAAGACCCTATCCTCCCCCGCAACGAACAATTGCCGCACCTGCCCTCCCGTGATCTTCAGGCCGCCGCCCGCATTCGAACAGGTGATGATGATCCTGTCTCCCTTTATTTCCATGTTCTGAAAAGCGGGTCCCTTGCAGCGGATTCCGGGCCGGTGATAGGTGTTGGCGAGCGCCCACGCGGCCAGCCGTGCACCCACGTCGTGTTTGTCTTTCGGATGGATGTTGGTGGTATCGTCGACCAGGTCGCTGATGACCACCATGCCGGTATTCTCGACGTGCTGAACACGCGACTGCTGCTCGCGGAGCACGGCGGCCTGGTCTTTCACTCCGTAGGTCCACGGTGCGATCTGAACGTAATAGAACGGCAAAGGCAATGCCCAGGCCTGCCGCCAGGATGCGATCATGGTGGTCAGCAATCTTTCGTACGTACCGGGCGCGGGCACATTGGCCTCACCCTGGTACCAGATAGCGCCAGCGATGGAAAAAGGCGTCAGCGGCGCGATCATGGCGTTGTAACAGTACCCGGGTTTGTATGGCCAGCCGTCGTAAGGTTTTTGTTTCCCCGCGGCCGCGCGCAGGCTATCGTCTCCTTCGATGAGACCGGCAGGCGTCCAGACCTCCGCCGGCGTGCCTCCCCAGGCCGCCTCGATCAGACCGATGGGCACGTTGAGCTCGCCGTTCAGCCGCTTTCCGAAATAGTAGGCCACCGCGCTGAATTGTTTCAGGGTATTGGAATCGCAGGCTGTCCACTGGCCGGGACAGTTATCCTGCGGCGTATGGGACGTCGTCCGCGGTATGTGAAAAAAGCGGATGTTCGGGTTGTGACAGCCGGGCAGGTCGCGGCGTACATCGGGGAGGCCCCACGTCTCGCACATTTCCATGTTGGACTGCCCCGAACAGACCCATACTTCGCCGATGAGGATATTGTCGAGAACGATGGTGTTCCATCCTTTAATGGTGATCGTATAGGGCCCCCCGGCCGAAGGCGTCGAAACAACCAATTTCCAACGGCCATCGCGATCGCCTTTCGTGGAGTCGGGCCGTCCATCCCAGGATGCGGTGACACACACCTTTTCACCCGGATCGCACCAACCCCAAAGGCTGACCCGGCTTTGCTGCTGCAGGACCATATTGGCGGAAAGGATGGAGGGAAGGCGCACGTCCGCGCGGCTACCCATCACCGATAGAACGGATGAAACGAGCAGTAGTATCTTTCTCATCCGCCTAATTTAATTTTTTTTCCTTAAATCAGCCGTATGAAGCCGAAATTAACCGCGCTGCTTTGCCCTGCTCGTGCTCCTGGCGCTCCTCCTGCCGGCTACCCGGGCTTCGTTCAACTACAGAATGCCGGTCAGCACACGCACGGGTCAGCAGATGCAATGGCCGGAGCCGGCGAAGGCCACTCGTAAGGGCGGCCTGGATTGATACCGGCGCGAAACACGATCCCGGATGGGAACGGGAGACCCCCTCATTCTGTCCGGAGGCTCCTGACCGGATTGGCGACGGCAACCCGGAAGGCCTGGAAGCTGACAGTAAGGAGCGCGATCAGCAGCGCCATGACGCCCGCGAGTACAAAGACCCACCAGTCCAAACCGACATGATAGGCAAAGTTTTGTAACCAAAGCCGCATGGCCCACCATGCCAGCGGGGTCGCGAGAGCGAAGGCGATGCCAACAAGCAGGAGGAAATCGCGCGACAAGAGCGAAAAAAGCGTGCCCGCCTTCGCCCCCAGCACCTTGCGAATGCCGAATTCCTTTGTACGTTGCTCAGCCGTGAACATAGCGAGGCCGAGGAGTCCCAGACAGCAGATGCAGATGGCCAGGCCGGCAAAGCAATTGGAAAGCCGATGCACGAGGGTCTCGCTCTTATAGAGATTCCGGTATTCGTCATCCGCGAACCGGTAGGTAAAGGGGAATTTCGGATTCAGCTGGCGCGACAACGCTTCCAGTTGGCTGAGCGTCTGACGCATCTGACCGCCTTTTATCCGCACGACGATGTTGCCATAACCGTTGTCCTTGCCATCTTCGCCATAGCGAATGACCAGGGGTTTCATCGTTTCGTGCAGCGAATTGAAATGGAAATCCTTTACGATGCCGATGATCGTGCCCTTTTTCCCCCAGAACGTAAGCCGCCGGCCGACAGGGTCCTTATAACCGATGCGACGGAGCGCTTCCTCGTTGAGCATATAGCCCGCGGTGTCGGTACCATAGGCTGCAGAATATTCGCGTCCCTGCGTCAGCTGTAATTTCATCGTGGTGATGAAATCGTATCCTACCGCCACATTCGTGAACATGATCATGTTATTCGGATCTTTTCCATCCCAGTCGACGCCGCCGGTGCCATTCTCGATATCGGACGGCACCTGCGAAACCCGGGAAACCGCCGTTACCCCGGCGAGCTGCAATGCCTGCGTTTTGAACGTTTTGTATTTGCCGGGCATTTCGCCCTCCAACGGCAGGTAGACGAGGTTGTCGCGGTCGAAACCGAGGTTGACCGATTGAATATAATTCACCTGGCCGGAAACAACGATGGTGCCGATGATCAGCGCGATCGAGAGCACGAACTGGAATACGACCAGCCCTTTGCGGAGTCCCGCGGCCCCGGGGCTGAATCGCAGGATCGTTCGGCCGGACTGTCCCGCGCCGCCGCGCCTCGTCCGGGTCCACCGGATGCCCTCGGCCCCTTTCAACACCCTGATCGGCTGGAAGGCGGAGAGGAACAAAGCGGGATAGCTTCCGGACACGATGCCCGTGATCAACGTTAGTGCGGCCAGGCTGAGCCAGAACATACCATCGGTAAAGGGAAAAGAGATCGATTTTTCCGTCATCCGGTCAAACCCCGGCAGGAGCAAAAGGACCATTCCCAGCGCCAGGACGACGGAAAGACAGCTGATCAGGACAGCCTCCCCGATGAATTGGCGGATGAGCGCCGGACGAACGGCGCCCACCACTTTGCGGATGCCGATCTCTTTGGCGCGTTTGACGGAACGGGCCGTGGTGAGGTTCATGAAATTGATGCAGGCAATCAGCAGGATAAAGATCGCCACGACGGTGAACAGCCGCACGTATTCGATCCTGCCGCCGTGGATATTGCCGTTGTCGTCAAAGCTGGAATGAAGGTAGCTGTCAGGGTAGCGCTGGATACCCAGCTGGATGCGAAAGGACTTGCTCTGCTCCTTGTTGTACGTATCGAGGTAATGCGTGATCTTTTTCCCGAAGGCTGCGGGGTCCGCATCCTTACGCAGCAGCACGCAGGTCTGCGGGCCGTTGTTGCCCCATTCCTTTGCCCATGTGTTCTCGTCCAGGAAAGCCGTCCAATTGATGAGGTATTCGAACGGCGTGCTCGTATTTCCGGGCAGGTTCTCGAAGACGGCGGCAATCCTGAACTGCTTGCGGTTTTCGAAACGGATAGGCTGGCCGAGCGCAGCTGCCGGGCTGCCGAAAAATTCCTCGGCCATCTTCCGGGAAATGGCTATGTCGGCCGGGGTGGCCAGCGCGGTCGAAGCACGGCCCTGCAAAAGCGGAATGCTGAACATGCGGAAGAAGTCGGCGCCGGCGAAACGGCCTTTCTCCTTGAGTATTTTGTCGCCGACCTGGAAGGTGTAGTCGTTCAGCCACGTAAAGCCGGAGGACATCTCGACCTCGGGCAGGTCGTTTTTCATTTGAGCCGGCAACAAGCCGGGCGTATAAAAGCCCGCGGATACCTTGCCGTCGTAATACTGGCGCTCATAAATGTTGAATATCCTGTCGCCATTGGCGTGATAGCCATCCATATTTTGCTCGTCCCTGACCCACAGGAGGATCAGCAGGCTGCAGGCCATGCCGAGGGCCAGGCCGAAGATGTTTAGGAAGCTGTATCCTTTCTGCTTCCAAAGGTTGCGGAATGCAACCTTGAAAAAGTTCCTGAACATGTGGCTGTTTGACACAAGGAGACGGTAAATATGGGCCAAATGTTGCAGGCTTTAACATTTTTATAACATTTATTTTTCCAGCCCGAAGAAACTATCGCGCGACCGGACGGTCAAACGAGCCACAAATATGACAGTTATGAGAAGAATCCTCGCCCTCGCTTTCGGTTTCAGCGCGCTGACCTTACTCTACAGTTGCGGCAGCAGTAGCAAATTATCCAGCTACACTCCGTTCACCCGCGACCTGAAGCAGAAGCTGGAAGTCCAAAATATCGATCTGAAACAGGTGCAATTCTACGTTGATCAAAAGCTTATACTCAACAGGAACCTCGGGGCGCAGGATCTCTCGGTCAGGAATGGCGTGATCAAATTGAGCGACGGCAAATACGTCAACGAGGTGGTCATCCCGTCGCTAACACCCGGCGTTTGCATCGGAACGGACAACGATAAGATCCTGGTCAGCTTCGAAAAAGGGAACAGCTATCTTGCGTTTGGCCCCGGCAGCGGTTATACCGCCAACGATTTTGTCCTGTATGGCACGCAGTGGAAATTAGGGACCACGGAGGTCACTTACGACGCGGAAAAATTCAGGGCCCGTTGCGGCACCTGTTCCGATGTCGCTGCGGCTACGCTAGTCATCCGGAAGAAGGAGCTGAAAGAATTGAAGCGAAAATCCAGGACGGCTACCGGTCGGATCGTATCGAAATAGGGGAAATTGCGACCGTGGGGCTTCCCGTCTGGCCGCCGTTCGTCAGCTCGTCGATCACTTCTATTTTTCCATCGCAAACAGAGAGCGTCCGGATGGCCGATGCGTTGACCATCTTCACCAGATAGATCGTCTTTTCGCCGTCGGTGATCTCCGTAACCACATCGATCTTGAAATCGGGAAAATCCCGCGCGATCGTATTACCCGGATCGCCCGGCATGTCCCTGCCGGTATAGTAATGCAGCGAATACCGGTAGCCGCCCCGCGGATCGAACCAAGCCTGGTACCGGCAACCATGCTGGACAAAAGACACCTGGTAACCTTCTCCCGAGGCAAACCAGTATTCCCCGGCGCCCGCTGCAGGGAAAAGCCGGTGAAAATGCCGCCAGGCGCGCGTACTGATTTGATTCAACGGAACATTGGAGGCGATGGTGCCGGCAGGATCGGCGTATGTATAGACGGCGGGCTTATCGTATTGTCCGAAGGAAAAGTATGGCAGGAGCAGGAGCGCGAAGCACCCATTGCGAAGCAATACGCGCGTTTTCATATGATCGATTTTTAAGAACGTTACCCGGTCGAATATCCGCCGGCGCTGTATTAAGTTAACAATTATTTAATATTCCGTGAAATTAAATTTTTATACTACCTTAATTGGTTTTCCCGGTCCATGAACCGAGCTTGCCGGTGTGGCATGATATTTTCCCGATCTTTATACCTTCCCATGTCAAGAAAAAGGGTTCCGCGACATCTCGCAGGTTATACATACCACAATAAAGTGCGTCTAGTACACGGCGGGAAGGATTACTTCACGACAATCGTTCAGCTGATCGACAGCGCCAGGACGATCATCCATCTTCAGACCTACATCTTCGATGCGGACGAGACCGGCCGCGTCGTGTCGGACGCCCTGCTGCGGGCTGCCGCGCGGCGAGTGCAGATCTTCATCCTGCTGGACGGGTATGCTTCGCAACACCTGTCGAAAGAGCTGATCGGCGAATGGAAAGCTGCAGGTATCCATTTCCGTTGGTTCGCGCCCCTGTTCAGGAGCAAGCATTTCTACCTGGGCAGGCGGATGCATCATAAGGTGATCGTCGCCGACGCCGCCCGCGGGATGGCGGGCGGCATCAATATCAGCGACCGTTATAACGATATCGGCGGGGAAAAGGCCTGGCTGGACAGGGCGCTGCTGGTGGAGGGAGAGGCGGCCATGAAGTTGCACTACATTTGCCGGGACATGTGGACCAAGGCTTACTGGAAGACGCCGATCCCCAAAAAAGATAAGTTCCCGTGGTTGCCGGTGTATAGCCCGAAGGAAGAATGTCTCGTCCGCGTGCGGCGCAACGATTGGGTGCAGGCCAAGAACCAGATCTCGCGCAGTTATGTGGAGATGTTCCGGAATGCGCGTTCGCGCATCATCGTGCTTTCCGCCTATTTCCTTCCCGGAAAGCTCCTACGCAAATACATGGTTGCGGCCGCAAAAAGGGGGGTCGTCATCCAGATAATCGTCGGCAGCGTATCGGATGTTAAAATATCGCGCCTTGCCGAACAGTTCATGTATCGCTGGCTATTCAAAAACAAGATGGAAGTGTACGAATACCAGGATTCGGTCCTCCACGGCAAGATGGCCACCTACGACGGGATTTGGATGACGGATGGTTCGTACAACGTCAACCGCATCAGCGCCTATGCCAGCGTCGAGCTGAATATGGATGTCCGCAACGAGGCATTCGTCGGGACCGTCGAGGCGGAACTGGACGGCATCATCCGCGACCATTGCATCCGGGTAGTCCCCGAGGAATACTTCCACCGGGTAGGGCGTCTGCAGCGGTTGTGGCAACGATTGGCCTACGAGACGATCAGGCTGGTATTCTTCCTGTTCACCTTCTATTTCAGACAGGAGAACGAATCTTCGCGGCCGGGGCGCGGCGGCAAAGGATCGCGCCATTAGATCCCCCTGATGCGGCGGATAAAGATGCGTACGGTCCGCCTGTCCCAGCCGGCGAATCGGCCCCGTTGCACGACCACCCGGTTGCCTTCCGGGTATTGCAGGAAGTAATGGAAAACGAACCGTGCTTTCGGGTCTTCCCATCCCCTCATCTCGCCGAACCGCAGATCGTTGAACACGGTGGTGTCGCCCCATCGTTCGATCGTATAAAAGCCCTGGGAAAAACGCAAAAGGTAGTGGACGTCCGGGTCATGAAGAAAGGGCTTCAGCAACCGGGCATTTTTGGGCTGGAACCGGAAGGTCATCGGGCGGGTGTCAAATATCGAACGATAGCCGGTATAGAAACCGCCGGTGTCCTCGGCAACCACGTACCATAACCAGGTGTTGAGCGGGGTCGGGGTGGAAAAATAGCGGGTGAAACGTATATGCTGTCGCTGCAGCCCGGCCGTCGCGTGTGCATCGACGTTAAGTTTGTTCGTGATACCGTAACAAAGGTAAATACCGCTGAGCAAAAGACCGGCGGCGGCCCATATCCTGCGGGCGGGATGGGTGGTTCTCAGGGTCAGCAATACGATAAAAGCAATGCCTAAGCCGAACGAGAAAAAGGGATCCGCAACAAACAGGACGTGGAAGGCGATGCGATGATGGCTGAAAGGTTCGAACCAGCCGGTGCCATAGGCATTGAACGCATCGATAAAGATGTGCACAAAAAGCTGCAGACTGAAAAAGAGCACCCAATCCCTAACGGTCATCCCGCTACGCCGGAAGAGCCGGCGAGCGACCCAGGTCAGCAACGGCGTCATTGCCAAAATGAAGAGGAAGGAATGGGTGATCCCGCGGTGCGCCCACACACCGCGGGCCGTGGGCAGCCAGAAGGCCGCGGCGAAGTCTATATCCGGCAGATTTTGGGCTATTGCGCCCAACAGCAACGCCTTTTTCCCCAAACGGCGGCCGGCCTGCAGTTCACCGATTGCGGCGCCAAGGACGATATGGGTAAGGGTGTCCATCGTTCAGATCGCAGCAATCATCAGGCCAGTGACTCCGATCCATTGCCCATGCAGGAGCGACCGATCCTATTCGAGCGTCGTTACGCCTCGCACCGAAGCCGGCTGTCGTTGCTGAAGGTCGAGGATGACCACTTCGTTTTCCCCTTTCTTTAGCCAGGACGCCGGACAATACAGACGACGCTGCGGGCCGACGTACCAGTAACGGCCCAGGTTGTGGCCGTTCACCCACATGATCCCTTTCTTAAAGGCGGCGACATCGAAATAGGTGTCAGCGGTGCTGTCCAGCCGAAAATTGCCTTTGAAGAATATTCCACGGTCGAGCGGGCCAGGCGTCGCGGTGGCCGGGGGAGTCGTCAGCGGCAGATTGAAGGTCTCCCAATCCATCAGGGTCATGCCGTCGAGGGTCACCCGATCGGTGATACCTTTGCGGTCGACGAGGTATTGCGCGAAATTGATGTGCCCCATGCCTTCCACCAGGATCTCCAGAAGGGGTTTCTCCCG
>DASZYU010000318.1:0-5853 GCA_035545215.1 Puia sp.
GCAGCCTGTCAAGGTAAGCGGTATCCAGCGACAAACCATCCTGAAGTTTGGACGGGAGGAGCTTGAGCACGTATAGCAACTCCTTGATCTTTTTTCGCGCTTTGTGCAGCCGGTCACCCGAGGCTGTCAGCAACACGCTGATATGAACCAGTTCACCCGCGTACCATTTTCGGACGCAACCCGAATGGATTCCATGCACGTCGTGCGACAAACGGCGGCCCGCCTTCCTTCCCCTTTTCCGGTACTCCACGATATGATCGACAAAGACGGTCGTTTCGATCTGTTTCTGCTGCTCCTGCTGCAGTCTGTAACCCGGCGGCGCCTCATGAAAATGTTCCAGCAGTTCGAGCCGGTTGCCCAGGTCACGGACGGCGCCGGCCTGGCGGAACATCTTCTGCAGCAAACGGAAATCCTTCACTGCCGCCTTGCCCGAGCAAGCCTCCGACAAACGCGCGAAGGCCTTGATCTTTTTGACCGCCAGCCGCAGCAGGTGGAGCGCCTCGTCGCCGCGCAATGCATCGAAGCTCCTCAGCTGGTCCTGCCATTCCCTGCCCTTTTTTGCAAGGTATTTCCGTTGTTTCTTTCCGGTCAGCATGGGGAACTATTTGCCCAGTCAATCCGCGACCATATCGCTGTTCTTCCCTACTCCGTCCCGCCTCGGGATGCCCAGGTTCTCGAAATAATGCTTAAAGTTAAGCACATCTTCCTGAATACGGCAACGGAAGGCAGGGGTGAGCAAACCGGACAGTTTTTCGCCCAAAGCGCCGGCCGGCGCGCGGTAAGAAAGCATCACATCGACCCGCGTCGCGTCTGCGGGCGTATCGGAGAAATTGATCTTGGCGGTTGCCTCGATGGGGGAACCCTCGGCGCTGTGCCAGGACAGTTCGGTGTCTTTCTCGTCCTTCACGATCTTCGCTTCCCAGCGGAGCTCGTCCATGCCGGGCGCCTTCATCCGCCAGACGGACGTATTGTTTCCGATCTCGTCCACGCTCCCGAGATGGCGCATGAACAGCGGCCAGTTCTCGAGACGCCGCCAGTAGGCGTACACCGCTTCGCGCGGCTGGTTAACGATCACGCTCGTCCGTATGTTGACGTTCGAGCCCTGTCTGGGCGCCGCGCGCAGCGCGGAGGTAACCGGGCATTGACCGGTGACCGCGCGGTAGATCAGGTATCCGCCGCCGAGCAGCAATAACGATTCGACCTTATGCCGTTTGGCAACAAAATAGAGGAGCATCGAGCCGGCGAAAGCGGAGAGCATTCGCTGATCGTCGCCAATGTCGGCCTGTTTTCCGGAAATGGTTGGAACACGCATAGTCTTTCTTCGGGAAGCCGCAAATAACATGCTAATACTTTCTCCGTTGCGGACGGGAAAAAGGGCTGCGGTTGCGATTGGCCGCTGATAGACTCGCCGGGGTGGCCGCTGCGATTGCGATTGGCCGTTGCGGACTGGGAAAAGAAGATTTATTGTGTCTGTCGCGAGGGAAGAAGGATGGTGAACCGGGCGCCTGCATTTTTCGCTCCCTCCGCGCGGATGCGGCCTTTGTGACGCTCGACGATCTTCCTGCACAACGAAAGGCCCAGCCCCGTGCCGTCATACCGTGTTTTGGAATGAAGACGCGTGAAGGTGTCGAAGATCATTTCGTTCTGCGCGGGGTCGAACCCGATGCCATTGTCCGCCACTTCGATCTCGGCATAGGGAACGCCTTCCTCGTAGATCGTCCCCGCCGTGATGGTGACCAACGGTTTCCCGGTTTCAGTGGAGAATTTCAGCGAATTATTAATGAGATTGTAAAACAACTGGTAGATGAGCACCTGCACCCCGTCGATCACCGGCAGTGCCTCGTAGCGGATCACCGCGCCCTTCTGCTCGATGAGGACCTCCAGGTCGTTGCAGATATCGCCGATGAGCCGGTTGAGATCCAACCGTTCGATCTTTTGTTCGATGGCGTTCAGCGACGAATAGGTCAGCACCCCTTCGATCATCGTCGACATGCGACTGGCCGACTCGAGTATCTTTTCGGTATACAACCGCGTGTTCTCATTGAGGCATTCGCCCATTTCATTCCTGAGCCGGAGACCGAATGTCCTGATCTTGCGGACGGGCTCTTTCAGGTCGTGACTGGCCACGTGCGCAAATTGCTGAAGGTCGTCGTTCGAGCGCTGCAATTCCCTTGTTCGTTCATTGACCATCGCCTCGAGCCGCGTGAGCAACGATTTCTTATCGGTGATATCGCTGGCTGCGCCAAACCATTCGATGACCGCGCCGTTCCGGTCCATGATGGGGACCGCGCGCGAAAACGTCCAGCCCGGGGTCCCGTCGGCCTTGATGACCCGGTGTTCCAGCTGGAAAACGCTTTTGGTCCGGACCGCGTGCCCGACAGCCGACAACACCATTTCGCGGTCCCCGGGGAAAATATATTTCTCCATCCAGTCGGTCACGGGCTCGCCCGTGTCGTTGAGGAAGTCCCTTCCGTCCAGCCGGATCATACTGGTCCAGTCCGCATTCATCCGGTACAGGACGTCGTTCGTCGCGGTGGTCAGCGCGCGAAGCCGCTCCTCGCTTTCCCGCAATGCTTCGGCGGTTTGCGTGCGTTCGATGAGATCGGCAGCCTGGCGGGCGAGGATGTCCATGAGATCGAGGAGACGTTGCGGCGGGTTGTGCGGATGGTTCCAGTGCGTCGAGATCATACCCAGCAGCCGGCCGCCTCTCGAATAAAGCGGAGTGCTTTGCGCCGCGAAGATCCCGGCTTCGAGAAAAATCGGCAAGGTAGGAGCGGTCTGCATGAATTCACAAGTCGCGAAGTTGGGGATAACGACGCGCTGCTGCGCCCTCAGCGCGGCGCCGCACGAGCTGCCGGTGTGCCGGTATACCCATTCCCAGAACTTCTCCGCCTCCGGGCTGAATCCGCTGGAAGCGAGCAAGCGAAGTTTACCGATGCTGCCGGGTTCGGGATACAGCATCTGCATGCTGGCGTACTGCGACCGCATGATGGCTACGGCGGCCTCGACGATCTTCTTGTAAAGACCGGCGGTCCCGTCTTCCTGGATCAGTTGTATACTTAACCGGTGCAGCAACCGCGCATCGGCCAGCTCGGCTTCGAGTTGTTCCAGGCTCGGGGAAGCATTGTCGGCGGCGCACCCTTCAGGGGCCTGCTGATAGATTGTCCTGTCCAGAACCGCTGTCTCCCGCATAACGTTTCGGTTTGAGGTTTATCAATTCAATTTTACGCTCTTGAATCCCTTCAGCTGTCCCGGCAGCGAATCCTTCGAACTGTTAGCCACGATCTCGAGGATCTTGCCCAATTCGCGAACGTCTTCCGGTTTCGTCAAAAATACGCGGACGCCGAGGTTGTAAGCCATGTCGATGTCTTTTTTCGCCGAAGACGTCGAGTACATGATAACGGGGATATCCCTGAAATCCGCATCGGCCTTCAACTTCCGGAGACACTGCCAACCGTTCATGACCGGCATGTTGATGTCCAGGAAGATCACGTCCGGCGGATGGGGCAGGTGCCGCAATAACATTTCGAACAATTCGATGCCGTTCCCGGCGGTGTAGCATTCCATGACCGGCGCGATGGCGGTCAGTGCTTCGCAAAAAATACTGGCGTCGTCGGCGTCGTCATCCGCCAGCAGAAATCTTCTGTTCAAGGGAGTCAATGATAAATGATTTGTTGGATCGGTCGGTTCACATTCCCGGCGCCTCCTCTAAGATACTACCTTCCGCGGCGTCTTGGGGAAAGATCATGCCAATCCGTATGGCTAATTTTCGCCGATATATAGAAGCGTTGTTTTCAATTGATTGCCTGCGGATTACTAATGTGACCGCACGAGGATGGGCCAGATTGTGGAGAAAACTCCCCAGCGTTACTCTCCCCAGCACGTGATGACGAGGTCGCGTCTTGCCCCGCGGTTGCGGTGTTCGCACAGATAGATACCCTGCCAGGTGCCGAGGTTCAGCGAACCGCGCGTGACGGGGGATCAGCACGGAACAGCCCAGGATGGCCGACTTGAGATGCGCCGGCATGTCGTCCGGGCCCTCGGCGTTGTGAACATAATCCGGATCGTCCTCCGGAACGGTCTTGTTGAAGAAAGTTTCAAAATCGGTGCGCACCGTCGGATCCGCATTCTCATTGATCGCCAGCGACGCGGAGGTATGTTGCAGGAACACCTGGCAAAGCCCCTTTTCGATCTGGCGGATGCCCGGCGCCGCCCGGAGGATCTCGTTCGTTACCAGGTGGAATCCCCTTCTTCTTTCCGAAAGCGTAAGCGTATATTGAAAAAAAATCATAGCTGTTGCCGCACCAGGTTCATAGCTGTTGCCGCGCCGCCGGCGACCCGCCGGCGACCCGCCCGGTTTCAATGCGCCAGCGAGTCGGGGGGAATGTTTTGGCGATCCGAGCCCGGCTGCTGGTAGTTCGGCGAATTGCTGGGCTGGACATACTTCCTGCCGCCGTAATGCTTACCCGCAAAGAAAGCGAGCACGGCAACGGCGACGATCAGGAGGATGACCAGGAATATTCGCCGGCCCGGTCCTTCGGGGGACCCCGGCGCTTTGTCGGAAGATACCACGGCTGCTTTTTGCAAACCCGCCTCAAAAGCCCTGCCACGGCAAGCGGCTACATCGCTTCGATGGCGGCATCCAGCCTGCGCGCCGCGCTGCCCTGCCCTTCGGGCCCGTAACCTGCGTCGTCTGCCCCGGACAGCCCGGTTCATTCCGGTGGCGCGCTGCTCCATCCCACACCCCTACCCTTTCGGCTCGAGCGCCTGCCTGATCCTGTCCGCGCAATCCTCCAAATGGTATTTGGTGAGCCTGTCGGTCGTAGCGGGAACCGCCGCGAGGATGCGTGCTCTCAGCGAGGCGAGTTCGGCCTTCGCGATCGACGGAAGGTCCGTATTCTTCGTGTTGGGTCCGAAAAACAGGACCAGCCCGGGAATGCCCGTCGACGAGGGCGTCGCCGGACGAACCAGCGCTATCAGCGATTCCACATAGGTCTTTTGCAGACCGCGACGGTAGACATCGATAGCCCGGTGCGTCGACAGCTCTTTCCAGATCGCGGCGCGTGTATCGGCCAACAACTGTTCCACCGTATAGGCGCGCCCGTTACCAAAGCGGTTGGCGGATTGCAACAGGCCGTTCAGCCTGCCCGCCGAAAGGAGGCTGGAGAGCGCACCCGTTTGGATCTGGGCCACCGGGTCCCCGCCATCCGGGTTGCTGATCCTGTTCAGGATCGCCGTATCCTCGAGCCAGTGCGGCGTGTCGAACAATTGGACGGCCAGGAAGTGAACCGCATCGCGCTGTACGGCGGCGGGAGCGGGCTGGTAGACATCACCCGCCTGCTCGACGCTGTGAAAGGTCTCGTAGACGCCCCCGACATTGCGCAGGACGTGTCCGACGTAACGGTTGAACTGGGCGACCAGTTGACGGTACATTTGACCGAGGTTCTCGTATTTATCGGCTTCTTCTCTCGTCCACGCGGGCAGCATGGGCAGGATGCGCCGCAGATTGCGGATGCCGTATTCGCTTGCCTTCATGCTGTTGTCGCCGAGGTCCTCCGGTTGCGCGCGCGGATCGCCGTTGAACCCCTCTCCTCCGAACCAGAGCCGCGGGTTGGCGCCGAGGCTATCGATCACCCATTTGTTGAGGACTCTCGACTCTGCTTGCGGGCTGCCGCCGCCGGCATACGCATAACCCCAGCGAATGGCCCAACGATCGTATTCCCCGATACGCGGGAACAGATCCGCTTCCGGGATGCTGTCCTCCGGCTGGGCGACATAATTGAAACGCGCGTAGTCCATGATCGAAGGCGTATGGCCGTGCTGGTCCAGCCACGCCTTGTCGCGGAGCCGATC
>DASZYU010000319.1:0-3916 GCA_035545215.1 Puia sp.
CCAACGCCAGGAACACCCCCGCGACCGCAAGCAACCCCCAGCGATACCGGCGCCACAAAGCTCGTTTGTCCTTCTCCGCGACGATCCGTTGCAGAGTGAGCACGGCCATCATGCAAAAAAGGAAGGTCGGCACGACGAGGATCATACTGGGAGCGCGGAATTTGTTGTAAAAGGGGAGATACTTCAGCAACAGCCGGTTGAAAGATTCGAAATACCCGCCCCAGCTCATCATGATGGTCAGCACGCAGACCGCCAGGATCCACCATTTGTGCCGGTTGCCGAGCACGAAGAAACCGCAAAGCGCGAGCAGGATGATGACGGCTCCGACGTAAGGCGGTCCCGAAAAAAGGTCGCCGACGCCTCCCCAATAGTATTGCGGTCCGTTCTCGCCTACCAGGTCTGCGATCCCCGCAGGCATTTTGTCCAATACCCGTACCGCCTGCGACTTTTCGGCCGGCAACTGCAGGTCGGTGCTGCCGCCATAGATATTCGGCACCAGCATGACCAACGGCTCCAGCCTGTACATACTGAAGTCGAAAGCCGCATGTTCGCCCAGGCCGTCCTTCGTATAACTGCCCTGCGGATCGACCAGCTCGCTGCCGGCCCGGATGCTCTCCTTCGAGCTGTCATACGTCGTGAACAACATCACCGCATTCGAGAGGATCCCGATGCATCCCGCTCCGAGGACGAGCCCCATCGTCCGGACCAGGCGACGCGTTTCGCCCCCGCGGACCCAGGTGACCGCGTACCCCGCGAGCAGCCCCACCGCGATGATCATCGTGTAATAGATGATCTGCATGTGATTGAACGAAACCATCAGACCCGTGGATACGGTCGTAAGCACCATGCCGGCCCAGTATTTTTTCTCGCACAGCAGGATCAGCGCGCCGATGACCGCGGGAATGAGCGCGATGGATTGCATTTTCGTGTCGTGCCCGACGGCGACGATCACCGCATTGTAGGTCGAATAAGCGTAGGCCAGGCTCCCGATGATGCCGATATAGGGTTTCGTCCGCAATACCAGCGTCAGGAAATAAAAACAGATACACGCGAGGAAGAAGAAATTAGCGGGTTTTTTCAGATATAAGGTGAGGAGCCCGTAACAGAGATTGGGAATGCTCACGGATTGCGAGTCCATGGCGATCTGAAAAGCCGGCATCCCGCTGAACATGCTGTTGCTCCACAGCGGAAAATGCCCGTGCGTCTCCTTATATTCAAAGGAATTGTGGGCCATCCCCTGCCATTGAAGCACATCCTCCTGCTGCAACACCTTGTTGTCGAAGGCGGGCCGGCAATAGATCACCGCTACCGCCAAAAAAACGAAGACCGCGCAGAGGTGTGGGAGAACCCTCCTGAACAAATCCTTGCTTATTATTTTCATGGTAATCGACGCACTGAACGCACAAAATCTGGCTCCATAGGGCGTTGCAATTCCCGGACCATCCCGACCCGCCCTTTTCAATTTTTTTTTTATGCTATCTTTAACGGTGCCGTCATTTGCTACCCGCCCGAACGCCTTCAAGAACGGCGACCCGCGATGTAAAGTACCATGAAGATCGATATAACAAAAGAAATAATTTTCCGCACCGCCCGCAGCGGCGGCAAAGGCGGTCAAAATGTCAACAAGGTAGAGACCATGGTCGAAGGCTATTTCTCGATCCGCGACTCGGCCGTCCTCTCCCAGACCCAAAAAGCCCGGCTGGAACGCAAGCTGTCCTCCCGGATCAATTCCGACGGTTTCCTGCAGGTGCGCTCGCAGACCTACCGGACCCAGCTCGGCAATAAATCCGAGGTCATCCGCAAACTGCACGCCCTGCTCGAAGAGGCGCTAAAACAGGAGAAGAAACGCATCGCGACCCGCCCGTCCGCCGCCTCGAAGGAGCGGCGCCTGGGCCAAAAAAAGAAGACCAGCGAGACAAAACAAGCCCGCCGCAAGTTCCGCGGCGACGAATAGGACCCGCATCGGCCCGCCCAGCGGCCGAATTAGCCCTCACCCGCGCCCTCACGACGCACCCCGCACCTCACCCCGAAGCCAGCCCGGCTCACCAACCCACCCTAAAAAGCCCCCTTTCGGGGGCCTGCCAGAACAGCGAATCCCGACCTGTCGACGGGATCGCTGCTGGTAACCTCACAAAGTTTAATGGTATGGATGCGTGAATCGGGCGCCTACGATTGACCCGATTCACGCAGTTGCCTGATGATCCGGCCTCCGCTTATCGGCCGTCGGCCGGCATAGGGGGAAAGGGTTTAGGAGTCTGGCAAATTAATCTTCAAAAACCTCATAGGGCGCCCAAATTTCCATCCGATTTCGCGTCCCGCCTAGCGCACTCCTACTGAAATTCGTTGCGTATTTCTACCTGATTTATTCAGAACTAGTACCTCCAGCTGTTTAGAGAAGGTATCCTATCTTGGTAGTCCATTTCCATCACCATAATCCAAAAAAAGCGCTTATGAACAAGCTACATTTGCGGCCGGGGATAGGGCTCTTCGTTTTGATGGCCGCCTGCCTCGCGGTACCCGCCCTGTCGGGTTGCGGTCCCAACGAACACGGCGAAGGCGGAAAGATATCGTACAACGAGGATTCCGTCCGGACCCACATCATCCCGATCGGCCTCGCCAGGCAGTATACCCGAAATTTCCGGCTCGCCATCGATAGCTTCGATCGCATCTGTGGGAATTTCAAGGATTCGATGAAATTCGGTCACGCCGAATCCTTTCCGCGCGATCTCTTCGCCGCGCTGCTCGACGAAACCAACCCCAAACAAGGCAGCGCCAAAGGCATCCGAATTTATTTCGGACGCGGATCCGACGGCGAGATCCGGCTCGTGCTCGTCCCTTACGACTCATTGGGCAATGATATGATCGGCCATATCGTCGACCTGAAAGGCAAACCAGGCGCCATACACACCGAAGCCCTGATCACCAACAGCGGTCAGGCCGGCGAGGATGGCCAACGGTGTCCGACACTTTGTGACGATGGAGCCAGCGGCCTAAACTGACCCCTGCTATGAAGCCACTCTCGGCCACTTTTGCCTTCTGGCTAAGTCAGACCATATTGGTCCCGTTCATCATTGGGCTGGTTCGCTACCGGCGCATCGGCAAGATGTACCGGCCCTTTTTTTACCTGCTCGTCATCGGCGTCCTCGCCGAGTTCCTCAGCAGATACCTCATCCACGTAGCCCATGTCCCCAACGCGATCCCCAGCAACTGCTTCGTACTCCTCGAATGGATACTCGTCTGCTGGCAGTTCCATGTATGGGGTCTGCACGCACGGAAGGAGGTCTTTATGGCCATTCTGCTTCTGCCGGTCGCAATTTGGATCACCGAAAACCTGGTCTTTGGGAACATCGTCCGTTTCTCACCCTATTTCAGGGTCTTCGACGGCTTCCTGATCGTCATGCTCAGCGTGAACAAGATCAATTTCATGATCACGCACGACGACCGGCGGCTCTACGGCAACGCGATCTTTCTGATCTGCATTGGCCTTATCATCTTCTTCATCTACCGGATCATTCTCGAGTGGGCCTACCAGACCAGCCTGAACGGCGCCACCGGGACGACGAACACGATAATCATGCTGGATGCCTGGGTTAATGCCCTGACAAATATTATTTTTGCCCTTGCCCTGTTAAGGCTGCCTCGCCCCCGAAAATTCACCCTCCGATAGGAGAACGCCGTCGAAAGAAATGTACGAATGATGGATGGAAATCTGCTCGATATCACTTTACTCGTCTCCCTCATCCTGGCGGTTATCATCGTGTACTTCTTCGTGTCCATCATCCGCTACCACCGCCGCTACATGCGGCTTCAGCGCGAAAAGATATTCGCCGAGATCACCATCCGCGAAAACGAACGCAAACGCATCGCCGGCGACCTCCACGACAGCCTCGGCCCTCTCCTTTCCGCCGTCAAGCTC
>DASZYU010000320.1:0-7096 GCA_035545215.1 Puia sp.
AGATATCCGTTCCGATCTTCACCCGGCAGGCATACTGCCCCAACCCTCCGTGAATCGACCACCACCCGCCAGCTGAAGCATACTGCCCTTCTTCCTTTTTCTGCTTCCCGACGTCGCCTTATGCCAGGATTCCACGCGCTGCGGCGGATGGCAACTATTCTTTGGTGGACAGTTTGCCGACTATTCCGGCGTCAACAACCGCCTGAAGGCCTCAGGGTATGATCGATTGAAAGCCGCCGGCTATGAATTCGGCGCCGGCATCACCGCCCGGATCAGACAGGTCCGCTTTGGCATCGACGGCAGTTTTATCGGCGGCGATCAGGCCGGTACCTTGTCGAGCGGATTGAATCTTCACCTCTATACGTTTACCGACAGGATCCAAACCCGCGCGGTGGTCTTTAGCCCGCAGCTGGGCATCACAGTGCAGCTTTTTGCGATCGATCTTACGAAACCGAGTGCTGCGACAGATTTCAACGAAGCCCTGACAACCGATCCGAACCGTACCCAGTTGAACTACTACAACACCTTCCTGGACGTCGGCCTGGCGATCAAACTCCGCGATGTCGGACACAGGCGAGCAACCTTCCCGGTTTTCCATTGCGGTTACCGGTACGGGCTTGACGATGCGCCCTGGCGGATCCGGGGCGGCGACGTTCCTGATGCGCCGCGTGACCGGTGCGGAAATTTTTATATGGCGATCGCTGTCGGCCACCTGTGGTGAGCTCAGCGCCTAGCGCATTTTTTTGAACGCATTGATCAGCCCGTTTGTCGACGAGTCGTGCGATTGCACGTCCTCCGCGCCGACCAGTTCCGGCAGGATCTTCCCGGCCAGCTGCTTGCCAAGTTCGACACCCCATTGGTCAAAGCTGAAAATATCCCAGATAACGCCCTGCACGAAGATCTTGTGTTCATACAAGGCGATCAGCTGCCCCAGCGTAAAGGGGGTGATCTTTTTTATCAAAAAAGAGTTCGTCGGCCGGTTGCCGCTGAATTCCTTATAAGGTATCAGCGCCGCGGGTACCTTTTCGGCTTCCAGTTCGGCCACAGTTTTCCCATTCATCAGCGCCTCCGTTTGCGCAAAGAAATTGGACAGCAGCTTGACATGGTGATCCCCCAACGGATTGTGGCTGATGGCCGGCGCGATAAAGTCGCACGGGATAAGCACGGTGCCCTGGTGGATCAACTGATAGAAAGCATGTTGACCATTGGTGCCTGGCTCGCCCCATACCACAGGGCCGGTCGACCAGTCTGCCGGTTTCCCGTTGCGATCCACGCTCTTGCCATTGCTTTCCATATTTCCCTGCTGGAAGTAAGCCGCAAAACGATGCATATACTGGTCATACGGCAAAATGGCCTCCGTCTGTGAACCGAAGAAGTTGGTGTACCAGCAACCGATCAGCGCCATCGTCACCGGGATGTTGGCTTCGAACGGCGTTTTTCGGAAATGCTGATCCGCCGCGTGTGCGCCTTTCAGTAACTCCTCGAAATGATCATAGCCGATCGTCAGCACGATGGAAAGACCGATGGCGCTCCATAGCGAATAACGCCCGCCGACCCAGTCCCAGAATTCGAACATAGTCGCTTTGTCGATGCCGAACTTCACGACCTCCTTTTCATTGGTCGACAATGCCACAAAATGTTTGGCAATATGCTTCTCATCACCCGCGTCCTTGAGGAACCAGTCGCGCGCCGAATGCGCATTGGTCATCGTCTCCTGCGTGGTAAAAGTCTTGCTGGCGATGAGGAACAACGTCTCTTCCGGCGTCACTTTTTTCAGCGTCTCGACAATATGCGTAGCGTCCACGTTGCTCACAAAATAGGCCTGGATACCTTCTTTCCAATAAGGACGCAACGCCTCGGTGACCATCACGGGGCCCAGGTCGCTCCCGCCTATGCCGATATTGACGACATATTTGATCTTTTTTCCGGTGTACCCCTTCCATTCGCCGCCGTGGATCCGGCATGCGAAATCCTCCATCTGCGCCAGTACGCGCAGCACGTCCGGCATGACATCTTGCCCGTCGCTATACACCGGCGTTCCGGAAAGGTTGCGGAGCGCAGTATGGAGAACCGACCTGTTCTCGGTCTGGTTGATCTTTTCGCCGCTGAACATCGCTTCGATGGCCTCGGTGACTTTGCATTCTTTGGCCAGTTGACGAAGAAGGTCCAGCGTTTTTTCGGTAAAGATATTTTTCGAGTAGTCGAAAAGGATGTCTTCGAATTGCAGAGAATGCCGGCTGAATCGCTGTGCGTCGGCCGCAAACAAGGATCGCATGTGCACCCCCTTCATCTCTTTCTCATAATGGGTCTGCAGCTGCTGCCATGCTTTCGTGTTTTTCGGTGTCACCTTTGGAAACATAAGAATATGATTTAGTTTAATTGTTCAATGACCTCCACTACCCTGTCGACCATCTCGGACCGGATGTCGAGATGGGTCACGAACCTGATCTGATTGGCGGAAATCGCGATGACCAGGACGTCCTTTTCCCGAAGACGCTGTGCCAGCTGTTTGGCGCAACCGTCTCCTTCTACTTCGAAGATGATGATGTTGGTCTGCACCGGCATGATCGACCGGACAAACGACTTTTTCTCCAGGGCGGCGGCGATCCGGCGAGCATGCTCATGATCCTCCGCGAGCCGCCCGATATGATGGTCCAGCGCATAGATGCCGGCTGCAGCCATAAACCCCGCCTGACGCATGCCGCCGCCGAAAACCTTGCGGACGCGGCGGGCCTGGCGGATAAAAGCATTGGGACCGATCAATATACTTCCGATCGGACAGCCCAGCCCTTTGTTTAAGCAAACCGAGATGCTGTCGAAGATCGCGCCGTAATCCTTTGCGGATTGACCTGTGGCCACCAGCGCATTAAACAGCCGCGCGCCGTCGAGATGCAGCCGCAGTTGGTTGTCGCTGCACACCTGGCGGATCATTATGATCTCTTCCAGATCATAACAGCTGCCTCCGCCCCGGTTGCACGTGTTTTCCAGCGCCACCAGCGAAGTCCGCGCACGGTGGACATCGTCGGGATTGATGGACCCGGACACCTGCCCGGCGGTGATCCGGCCGAGATTACCTTCGAGCGCGCGCACCTGGCTGCCCGAGTTGAAAGCGATTCCGCCCCCTTCATAGACGTAGACGTGCGCGCTTTTTTCGCAAATGACCTCGTCCCCGGGCCGTGTATGACAGTTGATTGCGATCTGGTTGGACATCGTGCCGCTGGGGCAGTACAGCGCGGCTTCCATTCCAAACAGCTTCGCCGCCCTGGCCTCCAGTTCGTTGATGGACGGATCTTCACCGAAAACGTCATCGCCGACTTTGGCGGTCATCATGGCATCCAGCATTCCGGGCGTGGGTCGCGTTACGGTATCGGAGCGAAGATCGATGGGCATACAGGTAATTTAGGACCGCAATTTAAGCCCCAAGCCCCAACAGTTGTTGGGCCGGGGGCTTATTTTCCGCAGGAAAGCCCCAAGGCCCAACAAAAAAAGGGACCGAAGGTCCCTTTTTATTCTAATGCAGGCCACTCTTACGACATGGCCTGTTCCTTAATGTGGTTGCCTCTTTCTTTCGCGGCCTTGATCAATGTCAGGACGCGACTGCGAACATCGTCCCGCAACCCTTCAGTTTCCCTTTCCACAATGTCTCTCAATTCATCCAGTTCGTCCATCGTGACACCCCTCAGCTGGCGTAGTTTGCGTTTCAATGAATCGGCCGTATCCGAGATTCGTTGACGGGTTTCCTTTCCCTCCGCCGGGGCGACCAGGACACCGATCGCAACGCCGGCAATAAGCCCTGATAAGGCTCCTATCAAAACTTTCTGCGCATTCATACGATTAATTTTAAGTGAACAATCTCTTTAACACGGACTATTCTGACCGTTCCAAGAACAGTGCCGGAAAAAGTTAAAGGTGATAAAATTGGTTTCTCCGGTAAAGATCGCCGATCTGGGAAAAATAATCCCCAAACGTAGCCCATGCGGAAGGATGATTTTCGTCACCAATTCACTATGGATAATACCTGGCCGACAGCCAGAAGTACGGCTCGAACGCGTGATATTCGAAGAGCCGGCCGGGCAAGTCGGGAAACAACCGGAAATACCCGGAATCGGGCCCGAGCACAATGGGCGCACCCGCCCGTTGATAATCAAAGCCTTTGGCATACACCGGCTCGCGCAATGCCGGCAGCGATCTTTTGATCCTGTCGTATACGACGTCCCCCAAAACGTTTTGGAACGCCTCGCGCGCCTTCCGCGTTCGCCGCCGCAATTTATGGTACCTGCCTTTGATATACGGCTGCACCAGGAACGCTTGTTTGACCGCAACATGTCTGTCGGCGCGCACCCACAGGTCCCAACGGTTAGGCATCCCCTGTTCGGGGCTGCGGTACCGCAAGGTATACCGGGTCGAATCGACGGTCTCCGCACATACCCGAATGTACATAATTCCATGGCCGGACAACGGCTCTCCTCCCCCGTCACGCCGTTTCGCCGCTTGACGACCGCGGGGTCTAGTCGGTCCGCAGATTGTCCACCGGGTTGGCGCGACCTGCTTTCATACTCCTTGTCAGGACCGTCACAAGGGCGACGCCCAGTAGTCCAAACCCGGACAACGCAAACACCGACCAGGACAGTCGGGTCCGATAAGCGAAGTCCTCCAACCACCGGCTCATGACCCACCAGGACAACGGACACGCAATGAGCACTGCCACCAATACAGGTCGCAGAAAATCCCTCGACAGCAAAGCTCCGATCGATCCGACCGACGCGCCCAACACTTTGCGGATGCCGATCTCCCTGATACGCTGCCGGGCCGAAAACGTCGCCAGCGCGAACAGACCCAGACAAGCAATGACGATGGTGACCACGGTGAAGACACTGAGCAAACCCGCGAGCCGGTCCTCCTGTTTATAGTTGCTGTCGAATGCGTCATCAAGGAACTCAAATTCGAACGGGGTATGACTGTCGTATCGGGAATAGATCTTACGAATGGCATCGATCACGCCGGGTAAATTCACATGCGGGCCGATCCTGGCGTACAGACAGCCGGAGATACCCGTCGGCCACTCGTCGCCGGCATTTGTCACAATGGTGAGCCCGAAGGGTTTGATCGTACTGCGCAGCGACCAATAATTGAAATCCTTCAACACGCCGGCGATCGTCAGCATGCTGTCGTCGACATTCAACGGCTTTCCGACGGCACCGTCCCCGAGCCGGAAATCCCTCTCCGCCGCTTCATTCAGCAGGATACGGTCTTTACCAAACCAACGCGATCCGGTCGCAGGCGCCTCCTTCCATTTCAAACCTAACAGTGAGATGAAACTGCTGTCCGCCACCAACCCGCTCAGATCGGCGGGCTTCGACCTCCCTGGCAAATGGACCAGGTGTAGCAGGACGCCGCCGTCGTACAGTTTAAACTCTGTCGTAGCCAGTTGCCGGACGGAGGGCAGCGCTGCAACTTCCTGTTTATAAGCGGAAAAGTGCTCCATGGTAGCTCCAAACGGCAGCATCAGCACGTTCTCCCGGTCGACACCGGTATCCATATGCCGGATATAGTAAAGCTGTTTGCCGATGACGACACTGCAAATGACCAGCGTCATGGAGATCGCAAACTGCAATACGATGAAGCCCATCCGCATCCGTTCTGCGCCGCGCTGCCGGCTCAGTTTGCCGTATAAGACTGCTGCGGGCTGAAAACGGGACAGCACGAGGCTGGGATAGCTACCCGCAGCCAGTACGATCGCCACCAGCAACCCGCCAAAGAAAGACAGTACCCGCGGACTAAGCAGGAACCGGTTGTCGATCGGCACACGCAACAGGTTGAAAAAATAGGGCTTGGCAGCCAGGAAAAGCAGACCACCGAGCAGGAACGAGACCACGGCAAAAAATCCGCTCTCCGTATAAAACTGCGCCGCGATCGGCCCGCGGCCCGCGCCAATGACTTTTCGCACCCCGACTTCCTTGGCGCGCGTCGCCGCGCGCGCCGTCGCCATGCTCATATAGTTGACCAACGCCAGCAGCAAAATAACGGCTGCGACCCAGGTGAATGGCCGGAGGTATTTGCTGTTTGACGGACCAAGGACGCCCTTCAGGTGCGTATCAGCGATCGGCTGCAGCTGGAAGCGGTGGCTTTCTATAAAGCCTCCGGCTAACTGGTTCTTTTCCGTCGCCTTCGCATCGGCCTCCCTTGCGATATGGCCCAGGTTTTGGGCGACCCTCGCGGTGTCCGACGTTTCCTTGAGTAACAGCCAGGTGCGGAAGCTGCCCATCTGCAGCCGCTGTTCCTCCAGGTAAACCTTGAATTCGTCGATCTTCGCCATCGTGGCCAGAGAGGCAATAAGACCAAACCGGATGCTCGAATTGCTCGGCACATCCGCAGCGACACCGGTGACCTCCAACCGATGTTTCCCGTCGAGCACCAGCACCTTTCCCACCGGGTCCGACGTCCCGAAATATTTTTTGGCTTCGCTCTGCGTCAATACTACTGTATAAGGACGGGCAAGCACGTCTTCCGGCCGGCCCTTTATCAGCCGGAAACTGAAAAAGCGGAAAAAATTGCTGTCCGCAAAATAGAAGTCCTTGTGTTCCCAGAAGCGGGCCGCCGGGTCTGCCGCGTTCTGTACGCTGGTGCCTGCGAGCAGCGGGAACATCCGCACGAATGCTTCCACCGCAGGATCGGCCTGTTTCGCCGAAGGGCCGGTCACACAGCTTAAGTGCGGATTGTCGAACCGTGACGACCCGAACGTTTCGGTCGTGGACACCGCGAAGATCCTCGGTGCGTTGGCATGCCACCCGTCATAACTGTGCTCGTGCAGCAGGTACAGCAGGATCGTCATCGTGACCGCAATGCCGATCGACAGACACCCGATGTTGACAAGGCTGTAAAAGGGATTGCGCCTGATCGTGCGCCATGCGCAGCGCAGGTAGTGTTGGAGCATGCCGGAATTTAGGCATTTTTTATTACCTTTGCGCACTTATGACACAAGAACAGATCAAATCTATGAGGGACCGTGTGGCCGTCCTAAGGAGGTTTCTTTGACGTCGACAACCGTCAATACAAGATCAATGAAGAAAAGCAGCTCTCGGTAAGCCCCGGCTTC
>DASZYU010000321.1:0-5825 GCA_035545215.1 Puia sp.
CGGTTCCGTCAATGCCGAGGCGACGCCGCTGATCCTGCTCGATAACGTCCCCATCCCCGACATGAATATGGTGAACCCCGAGGACATCGAGTCCATTTCCGTTCTGAAGGACGCGGCTTCCGCTTCCATCTATGGTGCGAGAGGTTCCTGGGGAGTCATTCTTTTGACGTCCAAGAAGGGCAAAAAGGGCCGGATCCATGTTTCCTATGACAACAATTTTGCCTGGTCATCGCCGATGAACACGCCCAGGATCGCGGACGGAGCGCAGGGAGCGGAATATATGCTCGCGCAATACAGGAGGACGGCTCCGACCACCGCCAGCTTTAACATCCTCGGAGCGTACTATGACGATCTCAGCATCCAGCGGATGAGACAGTGGAAGCAGCTTTACGGCGGCCAGAAGCTGGGACCCGAGATGGTCGAAGGCCGGGATTTCGAGCGGCGCGCCGGTCAGACCTACTATTACAGACCCTGGGATATCGACAAGCTTTTCCTCAACCCGGCTTCTCCGCAGATGAAACAGAATTTGTCGATCACCGGCGGGGACGACAAAACCACGTATTATGCCAGCTTTGGCGTGATGGACCAGAAAGGCCTGGTGAAGGTGGCTCCTGAACCGGACAGGTATACGCGCTATAACGGAACTGTAAGGGTGGAGACAAAGATCAACAACTGGTTCACGGCGCGCGGGTCGCTGATGGAGTTCGTCTCGAAGAAGCAATATCCCAACTTCCGGCTGGCCAATGGGAATGCCCCCGACGAATACTGGTTCAATATCTATCGTTATCCCGAAACCTATCCATACGGTACTTTCAACGGCTTACCTCTGAAGAACATCCTGACCGAACTGCAACAGGCCCACATGAACACAAGGGACGACGACCAGAGCCGTCTGCAGGTGGGCGCCACGGCAACCTTCATGAAGGGGTGGACCGCCGATTTCGATTACACGTATGCAGTGGACAATGCGCATTCCAATGTCGCTACTTCGCCGATCACCGGCATCAACAGCTGGGTGGACCCCACGCTGACCAGTGTGCTGCCGAACTATTTTCCCGCGGAAGATTATGTGATCGAGAATTCCAATTGGGTCAAACGAAATGTGGGCAAGGCTTATACGACCTATAACAAGGAGATCGGCGGCCATAGCTTCAAATTGATGGCCGGCGGAGACATCGAGTCTTACTACAGCGATTTCCAATATTCGAAAGCAATGGGACTGTTGCTGGCATCGCACCCTACATTGAACCTGACCTCGGGTGCGGAGTTTGCCAACGGTTACCCCACCCACTGGTCGACGCTGGGTTTCTTCGGGCGCGTGAACTACGCCTATAAAGACCGGTATCTCCTCGAAGCCAACCTGAGAAGGGACGGGTCTTCCAACTTCCCGACCAATCAGAAATGGGGCACGTTCCCGTCTTTTTCGGCAGGCTATATCATCTCGCATGAGAAGTTCATGGAGGGCATCCTGGATAAGACACCCATTTCCTTCCTGAAGATACGCGGATCATGGGGATCGATCGGCAATAACGACATCGGCAGCAATTCTTATCTGCGGATCATGAACGCTTCCAACTCCAACTGGTGGATCAATGGCCTTAATCCCACGCAGGTGGGTGTGTTCGCCAACATCGCTTCTTCGCTGACCTGGGAGACCATCCAAACAACCGACCTGGGACTCGATGCGAAATTGTTCAATAATTCGCTGGATATCGACCTGGACGTGTATAACCGCGCAACGAAGGGCATGGTCACCACGGGTATCGAAGAGCCTGCCACGCTGGGAGCCGACCCATCCGCCCGCAACTATGGCGAACTCGTCACCAGGGGATGGGAGCTGTCGGTATCTTACGATAAGATGCTGTCCAACGGGCTCGGGATCAGCATCAGCGGTAATATCTCGGACGCGACCGGCAGGATCACGAAGTTTGCCAACACCGAAGTCAGTATCCTGCCCGGCGGTAACGATGTTCCGAATTACCAGGGTAAGACCGTCGGCGAGATCTGGGGTTATACGACCGACAGGCTTTTCAATGCCGGCGATTTTTCCGGCAATAACGGCGCAGCGAATCCTACCTGGTTCTATGGCAAGGCGCCCAACCAGGATGCATTGAATACCAGCTCCTCTTTCCACTACGGGCCCGGGGACGTCAAATACAAGGACAGGGACGGCAGTGGAGTGGTCGACTTCGGGACGGGGACCAACCTGCATCATGGCGACATGCACGTGATCGGCAACACGACTCCGCGGTATATCTACGGATTCCGGCTGGGACTGAATTACAAAGGTTTTGACGTCAGCGGGTTCCTGCAAGGTGTCGCCAAAAGAGAATACTGGGCGACGGGGTCGCTGTTCATCCCCGGCTTTACGGCAGGCGAGGCGGTTTATCAAAACCAGATGAACTATTGGACCCCGGACAACCCCGGAGCCTATTTCCCTGCGCCGTCCAACCCGGGAGCGAACAACCACAATGCCAACTGGCAGCCGCAAACCCGCTATTTGCTGAACATGGCCTATATGAGGGTCAAGAATATTACGGTCGGTTATACGATACCGAAGCGCTTGCTGCAGGGTGCGCGGATCAGCAACGTGCGGCTCTTTATCAGCGGCGAGAACCTCTTTACGATCGATAACCTGAATATGTCCATCGACCCGGAGATCCAGCAGAACTCGATCGAAGGGATCAATGACGCAAAGAGCTTTGGAAGGACCTATCCTTACTTCAGGACCTGGTCATGCGGTTTACAGGTAGATTTATAAATACATCATTTCAGAAGTTATGAAAAATAAGATATTGGTATTTTGTTGCACGATCCTCCTGCTCACCGGATGCAAAAAGTTTCTCGTCAAGGAACCGTTGGCATCGTTTACGGACGATGACTTCTGGACATCCGAATCGAGTGTCCGGGCGTTTGCCATGAGTTATTATGCGGACCGGTTTCCCGGCTTCGGGAACAACGATGCGGGTGGGTCCATGTCCATCCGGGAAACGCTCAACGATGACTTCACCAGCATCAGCCTGCCGGGTTTCGCGAGCCTGGTGACGAACAACGGCGGCGCCTGGGATAATTATTTTGCGGACATCCGGAAGGACAATATTTTCGTCGACCGGGTCACGAAAATGACGGGGTTTCCCGATTCTGTCGCGGCGCGGCATTGGATCGGCATCGCGCGCTTCTTCAGGGCATTAGACTATTCCAACTTCGTATTCGACTTCGGGGAGGTGCCTTATTACAGCGAGCCGCTGACCGACAACGATTCCGACCTGTTCCGGCCGCGCGATCCCGTGACGTTCGTGATGGACAATGTGCTGGCCGATTTTCAATATGCTTCTCAGAATGTCAAGCTGACCGACCCGCTCACCGGGCCGAACGGACTGGTCATAACGAAGGATGTCGTCGACGCCTTTATGTCCAGGCAGCTGTTGTATATCGGAACAAAGATCAAGTATGACCCCAACTCTTCTTCAAGCGATATCACGCGGGCCGGCGTATATCTCCAGGCGGCCAAAGACGCGGCCGAAAGGGTGATCGGTTCAGGCCGGTATTCCGTCGCCGACAACTATCAGAAGCTGTGCAGTACGATCGATATCGCCTCGACGCCATCCGTTCTGAAAGAAATGATCCTGTACCGCCAATACAACACGGGCGAGGTAACGCACGCGATCGCTTCCGGCAACAATACGAATACGATACAGGGTAATGCAGCGCCCAAGGACCTGATAGACGCCTATCTCTGCAAAAACGGGTTGCCGATCAATACCACCTCGGGCGTGAATCCGCTGTACCAGGGCGATAAGACCGCGGCCGCTCAATTCGCCAACAGGGATCCGCGGCTCGCCAATACCTTTCTCACCGACCAGTTCCACATACAATATCTCGAGACCGGTTATTCTGTCACCGGGTTTAAATGCTGGAAATTCCTCGATGTGCCGACCAAGGACCAGGCTTATGCGGTCCAGAGCTTTAATATCACCGACGCTCCCATCATCCGGTTGGGCGAGGTC
This sequence comes from Puia sp., assembly GCA_035545215.1. Classification (GTDB taxonomy): domain Bacteria; phylum Bacteroidota; class Bacteroidia; order Chitinophagales; family Chitinophagaceae; genus Puia. Next base: position 4,008 of record DASZYU010000321.1, read on the forward strand.
ATGATGAATTATATCGAAGCGGCCGCCGAGCTGGCCGATATGGGTCTTTATACGGTCGTCCAGGGCGATCTGGACCAGACGATCAACGCGCTTCGGAAAAGGGCAGGCGATGCGGCGGGCTCGAGGCTTCCCGATCTACAGATCATGGGCGGTTTGCCTGCTGTGGGCGGGGTGGTCTACGATGATGCCAACAGGGATCCCTCGGTGCCCTCCTTTATCTGGGAGGTCCGCAGGGAAAGAAGGGCCGAACTGGTCTATGAAGGCTTCCGCCTGCATGACCTGTTGCGTTGGAGAAAGATCAATTATGAAAATACGCAGCTCTATCCGGCAAAGAACCTGGGCGCCTGGATAACCAAAAGCCCGGTCACGAAGCCACTGGTCCTTGCCGATATCAACGGCAATGTCACCTCAGCCGGCAATGTGCCTTCGGGCAGCGGCTATCTGAAGGTATCGCAGACGGTGCGCAACGAAGCCAATGGCTTTGTGCTGGACAGGGATTACCTGCAAAGCGTTCCCACGTACCAGATCGATTTTTACAAACGGAACGGGCATGTCCTGACTCAAAACCCGGGCTGGTAATTACAAACTTTCAAAAAAACGCTCATGAAGAAGGCGATGATAACTATCAAAAAGACGGCACAGTCAAACCCGATCCTGAGAGCAGCTTCGATAAAGCCTTTGCTGTTCGTCCTGGCAATCGGTACCGCGGCCGTGCCGGCAGTTTCGTGCAAGAAAAGCAAGCCTGCGGTCGACCGGACCTGTACGGTTGCCTTTATCCTCAACGAGACCAATTCGGCGGGGGATACGACTTTTGTGAAGGTGCAGGCGGGCCAGCTGGTCCAGAACGCGCCGGTACCCGCCAGGGCGGGGTATAATTTTGACGGCTGGTATACCAATTCGGCGGATGCCAATCCCAATCCGGCCAAGAATACCGCCGCCCCCAAGTTCCCGGCTTACGACATTACCGTGAAACCAATCTACCTTGACGCGATCCTTTACGCCAGATGGGTCCAATAGCGCTTAAATAAAATGAAAAAAATGACAAGGACCGCCGGGGCCATCCTATCGATGGCGATATTGGCCGCTTGTTCCTGCTCGTGCAGCAAGAAAAACGGTGGTACGCCCCCGCCGCCCGGCCCTGCGGTCGAATTTTTGGTAGACGTAAATACCGCCGTATCCACAGATTTTGCGGGTTTCGGGGCGCAATACAACCAGAATGTGTATTCGACCTTCAGTGCGTCGGATGGGATCACGCCGGCCAATATCGGGAAGCTCGAAGCAAAGGTAAAAGCGCTGCATTCGCAGTATGTCCGCATTTTCTTCGACTCGAAGGCCTGGCCCGGTGATCCGAACTATTCGGCGGCGACGGCGGATTTTATGTCTTCTTTTGTAAGCACGGTCAAGCTCGCCCAGGATGCGGGCGCCGCCAGCATCAATATCACTTACTGGCATACGGCCACTCCCGCATCGATGCGGGCCTTTGCGGGGGTGTTGAACGACCTGATCGTCAACCACGGGCTGACGGCTGTCAACCAGGTCACGATCCAAAACGAGGTCAACAGCACGAACATGACCATGGATAACTACAAGACCTGCTATGACAGTCTCGACCAGGCGCTTACCGGTCTTGGGATCCGGAGCAAGATCAAATTTGTCGGGGGCGATCTCGTGGAAACCAATCAACAAAACTGGTTTTCGTATATGGCTGCCAACATGAACAGTCTGCTGGCGGGTTATTCGTCGCATATTTATTGGAACGACAATGACGCGGTAAAACCCGTTACCCGGCTCACCGGCGTGGCAGCCATCGTCAGCGGT
>DASZYU010000322.1:0-2965 GCA_035545215.1 Puia sp.
CCCGAACGAAACGAACACCTGCAGCACCTTTTTATCCGCTCTGTCATTCCGCGACACGAGCCGTTCGAATTGGTACAGTTTGTCGCGATAGGTCAGCTCGCCGGCTTCCTTCAAAAAGTTTCCGGCGGCCAGGATTTCCGCCTGTCCTTTCTTCATCTTCAATTCGTGGTAGTAGAGCACCCGGCCGATGCTCCTTCCTAAACTAATTTTGGCATGCATGACTCGGCGATTTTTGAGATAAGTGTCCTGATCTCCCCCTGGATGCCGAGCATCCGTTCTTTTTGTTCGTGGCTAAGCCCGGGCCTTTCCCCGAAAGCCGTCATCTCCTTCCGGAGGACGATCATTTCATCGATAAAAAGGTCAAGGCTCCTGTTCCGCACGGCGACGATCACCGGCTTACGCAGCGACACCTGCCGAACGTAACCGCTCATCGTCCGGTGGTTCGACTGAGCCGTCAGTTGCTTCAGCAACACATATTCGTCCTGCGTATAGTACAGACGCAGCCGTCTGTCACGGTTCTGTTTCTTTGCCATAACATTTCGCATGTAAGAGTTCACGATGATCGATCACCAGCTGCAACACCCTTCCACCGCCCTTCTCGCCCATTTCCAACACCAGCTCCTTGTCCTTCGCCAGTGCGAACGGTCGAAATCCCGCCCAGCCATACCGCAAAGAATCCCCGACAACGACCGGGGCCGACTCGCCAACCGGCGCCACCGGCCATTCCTGCATCGCCGTTCGTTTGAGGACACGGCGGTCGCGGATATACCATCGCGTATACGCCGCCATGTACGGTATCGGCGAATGATTCACCCATTCCAGCCCGAGCCACAAAAGGCTGTCCACAAGCCAGACGCCCCTTAAAGACAACTCCATCCCCTCCGACCGGCAATGTTCGACAACAGGGCCTCCCGGGACGAAACCGGGCGGCCGTACTCGCCTATCAACTAAACCCGAAGGTTTCACCGGACGCTCGACCAAGTCATTCCGGGCAGGCCGCAGGAGCACGCGGTACCCCGCTTTCACGGACACCCGCACCTGCCGCACCTTACGCCCGACAAAAGACTTTACCGTCTGTATCCCCGCACTCGCCGCCTGCGCCCCCAACGATGGGTCCATATTCAGCACATTCAGCGAATTCACGCCCTGGTCGGCAGACTGTTTGGCCACCTCCCTGCTCAGCACGCCGGGAATATGGATGCCCGCCAGGCCATCGAGATCGTATACCTCCAGCTCGGTCGTATACAGGTTGCGGTCGTCCCGCAGCGCGCCGATCCGCACGGGCATACGGTCGTTTTGAATAGTCACCGTTCCATATACCAGCTGCCCCGCCGCCAGCACCCGGCCATCCACGCGGATCGAGTCCGTGATCCGCAAGGCGAGTGTCGCTCCCGCGGTCAGCGTTTGATCTTCCGGCACCACCGCAGAAATGGTATTGACAGACGAGTCCGCCGGCATGACTTCATCCGTCGACCGGCGCGCCGGCGGCGTCGCCGCGGCCTTCGCTTCCTCCGGGTGCTGGATCCGGATCACTTTGTCCAGCATGCGGTTCAGCTGTTCCATCTTCGCATCGCCATCCGACGTGTCCCGCGGCGTCGCAAAACGTTCGGCAGACCGCGGCAAAACCCATTGCTCGTCAGCAGGCGACCGCGCCCCCGGCGGCGGTGACACCGAAGGTTGGTGTATCGACTTCCGGAGATTGTCCAGCTGTCGCAACAGTTCATCCGCTTTGCGGTCACTAGACGCAGTAGTCCGATCACCAGGCGGATTACCCCGGTCACCAGGCGCACCGGCCTTGTTACCCGCCGCATCGGTCCTCACACCCCTCCGCAATAACGGCGTATCCGTCTTCCGGTAAGGGTCCTGCCGTTCATACTGCTCCTTCCGCACCGAGTCCCGATCCGCCTCCACATACGCCTGCATCTTATTCAAAAACGCCTGCCGCAGATCGAATTTTGGCTTCGGCAGTTGCGTATTCAGACCCATCGCCGCCGCGCCGGCCGGTTTTCCGGATCTTCCCCCGCCGAGTATATAAAAAACCACAAAAAGCATCGCTATCACCACCACCGGCGCCGCCAGCAGGAATATTCGTTTTTGCTTACTCATTGTCATATAAAAGTTTTTAGCGTCTCTCTACTTTGAGATCGCGGTTATCCAATATGTTCCATTTTTCGATCAGGAATCCATGCGGGTCATTATCCGAGCGGCTGGTGTTGCGTAGCCACCCTTCGGTGACCAGGTTCCGCGTCGCCAGGCTCGTTGGCCGGATGATCCTCTCGGTCGCATAACACCGGAAATACATAGGATAGGGATGCATATCCAGCACGATGCTGTCGATAGTTACCTGTTGACTGATATTGCCCGAAATGACCGCGGAATAATACCTGCTTTCCTTCAGGCTTTCATACTGCCGTCGCGCAGATCCGTCCGCGAGATACAGCGCCCGGGTCATGTTGGCATTGATCACCTTTTCATCCGGGTCCAGCGTAAAAAAATATTCATGAAAGGCGCGGATATGATCGCGGGCCTCCACGGCGAGATTTTCCTTCCGGTCACCCGCCACCGCCTCCAGCGCCTTGCCGGCGGACAACACATACACCCGGTCCTGCACCCGCGCGATCGCCCGCTGCGACAGCCATACCACCCAGGCGCTAAGCGCAAGGACGCCGGCAATGACGATCACCGTAAAAAGGCGCACATACTGAAAGGCCGTTTCGAGATTTCTTGTCTTGGGAAACATAAGTGTCTTTTTTTAGGTTAACCGCACCTGCCACAGTCGCGCGCCCACTCCCGCGCTGCGGATGATATAATGCGTCACCGTCGGCACCGTGAAATAGCCCACGATACCCATAATGAGGAAGATGATGTAGGCCGAGTCGGTGGCGCTGAATGTCGTTTGCCCCGTAGTCCCAAGTTGCGCTATATCCAGCTTGATCATCTCCTGTTGTATCTGCGCCAGCAGTGA